>JBFLWR010000183.1:0-4642 GCA_040755925.1 Pseudomonadota bacterium
ATCCGCGCCAATCTGGCGCCGTTGCTTGCCAAGCAGGGTTTCACGATCGTCGATCCCGGCGCCTATGAAACCGGCACCACCGACTATTCCTCGCAGATCGCGCTGTTCAAGCAGGAGGGGGTCGAGATCTTCAACTCCTTCCCGATCCCGCCGGACTTCGCCGCCTTCTGGCGCCAGGCCGCGCAACAGGGCCTGACCCGGCAGATCAAGATCGCCCAGGTCGCAAAGACGGGGCTGTTCCCCTCGGACATCGAAGCGCTCGGCGATCTCGGCATGAAGATCTCGAGCGCCGCCTACTGGCACAAGGCCTTCCCCTACAAGTCACCTTTGACGGGCGTGTCGGGAACCGAACTTGCCGACGGCTATGAGGCAACGAGCGGCAAGCAGTGGACGCAGCAGCTTGGCGCCTCGATGTCGCTGCTCGACGCCGGCTTCGAAGCCCTGAAGGCGAGTTCCAACGCCAAGGACAAGGCGTCGGTCGCCAAGGCGCTGAGCACGCTGAAGACCGAGACGATGATCGGCAAGGTCGATTTCACCAGCGGCCCGGTCGCCAACGTCTCGCCCGGCCCGATCATCGGCACGCAATGGGTGGTCGCCAAGGAAGGCTCGAAGTTCCCGTTGGACTACGTCATCACCGAGAACGCCACCGACCCAAAGGTGCCGGTCGAGGCAAAGCTTCAGCCCTATAACGGCTGATCCGTCGGCGTGTGAGGACAGCATTGTGAACGCTTCGCCCAACGGTGCGATCCTCAGCGCCGCCGGCATCCGCAAGCGCTTTGGCGCGCTGGTGGTGCTGGACGATATCGACTTTGCCATGCGCGCCGAAGAAGCGGTTGGCATCGTCGGGCCGAATGGCGCCGGCAAGACGACGCTGCTCAGCGTGCTCTCCGGCGCCTACCCGCCGAGCGCGGGCACCATCGCCTTCAAGGGCGACGATGTGACCGCTCTCCCCGCCACGCAGCGCTGCCGGCTGGGTCTTGTGCGCACCCATCAGGTGCCGAAGCCTTTCGGCGGCATGACCGCCTTCGAGAATGTCTTCGTCGCCGCCTCGCATGGCGCCGGGCTCGGCCGCGACGAAGCCTATGAGGAAGCGCTCGCCTCGTTGAGGCTTTGCGGCATGCTGGGCGTCGCCGACCGGCGCGCAGAGACTCTGGGCCTGCTCGACCGCAAGCGGCTGGAACTCGCCCGCGCGCTCGCCGCCAAACCAAAGCTGCTTCTGCTCGACGAGATCGGCGGCGGACTGACCGATGGTGAGGCGAGCGAGCTTGTCGAAACCATCCGCGAACTGCGCCGCCGCAAGATCGGCATCGTCTGGATCGAGCATATCGTCCATGTCCTGCTCCAGGTGGCCGAGCGGCTGATCTGCATGGACGCGGGCAAAATCATTGCCGATGGCGATCCGCGGGCGGTGATGGCCGATCCGCAGGTGATCAGCGCCTATCTCGGCGGAGGCCCGAAATGAGCCAGCTGTCTGTCGAGGACCTTGTCGTCCGCCATGGCCTGTTGCAAGCCGTGCGTGGCGTGAGTTTCGACATCGAGCGCGGCGGAACGCTTGCGCTGGTCGGCGCCAACGGCGCCGGCAAGACGACGCTGCTGCGTGCGATCGCCGGCGCGCATCCGGCCGCCTCGGGCCGCGTGCTGTTCGATGGCGTCGACCTATCCGGCGTGCCCGCGCACGAACGTGTCCGCAAAGGCATCGCGCTGGTGCCCGAAGGTCGGCGACTCTTCGTTCAAATGACGGTCGAGGAGAACCTTTTGCTTGGCCGCACCGCCGGCCGTCCCGGTGACTGGAGCGTAGACAAGGTGCTCGACACCTTCCCCAATCTCAAGCCGCGCCGCCATGCCAAGGCGGGCCATCTTTCCGGCGGCGAGCAGCAGGCGACGGCAATAGGCCGCGCGCTGATGAGCAATCCGGACCTGCTGCTGCTCGACGAGGTCTCGCTCGGCCTGTCGCCGTTGGTCGTCGACCGCGTCTATGCCTCGCTGCAGGGGCTGATCAGTTCAGGCACGACGATCGTTCTGGTCGAGCAGGATCTCAACCGCGCGCTCTCCGTGTCCAACAAGATCATCTGCATGCTCGAAGGCAGGATCGTCCTGGCCGGCGACAGCAAGAGCGTGTCGCGCGACGAGGTGACCAAAGCCTATTTCGGCCTGCACAGGAAAGGCGCTGGAGGCGTGCCGGCATGAGCAACCAGATCGTCCAGGGCATCCTGCTCGGCGGTTACTACGCGCTGATCGCCTGCGGCCTCTCCTTTATGTTTTCGGTGATGCGTATCATCAACCTGGCGCATGGCAGCCTCGCTGTGCTGTCGGCCTTCGCGCTGTGGCTGCTCGCCTCGCGCTTCCACATCCAGCCCTTCTATGGCCTCGCCATCGTCCCGCCGCTGATGGCCGCGATCGGCTGGGCCCTGCAACGCTTCCTGCTCGAACGCAGCGCGCGTGGCGGCGCACTGCTGCCGATCCTCACCACCTTCGGCCTCGCCATCGTTATCGACAATTTCCTGTTCGAGCAGTTCGGCGCCGACACGCGCTCGCTGGCGCCTTTCATCGGCAGCCTGTCCTACGATTCCTTTAAGTGGCCGGGCGGCATCTATGTCGGCAAGCTGGCGGTGATCATCTTCTTCACTGCCGTCGTCCTGCTCGGCGGACTGCAGCTTTTCCTTACACGCACCGGCCTCGGCCGCTCGATCCGCGCGACGTCGGAAGATCCCGATACGGCGGGGCTGGTCGGCGTCGACGCGCGCCGCGCCAACGCCATCGCGGCGGCAATCGCCATGGTAACCGTCGGCCTTGCTGGCGCTTTCCTCGGCATGCGCGCCACCTTCGATCCCTATGCCGGCGCAACGCAGCTTCTGTTCGCCTTCGAGGCGGCGGTCATCGGCGGCGCCGGCTCGCTCTGGGGCACGCTCATCGGTGGCATCGTGCTGGCGCTCGCGCAGACGCTCGGCGCGAAAGTGCACCCGCAGGGCTTCCTGATCGGCGGGCACGTCGCTTTCCTGATCGTATTGTTCATCCGGCTCTACACATCCGGCCTCGGCCTGCGCGGCCTGCTGCGCCTGCCAGCGGGGAAAGCCCCATGAGCGCCTCTCCCGTCATCGAGCGCGGCACGACCGCCTCGCGCATCGCCAGCGTCGGCGTCGCGGCAATCATCGTGTTGCTTGCGGTTGCGCCGCAATTCCTGTCGGCCGGCGCCGTCGACCGCATGACGGCGCTGTTCATCTATGTGATCCTTGCCGCCATGTGGAACGCGCTCGCCGGCTTCGGCGGTCTGGTCTCGGTCGGCCAGCAGGTCTTCTTCGGCCTGGGCGCCTATTTCGCCATCCGTCTCGCCAATGCCGGGCTCAATCCGTTCGTCTCGCTGTTTGTCTCTGCTGTCATTGTCGGCGCCGTCTCCTGGCCGATCTCGCTGTTCATGCTTCGCTTGAAGAACGGCGAATTCGCCATCGGCATGTGGGTGATCGCGGCGCTCACTCATCTTCTCGTCAATCTCGACCGGCTGATCCAGGGCGAGACCGGAACCTCGCTGATCTCGCTCAATGTTTACGACGCATCGACCCGGCGGATGACCATCTACTGGCTGGCGCTCGCCTCCATGACGGTGCTGCTCGCCATTCTGTTCGGCCTGCTGCGCGGCAGCACCGGCGCCGCAATCCGCGCCATCCGCGACAATGAGGACGCGGCCGCTTCCGTTGGCGTGCGCGTCACCGGCACCAAGCGTCTGCTCTTCGTGCTCGCCGCCTTCGGCATCGGCGTCGCCGGCGCGTTGTGGTTGGCGACCGCCGTCACCTTCCAGCCGAAAACCTACTTCAACGTTCAGTGGACCGCCTACATGATCTTCATGGTGCTGGTCGGCGGTATCGGCACCTTCGAGGGCGCCATCCTCGGCGCGGTGCTGTTCTTCCTCATCGAGACCTGGTTCGGCGGCACCGGCGTCTGGTACCTGATCGGCCTCGGCGCCACCGCGCTTGTCTTCTCGCTGTTCTTGCCGCGCGGCCTCTGGGGAACACTGGAAGAGCGCTTCGGCTGGCGCCTGTTGTCTGTCGGCTATCGCGTCAAGCTGCCGACCATCACATCAAATCCGCCCGGCGAGATCGTCGCGCTGGCACAGACAAAGACACATCAGGAGAAGGCATGAGCATGCTTTTCGGCAAGACGATCCTCATCACCGGCGTCGCCTCGGGCATCGGCGCTCGTACGGCGGAATTGGCCGGTCAGCTCGGCGCCGACGTGATCGGCGTCGATCTGCGCGAGCCGGCCGGGCACCAGGGCGTCTTCGTCAAGGCCGATATCTCGTCCAAGGCCGGCGTCGATGCTCTCGTCGCGCAACTGCCGCAGCGCATTGACGCTCTGTGCAACGTCGCCGGCCTCTCCGGCAACACCGGAGCGGCCGCGACCATCGCCGTCAACTTCTACGGCCTGCGTGCGCTTTCAGAGGCGATGGCCCCAAAACTTCGTGAAGGCGGCGCCATCGTCAACGTCGCCTCGATCGCCGGCTTCGGTTGGCGCGCCAACCTCAACCGTGCCGCCTCGATGGTGAGTGTCGAGGGCTTTCCCGACGTCGCCGGAGTGATCGCCGACCACGCGGTGAAGGACGAGGAAGGCTACCCCGTCTCGAAGGAATTGCTGCTGCTTTGGACCTTCC
>JBFLWR010000184.1:0-2413 GCA_040755925.1 Pseudomonadota bacterium
GGAACGGCGTATTCGCCGGTCGCTTCCGGGTCGCCGGGGCCGTTGGAGAGGAAGATGCCGTCCGGCTGCATGGCGAGGATTTCCTCGGCAGCGGTTTTGGCGGGCACCACGGTAACCTTGGCGCCGAGGCCGGCAAGCAGGCGCAGGATGTTGCGCTTGACGCCGTAGTCGACGGCGACGACATGCATTGTCGGCTCGTCCTGCTCGCCAAAGCCTTCGTTCCAGACCCAGGGCGTCTCACGCCAGACGGAGGACTGGCCGGAGGTGACTTCCTTGGCGAGGTCGAGCCCGATCAGACCAGACCAGGCGGCAGCCTGCCGCTTCAGGTCGTCGATGTCGAAGACGCCGTCGGGCGCATGCGCGATTATAGCGTTGGGCATGCCCTTCTCGCGTATCAGCACGGTGAGCGCGCGCGTGTCGATGCCCGAAAGGGCGACGATGCCGCGCTTCTTCAGCCACATGTCGAGATGACCGGCGGCGCGGTAGTTCGACGGGTCCGTGACATTGGCCTTGAATATGGCGCCGACCGCGCCGGCGCGTGCCGCCGGGTTGAGGTCCTCGATGTCCTCGTCGTTGGTGCCGACATTGCCGATATGCGGGAAGGTGAAGGTGACGATCTGGCCGGCATAGGACGGATCGGTGAGGATCTCCTCGTAGCCGGTGAGCGCGGTGTTGAAGCACACCTCCGCTACCGCCGATCCTGTCGCGCCGAGGCCGCGGCCCTCGATCACCGTGCCGTCGGCGAGCACCAGAAGGGCGGTCGGCTTTTCGGTGGCCCAGGGGGCGGTGGTCGTGGCCATGGCGGCACTCCTGTCAGGCGCTCCAACCGGCCCGCCAGGGCCGTTTGCGCGGCACAACGCGTGAAGCTGGATTTTCCCAGCTTCCGCGCGTCAACTCATTGTCTCATGCAGGACCGAGTACATAGGGGAAGCCGTCCAAGCGGTCAATGTGGTGGGCCGACAACAGGTCCAGTTTGCTTTCGTCAAGCAATATCAGCGGCTTGTCGGGATTTGCGTTAGCCGTTCGGCAAAGCTATTGTCCGCCGCGATCCAAGGAGAAGCACGATGCGCGAGAAAATCGCCGAATCCATGAAGAGCGCGATGAAGGCGCAGGACAAGCACCGCCTGCCGACGCTGCGGCTGATCCAGGCCGCCATCCATGACCGCGACATCGCCAACCGCGGCGCCGGCAAGCCGCCGGCGAGCGAGGAAGAAATCCTGCAGATACTCTCCAAGATGGTGAAGCAGCGCGAGGAGTCTGCAAGGGCTTTCGAGGACGGCAAGCGCCCGGAACTGGCGGCACAGGAGCGCGGCGAGATGGAGATCATCCGCGAGTTCCTGCCGACACAGCTCGACGACGCGGCCATCGCGGCGGCGGCGCGCGAGGCAATCGCTGCCACGGGCGCGGCCAACCAGAAGGACATGGGCAAGGTGATCGGCGCGTTGAAGCAGAAGTATGCCGGCCAGATGGACTTCGCCAAGGCCAGCGCCATCGTCAAGGGGCTGCTGCAGTAGGTCAGTTCCTAAAAAATCCGGAGAGTTTTCTCGACGGCATACGAGGGCCGTCGGGAGCCACTCCTATTTATCCAGGAACCACCAGGCTTTGAGCGAACCCCGCGTCTTGTCGAATTCCAGCAGGGTGTCATCCGACCAGCGAAGCAAGATGTCGCAAGATCGGCCGGCGCAGAACTCGTCATTGCGGAATGCGATCGGCTCCTCGAAGCGCCGGTTCCATACCGAAGTCATTCGCTTGCTGCCCGATACAAAATCGAAATGTTTGAAATCTTCGTCCTGGAGCGTGTAGGCAACAAACTTCTCTCCCGCCAGGGATTGAGCGGACACGACGCGCTTCGACCTTTCGTCGGACACCTGGGAGAGATTCAGCACCGATCGGAAATCGGTGTTGGAAATGGGCTTGTAGGGGCAAATTGAGGTCTTCGGCTTGTCCAGAAACCCGGCGATGCATTCGCCATAGGCATAATCGAAGAAGGGCACCCAGGCGGCGTAATGGGCCCTGAAGCCGGCCGGCGCGGCGATGATGCGATGAGCCCGCCCGGCATTGGTCAGGTAGATATCGGCGATCGCCCCACGCATTCGGGCATCCGGCTCGTCGACCGGATCGTCGGGGAAGATGAGCACCGCCGGCACGTTCGCTTTCGCCATCACCGATTTGTAGGCCGTCAGGTTGATGTCGAAAAACGGATTTGGCTTGCCTTCATAGATCTTGTGTCCGAAGACGACCGGCGCGTTGACCAGCAGCATGTCGACCGGCAGCCCGGGCGTTTGCGCCGCGACGAGAGAGACCCACCCTCCCCACGAGAAGCCCGCAAGCACGATCCGCTTGTATCCGAGCGCCTTGATTTCCTTGAGGCGCCGCTGGACGGATGAAACACCGCCCGCGAGCTGGTAGGCGT
>JBFLWR010000185.1:0-42936 GCA_040755925.1 Pseudomonadota bacterium
GTCACCGATCCGCACGCCTTCCAGTCGATCGCCAATGCCAAGATCTATGTGAAGAACATCGCCGAGGCATTCTGCGCGGCCGATAGCGCGGGCTGCGACAGCTACAAGGCCAATGCCACCGACTACACCGCCAAGCTCGACGCGCTTGAAATCGAGGTGAGAGCGGCGATCCAGTCGATCCCGCAGGAGAAGCGCGTCGTCATCACCTCGCATGACGCCTTCGGCTATTTCGAACACGAGTACGGCCTGACGTTCCTGGCGCCGCAGGGCATCTCGACCGATTCCGAGCCGTCGGCGGCAGACGTCGCCAGGCTGGTGACCCAGGTCAAGCAGGACAGGGCGGCGGCGATCTTCATCGAGAACATCACCAATCCGCGGCTGATCGAGCAGATTTCCAGCGAGTCCGGCATCAAGGTCGGCGGCACGCTCTATTCGGACGCGCTGTCGGGATCCGACGGGCCGGCCTCGACCTATATCGACATGATGCATAACAACATCACGCAGATAAAAGGCGCCATCCTCGGCAGCTGAGGCCCGCCCGCTCCCGAAGACCGCCACCTTGCCAGCCGGACCAAGTTCCGGCTGGATTCCCGTATGGAAATGTCTATCTGCTGCAAGGTGATCTTCTATCGACCTTCGCGGATTTGACCTCTCGATGACCGACTTCATACCTCTCCAGTCCTTGCTCGGCGGAGCCCTTATCGGCCTGGCGGCAGTGCTGCTGATGGCATTGCACGGGCGCATTGCCGGCATGACAGGCATCCTGACCGGCGTCATTCCCCCAGTGTCCTCAGACTGGCCATGGCGCGCCGCCTTTATCGCCGGTGCAATAGCCGCACCCTTGCTGCTTCTGCTTGCCGGCAAGGAAATCCCGTTCAGCGTGCCGGTATCCACGGCGGCGCTGGTCGTGGGCGGCTTCCTTGTCGGCATCGGCGTGCATTTCGGTGGCGGCTGCCCAAGCGGGCACGGCATTTGCGGCATCGCCCGACTGTCGCCGCGCTCGGTCGTTGCCGTCGCGACGTTCATGGCCACCGCCTTCGCAACCGTCTTCATCATCCGCCACGTGATTGGAGGCTGAACTCATGAGCAAACTGGTCTCGGCCTTCCTGATCGGCGGGCTCTTCGGTCTGGGCATCGCCGTTTCGGGCATGATCAACCCGGCGAAGGTGCTGAATTTCTTCGACATCGCCGGCACCTGGGATCCGAGCCTGATCTTCGTCATGGGCGGCGGCCTGGCGGTCGCGTTCATCGGTTACCGCATCGTGTTCGGCCGGCGCGAGGCGCCGGTGTTCGAAAGCGCCTTCGTCCTGCCGACCAAACGCGCCATCGACGGACAGCTGGTCGGCGGCGCGGCCGTCTTCGGCATCGGCTGGGGGATTGCCGGCTTTTGCCCCGGCGCCTCGATCCCGGCGCTTGGCCTTGGCTATCCGGCTACACCGATTTTTGTCGCGGCGGTGATCGCGGGCATCGTCGTCGCCCGATTTGCGAGGGCGCGGCTCGCCCGGCCGGCTGCGGCATAGGAATTAACGGCGGCGACAGTTGCCGGACCGGCCGGGGAGTGGCAAGACTTCGGTCAAGCCACAAGGCATCAAACTCGTGAGGACACCATGGAATACCGTCAGATAAGCGAAGACTACTCAGTCTCCGGCCAGATCCAGCCCGAGGACATCGCCGCGATCAAGGACGCTGGCTTCAGAAGCGTGATCTGCAACCGGCCAGACGATGAGCAACCAGGCCAGCCAGCGGCCAACAGCATTCGGGCCGCGGCCGAAGCCGCCGGGCTTGCCTTCCGCTATATCCCGGTGATCAGCGGCCAGATCACCATGGACAATGTCGAGGACCAGGCTGCGGCGCTGGACGAGCTCGAAGGCCCGGTGTTTGCGTATTGCCGCTCGGGTGCGCGCTGCACCAACCTTTATGGGCTGATCCAGCAGCAGCGGTGAGCCGCCAAATCAGCGACGCCTTCTGATAATCAGCTCACGCGCACCCAAGAAGATCGCAATAACAACTGTGTTCAGCGCCACGTAAGCGAGTGGAAAAGTGCTGAGTACGAGCAGCACAAAGCCTGTGAGGCCGATAGGAACGCCGATAAACCACCACCAGCGAGCTTTCGGGTCGGCGAATACTCCCCGCATGAAATCTCCAGATTGAGATGCCGGAAGTCGTTGGAAGGGATTGATATAAAATGGAATTTGGAGCATCGCGTCCAAGCTCTTAGGATGACGGGCGAAGTGGATAAAACCACCTATCGTGTAAAGCACAAGCCCGACAGCAAAGAGGACAATCGCGACGAACTGAAAACTGACCATCTTCTCCCCGGCCTCGACGTTTTTATGCGGTGTAACGGTATCGAAGCTGCGTTACCATTACCATTACCTCAAATCGGCAACGCGCCGGTTTCCTTCAGCGTCTCCAGCACGATCGCCGTCTTCACATGCTGCACGGATTCGTGCGGCAGCAAAACGCCGTTGACGAACTCCGACAATGATTTGAGATCAGGCGTCACCACCTTCAGGATGTAGTCCATCTCGCCGGTCAGCGCGTGCGCCTCCTGCACTTCGGGCAGGCGCGCCACCAACTCGCCGAAGCGGCGGGCATTGTCGCGGTTGTGGGTGGCCAGGGTCACCGAGATGACGTTGACCAGCGAAAAGCCGAGACGGTCGCGGTCAAGCACGGCGCGATAGCCCTTGATAAAGCCATCCTCCTCCAGCCGCTGGCGGCGGCGCGAGCATTGCGAGGCGGAGAGGTTGACCCGCTCCGAAAGGTCGTTGTTGGTGAGCCGCGCATCGCCCTGCAAAAGCGCCAGTATCTTGCGGTCAAATTGGTCCAGGCGCGTATCATTCATGGATTTTTCTCCAATCATGCATGATCAACGCACATGAAGTGCATTTCAAGCGGTTGAATGCAAGCACTGTGCGGCGGTTGCGCGCTATGATGCGGGAAGTTGGCCAAGACCGGCCGTAACAGCTTTCGGAGGACTGCCATGGGCCCCTTCCCGCACGACGCCCCGCCCGCCAGGATCAGCAAGCAGAACCCGGCCGGGACGGACGGCTTCGAGTTTGTCGAGTTCGCGCATTCCGAGCCGGCGAAGCTCGCAGAACTCTTCACCCGCATGGGCTATGTCGCGGTAGCCAAGCACCGTTCGAAGGACATCACCGTCTGGCGGCAGGGCGACATCAACTATGTCGTCAATGCCGAGCCCGGCTCGCATGCGATGAAGTTCGTCGAGAAGCACGGCCCTTGCGCCGCCTCGATGGCCTGGCGCGTGGTCGATGCCAAGCATGCCTTCGAGCATGCCGTGTCGAAAGGCGCGACGCCCTACGAAGGCACCGACAAGGCGCTCGACGTGCCGGCCATCGTCGGCATCGGCGGCTCGCTGCTCTATTTCGTCGACGCCTATGGCGACAAGGGTTCGGCCTATGATGCCGAGTTCGAATGGCTGGGCGAGCGCAATCCGAAGCCCGAGGGCGTCGGCTTCTACTTCCTCGACCACCTCACCCACAATGTCTATCGCGGCAACATGGACAAATGGTGGGATTTCTATCGCGACCTGTTCGGCTTCAAGCAGATCCATTTCTTCGACATCGACGGCAGGATCACCGGGCTGGTCAGCCGGGCGATCACCTCGCCCTGCGGCAAGATCCGCATCCCGCTGAACGAGTCCAAGGACGAGACCAGCCAGATTGCCGAGTATCTGAAGAAGTACAATGGCGAAGGCATCCAGCACATCGCCGTCGGCACCGACGCGATCTACGAGGCGACCGACAAGCTCGCCGCCAACGGGCTGAAGTTCATGCCCGGCCCGCCCGACACCTATTACGACATGTCGCATGAGCGCGTGAACGGTCATGACGAGCCGATCGAGCGGATGAAGAAGCACGGCATCCTGATCGACGGCGAAGGCGTGGTCGACGGCGGCATGACCAAGATCCTTCTGCAGATCTTTTCGAAAACCGTGATCGGGCCGATCTTCTTCGAGTTCATCCAGAGGAAGGGCGACGAAGGCTTTGGCGAGGGCAATTTCCGCGCCCTGTTCGAGTCGATCGAGCAGGACCAGATCAAGCGCGGCGTGCTGAAGGTGGACGGCAAGGCGGCGTAAGCGTTCAGGCTTGCTTGCGGCTCGGCTGATTATGACCTAAATTATGGTCAGAAAAGAGTCGAGCCATGAATATCTCAATCGCGGAAGCGAAAGCCAAATTGTCGGAACTCGTCAGTCGCGCTGAAGCTGGCGAGGAGATCGTGCTTACACGCCACGGCAAGATAGCCGCCAGGCTCGTGCCTCCGGCCAAGGAAGACCTCCTGCCCCGTATTGGCGCCTTGAAGGGCAAGATCTGGATTGCGGACGATTTTGACGAACTCGGTCCCGAATGGGACGAGTACATGAAATGACGACCGCGCGGTTTCTAGCCGACACGCATATCATTCTCTGGTCTATTTCGGACGACAGACGTCTCAGCGATCACTACCGCGCTATCCTCGCTTCCGACGCGGTGGTGTTCGCGAGCGCGGCGAGCGTTTGGGAAATTGCCATCAAACGTTCGATCGGAAAGCTCAACGCGCCAGACGACTTGCATGCACTGCTTCCAAGGATGCGGTTTCAAGAACTCTCAATCACCTTCCAGCACGCGCACGCGGTCAGCGATCTGCCCCCTCACCATGGTGATCCGTTCGATAGGCTGCTGATAGCGCAGGCACGGGCGGAGAACCTGGCTATCCTGACATCAGATACGCACTTTGCCCGCTACGATGTTGCGTTAGCCTAGCTCTCCAGCTTCAACCGCTTAACCTCCTGGCTCCTGAGCTTCAGATCATAGTCGAGCAGGAATTCGTCCAATTGCGGTGGCGGAACGGACGTGCCGGATAACATCGCATGCACCTGGCCGCGGTGGTGGATGTCGTGCAGGAAGACATGGGCGAGGATGTCGCCGATCCTCTCGGGGATCATACCGTCCTCGCGCCGGTCGGTGATGACGTGGCGATCGAGATCGGCGTCCGTCAGACCGTCGCAAAAGGCGACCAGCCTGCGGTCGAAATCGGTCTGCGCGGCCGCCAAGCTTATCGCGTCCTCGAACGGAACGTAGTCGTCGTAGGCCGAAGCGCCCAGCCCGCCATTCGTCAGGAAATCGAAATAGAGACGGTCGACCGCCAGGATGTGGTTGAGCGTCTCCCTGATCGAAGGAAAGAAGCTCACGCGCTGGGCTTCGAACTCGCCGGGCTGAAGGGCGAGCACGGCTCGATAGAGCCGGTCGTTCGACCAGAGATTGTTGCGCGCCATGCGGCGAAGGTGGTCGAGCAGGGTCACCGGCTCCAAGTCCCTTCCACTACCCCTCGTATTTCTCCACTTTCTGCTCGATCGCGCCGAATATCGAATGGCCTGCCTTGTCCTTCATCTCGATGCGAACCGTGTCGCCGAAATGCAGGAACGATGTCTTCGGCTCGCCGCTCTCGATGGTCTCGATCATGCGCAGTTCGGCGATGCAGGAATAGCCCGAGCCACCGGCCGAAACCGACTTGCCGGGACCGCCGTTGAGTTTGTTGGAGACAGTGCCGGAGCCGATGATGGTGCCGGCGGCGAGCGGCCGGGTTTTTGCCGCGTGCGCGATCAATGCCGGGAAGTCGAAGGTCATGTCGACGCCGGCGTTGGCCCGGCCGAAAGGCTTGCCGTTGAGGTCGACCAGCAGCGCGAGGTTGACCTTGCCGCCGTCCCAGGCATCGCCCAATTCGTCCGGCGTGACCGCGACCGGCGAGAATGCCGACGACGGCTTCGACTGGAAGAAGCCGAAGCCTTTTGCCAGTTCCGGACCGGTGATGGCGCGCAGAGTGACATCGTTGACCAGCATGACAAGACGGATCGCCTCCCTCGCCTCATCCGGCCCGGCGCCCATCGGCACGTCGTCGACGACAACTGCGACCTCAGCCTCAAGGTCGATGCCGAAGGCCTCGTCGGCCATGCGGATCGGGTCGCGCGGGGCAATGAAGGAGTCCGAGCCGCCCTGGTAGATAAGCGGATCTGTCCAGAAGCTTGCCGGCACCTCGACGCCGCGCGCCTTGCGCACCAGCTCGACATGGTTCACATAGGCCGAGCCGTCCGCCCATTGATAGGCGCGCGGCAGCGGCGAATGGGCGTCATGCTCGTGGAAGCGAGCGGACGGAACGGCGTTGGTCTCCAGCGATTCCGCCATCGCCGCCAGATGCGGCGCGATCCGCCGCCAGTCGTCGAGCGCCGCCTGCAGCGTCGGCACCAGGAAGGAAGCGTCGGTGAACCGCGTGAGGTCGCGCGAGACCACGACCAGCTTTCCGTCGCGCGTCCCGTTCTTCAATGTGGCAAGTTTCATGCGGTTTCCTCTCCTGTGCGGCTTTCACCGCTTTGTCACACATCAAAGCGCGCGGGAGCGATCGTCAAGCCGCCCGCGCGAGTTTTCCTGACAATGATTTCGTCGCTCAGGACCAGTCGCCCTCCGGCGTGCCATTGAAACGCTTCTTCAAGTCCGACCAGCAGTCGATGTAGTTCTCCTGCAACGTGCCGAGCTCGGCGGCATAGCGGGTCAGCATCTGCGGGAAACGCGTCTCGAACATGAAGGCCATGGTGTTGTCGAGCTTGACCGGCTTGAGCTCGGCGCGCGTCGCCTTCTCGAAGCCCGTGGCGTCGGGTCCATGCGCCAGCATCTGGTTGTGCAGGCTGATGCCGCCGGGAACGAAACCTTCCTCCTTGGCGTCGTACTGGCCGTGGATCAGGCCCATGAACTCGCTCATGATGTTGCGGTGGTACCAGGGCGGCCGAAACGTGTTTTCCGCCACCAGCCAGCGCGGCGGGAAGATGACGAAGTCGACATTGGCCGTGCCTTCCTCGCCGCTCGGCGCGGTCAGCACCGTGAAGATCGACGGATCGGGGTGGTCGAACAGGATGGCGCCGACGGGCGAAAACGTCGCCAGATCATATTTGTAGGGCGCGTAGTTGCCGTGCCACGCGACGACGTCGAGCGGCGAATGACCGAGTTCGGTGACGTGGAATGTGCCACACCATTTGACGATCAGCCGGCAGGGCGTCTCCTTTTCTTCGAACCAGGCGCAGGGCGTCTTGAAGTCGCGCGGGTTGGCGAGGCAGTTGGCGCCGATCGGGCCGCGGTCGGGCATGGTGAACTTGGCGCCGTAGTTTTCGCAGACATAGCCACGCGCCTCCTTGTCGGCGAGCTCGACCTTGAAGACGAGACCGCGCGGCAGCACCGCGATCTCGCCGGGCCGGAGCTCGATCACACCCATCTCGGTGACGAAGCGCAACGCGCCGACCTGTGGCACGACCAGCAACTCGCCATCGGCGTTGAAGAAATGGTCGTCGACCATCGAGCGGTTGGCGACATAAACATGCGCCGCCATGCCGGACTGGCCAACCGCGTCGCCGGCCGTGGTGAAGGTGCGCATGCCGGAAATGAAGTCCGTCGGCTCGCTGGGCATCGGCGTCGGGTTCCAGCGATACTGGCCGAGCGCCAATTCATGGTCGCCGATGGCCGGTCCTGTCTTCCACAGCGGATAGCTCGCGCCCTTGAACCGGCCGGTGTGTTTCACGCTCGGGCGTATGCGGTAGAGCCAGGAGCGCTCGTTGGTACCGCGCGGCGCGGTGAAGGGCGAACCCGAAAGCTGCTCCGCATAGAGCCCGTAGGCTGGTCGCTGAGGCGAGTTGCGGCCCTGCGGCAGTGAGCCCGGCAGCGTTTCGGTCTCGAAATCGTTGCCGAAGCCCGGCATGTAGGAAAAGGCCATCCGATCCTCCCTGATCCCGGTCTCCAAGCCTCGCGAAGCTCAGGCCACCGGCGATGTTGACCAAACTGGTTTCATTTGTAACCATCGAAAATGTAACTATCAACGGCTGATCAGCTTCAGTGGCGTGCCTATGGAACCCGAAGTCCTCGAGCTTGAAAGCTTCCTGCCCTACCGGCTCTACCGGCTTGCCGACACCGTCAGCCGCGAGTTCTCGCGCATCTACAAGGAGCGCCACGGCCTGACGCGGCCGGAATGGCGCACGCTATCGGGCCTCGGCGAGCGCGGCACGATGACGGCGACCGAGCTCGGCGACCAGTCGGCGATGCACAAGACCAAGGTGTCGCGCGCGGTGGCGGAACTTGAGCGCCGGCGCTGGCTGACGCGCACGCCGGATGAGAACGACCGCCGCGTCGAGCACCTGGCGCTGACCAAGGCGGGGCTTGCGGCGTATCGCGAGATGGTGCCGCTGGCGAAGGCCTTTGAGAGGGAGTTGCTGGCGAGACTGAGCGAGGATGAGCGGGCGGCAATTGTCAAAGGCGTGGTGGCGCTGGAGGTGGCCCTGTCCGCTTTGTAGCGGGCGCCGATAGGAGGCGTACCCTCGCCTCGGTAGGGGCGCGCCCCTACCAATCCAACACGACCTTGCCCGAACTGCCGCTCCGCATTGCATCGAACCCGGCCTGGAAATCGTCGATCCCAATGCGGTGCGTGATCAGCCCCGAGACATCCAGCGGCCCCTGCACCAGCGCGATCATCTTGTACCAGGTCTCGAACATCTCGCGGCCGTAGATGCCTTTGAGATGCAGCATCTTGAAGATGACCTTGTTCCAGTCGATCTCGAAGCCGGTCGGCGCGATGCCGAGGATCGCGATCTTGCCACCATTGTTCATGGTGTCGATCATGTCGCGGAAGGCGGGCGCGGCTCCCGACATTTCCAGGCCGACATCGAAGCCTTCGGTCATGCCGATCGAGGGCATCACGTCGCGCAGCTTCTCCTTCGAGGCATCGACGACATGCTGGACGCCGAGCTTCTTCGCCAGGGCGAGCCGCACCGGATTGATGTCGGTGATGACGACCTTGCGCGCGCCGACGCATTGCGCGACCAGCGCGCCCATGATGCCGATCGGGCCGGCGCCAGTGACCAGCACATCCTCGCCGACCAGATCGAAGGACAATGCCGTGTGCACGGCATTGCCCAAGGGATCGAAGATCGCGGCGATCTCGTCCGGCACGTCGTCGGGGATCGGCACGACATTGTGTTGCGGGATCACCATGTATTCGCCAAAGGCGCCGGGACGATTGACGCCGACGCCGAGCGTGTTGCGGCACAGATGCCCTCGCCCGGCGCGGCAGTTGCGGCAATGGCCGCAGACGATGTGACCCTCGCCCGAAACGCGCTGCCCGACCTTGTATTCGGTGACCGCGGCGCCGAAGTCGGCAACCGTGCCGACGAATTCGTGGCCGGTCACCATCGGCACCGGCAGGGTCTTCTGCGCCCACTGGTCCCAGTTGTAGATGTGGACGTCAGTGCCGCAGATCGCTGTCTTCTTGACCTTGATCAGCACATCGTTGGGGCCGATCTCCGGTACCGGCACTTCTTCCATCCAGATGCCCGGCTCGGCCTTGGCCTTCACCAGCGCCTTCATCATGTTGGACATTCTTCTGTTCCTCGAATCTCTTGATCCGGAATCGTTTTTCGTCGACGCCGTTCAGCCAATCACACCCAGTTCCTTGCCGATCGCGCCAAACGCCTCGACCGCACGGTCGATATCCGCGCTGGAGTGGGCCGCCGACATCTGGGTGCGGATGCGGGCCTGGCCCTTCGGCACCACCGGGAAGGAAAAGCCGATGACATAGATGCCGCGCTTCAGCATGCGGGCCGCCATCTCCTGCGCCAGCGTGGCGTCACCCAGCATCACCGGGATGATCGGGTGATCGGCGCCGGCAAGCGTGAAGCCGAGCTTGCCCATCTGAGAGCGGAAACGTTGCGCATTGGCATATAGGCGCTCGCGCAGCGCGTCGCCATGCCGGATCAGCTCGAACACCTTGATCGACGCCCCGGCGATCGCCGGCATCAGCGTGTTGGAGAAAAGATAGGGCCGCGAGCGCTGACGCAGCCAGTCGATGACCTGCTTCTTGCCCGAGGTGTAGCCGCCCGACGCGCCGCCCAGCGCCTTGCCGAGCGTGCCGGTGATGATGTCCACCCTGCCCTCGACGCCGCAATGCTCGGCCGAACCGCGGCCGTTCTTGCCGACGAAACCGACAGCGTGGCTGTCGTCGACCATGACCATGGCGTCGTATTTCTCGGCGAGGTCGCATACGCCCTTGAGGTTGGCGATGATGCCGTCCATCGAGAACACGCCGTCGGTGGCGATCAGCCGGAAGCGGCAGTCCCTGGCTTCCTTCAGCCGGGCTTCGAGGTCGGCCATGTCGTTGTTGGCATAGCGGAAGCGCCTGGCCTTGGAGAGCCTGACGCCGTCGATGATCGAGGCGTGGTTCAGCGCATCGGAGATGATGGCGTCTTCTTCACCAAGCAGCGTCTCGAACAGGCCGCCATTGGCGTCGAAGCAGGAGCCGTAGAGGATGGTGTCGTCCAAGCCGAGGAAGGACGAGATCGTCGCCTCGAGCTCTTTGTGCTCCTCCTGCGTGCCGCAGATGAAGCGCACCGAGGCCATGCCGTAGCCATAGCGGTCGAGCGCATGCTTCGCCGCCTCGCGCAGGTCCGGGCTGTCGGCTAGGCCGAGATAGTTGTTGGCGCAGAAGTTCAGCACCTTCTTGCCGGCGACCTCGATCTCGGCCGACTGCATGGAGGATATAACCCGTTCGGACTTATAGAGCCCGGCCGATTTCAGGCCTTCAAGCTCGCTGTCGATATGGGAGAGGAATGCTGCGCTCATGGGTGCGGCCCTGTTCTGTTCGAGGCGGACTGTCGCGCCCCGCACGCGAAAAATCCATCGCAAAAGCGACCGCTTCGGTGGCGACGCGAAAGCCGGAAGCCGATCCGCGCGCGACATCGGCACAACGATGCGCTCAAATGCAGCCTCGGCGCGAAAGGAGGCGATAACCATTCCGTGAGCTTTGTCACGCCCGCGACACCGGCGCCGGACCTGCTTGCCAAGCTGTTAACCGTTTCAGGTCAAGGGTCCATCGCCCAATCAAAGGCAGGAATCCGTCGACCGGGGGGTCACCCAGCAAATGTCGCAGCAGCCAGTGCACAGCGTTTCACGCAAGCTGATTCTGCTCATCAAGACCGGCTACTGGCTGGCGCTCACGATCATCGCCGCGATGGTGATGGCGTCGTTCATCCTCCTGCAGCAGATGATGGCGCAACAGCAGCACAACGACGCGCTGCTCGATATCGTCTCGACGCAGAAGGCGCTGTCGCAGCGCATCGTCTTCCTGACCAGCGCCACCGGCGCGGCCTCGCGCGACAAGCAACCGGCGCTGGTCACCGCGCTGAAGCAGGCAACGGGCGAGTTCGAGGCCAATTATGATCGCCTGATCAAGGAAACCGGCGCCGATCCGGCGTCGCCCGCCCACAACGATCCCAAGTCGATCGAGTACGTGCTGTTCAACAAGCCGTTCCATCTCGATTACTTCTCGAACGGCCTCGTCGCCAACGGCAAGCGGCTGGTGTCGTCCTTCGAATCCCAGCTCGGCATGCAGGAAGACGGCTACAAGGGTGGCGGCGAGCGCGTCGGCCTCGACGCCTCCGTCGCCAATGCAACCATGTCCGGCTATGCCGCGCTCGGCAAGCGCATCAGCGCCTTTGCCGACGAGCGGTCCGAAGAGATGCTGGACCTGCACCGCACGCTGTTCTTCGCCACTATCGGCGTCATCATACTGGTGGCGCTTTTCATCTTCAGGCCGATGTCCAACGCCATCCTGCGCAAGACGCATGAGCTGGTCGACGCCCGGAATTCGATGGCCTTCATCGCCGTGCATGACGGCCTGACCGGGCTACACAACCGCACCTTCCTCACCGATCATTTCGAAACGCTGATCAAGGGCGCGCACCGGCGCCGCGAGCGGCTGGCGGTGATCCAGCTGGACCTTGACCGTTTCAAGCAGATCAACGACACGCTCGGCCACGCCGCCGGCGACTACGTGCTGGTGGTGACCGCGCAACGCATGCGCGATTCCTGCCGCGCGTCCGATCTCTGCGCCCGGCTGGGCGGCGACGAGTTCGTCATGATCCTCAACGGTGCCGGCACGACCGAGGACATCCATACGCTGGCCAGGCGCATCCTGGGCAAGATCAACGAGCCGATCACCTTCCAGGGCACGACGATCATGCCGGGCGCCAGCGCCGGCATCGCAGTCTACCCGGTCGATGCCGAAAATGCGCAGGACCTGCTCGTGCATGCCGACCTCGCGCTTTATTCGGCCAAGAAGCTCGGCGGCGGCAGCTTCTCCTTCTTCTCCGAGGAGCTCCGGCGCGAGCTGGACTACCGCAAGCAGCTCGAGCACGACATCCGCGCCGCGATCGCCGACAAGAGCTTCGAGGTCTATTTCCAGCCGCAGGTGTCGCTCACCAGCGGCAAGATCAGCGGCATCGAGGCGCTGGTGCGCTGGAAACATGCGGAGCGCGGCATGATCTCGCCCGGCGAGTTCATCCCGGTCGCGGAAAAATGCGGCTTCATGCCGGATATCGGCCGTATCGTCATCACCAAGGCAATCGCCGAAGCCGCCGAATGGGACCGCGCCGGCATCGAATTCGGGCGCATCGCCGTCAACGTATCGGGCACCGAGCTGCGCGAGCCGGATTTCGACAGGTTCCTGTTCTCGACGCTGGAGCAGGCGGGACTCGCGCCGCAGAAACTGTCGCTGGAAATCGTCGAATCCGTCATCCTCGACGACGAGAAGACCGGCATCGCCGCCAAGCTGAGGCATATCCGCGCCGCCGGCGTGCATCTCGAGCTCGACGATTTCGGCACCGGCTATGCCTCGCTCAGCCACGTCAATCCGAACGAGATCGACCGGCTGAAGATCGACCGCCGCTTCGTCCAGAACATCAACGAGAACGGCGACAACACCAAGATCGTGCGCGCCATTACGGAACTCGCGCGGGGACTGGGCATCTCGATCGTGGCCGAGGGCGCCGAGACAGAGGCCGAGCTCGACTCGCTGATGGCGATCGGCTGCGACCAGGTGCAGGGCTATTCCATCGCCTTCCCGATGCCGCAGGACAAGGCACGCGAATGGCTGGAAGCCCGCAGCCCGAAGAAGGCGAAGCTGAAGCTGCTGCAAGGCAGCGTGGCATAGCAATCCAGCTTGTGATGAAGACCAGCGGGAAGTCTCGACCTCCACGCTGCGTCACAGGCCGGCGAACGAGACGCGCATCCATTCCCAGCGCCGAGGAACGAACATCTCCTTTTCAGACATGACTTTTGGGGATTTCCTATGAGGTTCATGACCTGCGTTCTGTTGTCGGCCATCGTTGTTACAGCCGCATATCAATGGCTGCTTCATAGCCCGGGCAATGACTATCCCCGAGCCTTTGGAGGGCTTATTTTCATTCTTCTGATGGGCGGCCCACCCGCTTGCATTGCGCTGGGGGCAACTCTCGCCATTCTGCTTTGGCTTCTATGGATCGCTGCCGCAAACCTGCGGAACCTTTGGCAATAGAGCAGCGGAAGTCCCCAAGTCCGGCCGCTCGACGAACTTGACAAGCAGGAATGCCCGTGGCCGCCTGCCTTGATCGCAACCGGATTTCACGGATGCTGTTACGACTTTTCCTGTTGGCGTTGCTGGTCGTCGCATGGCCGGCTTTTGCCGCCGACCGTACCGTCTACCTGACCTTCGACGACGGCCCGCTGAACGGCACCGCGAACATCCTCGACGTGCTGGAGGCGGAGCAGGTGCCGGCGACGTTCTTCATGGTGGGCATGCACGCCGAGGCCAACGCCGGCGCCCGCGCGCTGCTGCAGCGGGCCAAGGCGATGCCGCTGGTGACTGTCGGCAACCACAGCTACAGCCACGCCTACAACCACTACCGGCATTTCTATGGCGACACCGAAGGCGTGGTCGCCGACATGCTCAAGGCAAACGTCGTTCTCGGCCTCAGCCCACCCGTGCACGCGCGCCTTCCGGGACGTGACGTATTCAGGTTGCCAAGTTACTCCAAGGACGACACTTCACTCGGGCTGGCCGAGGCCGGGCGCGAGGATCCGGACTACGAGTTTGTCGCCGCGTCCGGCTTCTGGCTCTACGGCTGGGACCACGAATGGGTGCATGAGGACAGCGGCAAGCCGGTGCAGAGTGTCGACCATCTGGTGAGCGAGATCGACCATCTGTTCGGCTACGGACGTTTCGCCAAGCCGCGCAAGCTTATCCTTTTGATGCATGACGAGATGTTTCAGGACAGCTTCGACGGCAAGGCGAAGCTGACGGCGCTGATCGCCGCGCTGAGGTTGAGGCACTACGCCTTCGGCGCAATTCAGACCTACGACTGACGCGCCCTAGCCGCCGGCATTCGCCCGCAGCAGCGCCAGCACCTCGGCGAACTCGGTGAGTCTCTCGTCGGCGATGCCCGCCCGCAACCGCTTGTCGAAGGCAACCGCCGCGAGGCGCAGCTTCTCGAACATCGCTTCGCCGGCATCGGTCAGCACCACCTGATGCACGCGACGGTTTTCCGGATCGCGCCGGCGCGTCAGCAGCCCTTGCGCTTCCATGGCATTGAGGTGATGCGTCAGCGTCGCGCCCTGGATGCCGATCATGCCGGCAAGCTCGCGCTGGTTGGCGAGTTCCTTCGACTTGACCGACAGCAAGGTCACCCAGACCGGCAGCGTGCCGCCGGCTTCGACCATCGCGTCATCGAAAGCCTGCGCCACGATCTTGGAGGTGCGGGCGAGATTCATGCCGACGGGCGGCCGATCAAACGGTGTCATGACCTGACAGTAGAGGAAGCAATCGCAAGGTGAAACTCGGCCGCATGCGTTGACATCTAATCGTTAGATATCTAACTTTGTCTTAATGATGACGCCGCATCCTTGCCGCGGCGTGCAGGTGGCGGGCAAACGAGAGGAGTACGGTCATGCAATATGTCTATATCGTCGTCATCGGCCTGCATGTCATGGCCGGCGTGTTCTGGGCCGGCACGACCATCGCTGTCGCTCGCGATGCGGAAATCAAGGCGGAGCGGTTCATCCGGCCGCAGCTCGGCGCCTCCGGCATGGTGTTCCTGACCGGCCTGCTGCTCTGGTACTTCTTCCATCAGGGTTCCTTCAGCTCGATGGAAATGGTGCTGGCGCTGGGCATTCTAACGGCGATTGCCGCCGCCGGCGTTCAAGGCGCCGTCGTGGCCTCGACCAGCAGACAACTCGTCAGCGCCGATGCGGCGACGCAAACCCGGTTGCGCGCGAAAATGACCAGAGGCGAACGCATCGCCGGCGGGTTGCTGGTCGTCACCGTGCTGTGCATGGCGACCGCGCGAATGTTCTAAGGCATCGCACGGCGCCGGCCTTGGCCGACGCCTCGCGCGGCGCGCGATCGACCGGAGCGGCAGGTGGCTCTCCTTGCGACGATCGATTGCGCGTCTCCAATTGGCGCTCAGATCCTGATCCCGAACCTGATGCCGTCATAGATGGCGGCGTGGATGTTGCGCGAGGCGACCGCGTCGCCGATGCGGAACAGCACGAAGCCGCCTTCCGGGTTGCGCGGCGGGAAGATATCGCCGCCGCTCACCAGCCGCTCATAGTCGACCGCGCCGGCATTCTTCGACAGCGGCCGCAGCGACAGATAGAGATCGTCCAGCGGCGCGGTGCCGTGTTCGACTACCACCTGGTCGACGCGACGCTCGCCGCGCCAGCCGTCGGCGAAGTCCGACGCCAGCTCGGCTATCAGCTGATTGCCCTCACGCCGGACCGAACGCAGGCGGGTGTTGATGGTGACGGTGACGCCTTTCTCGTGGAAGGCGCGCATGTAGGGCACGTGGTTCAGCCCGCCCATTTCCGGGGCGAAGAAACGCTCCGGTGAAACCAGCTCCAGTTTCGAACCGCTGTTGGCGATGAGCTCGGCGGCGCCCATGCCCTGATGGCCGCCATTGTCGTCGTAGAGCAGCACGTTCTCGGCCGGCTTGACGCTGCCCGCCATGATGTCCCAGCTCGAGGTGACGAGATTGTCGCCGGCCGTCAGCGGCGGGTTCTGCGGCACGCCGCCGGTGGCCACGATCACCACCTCCGGCGACAAAGCCAGCACATCGTCCTTCTCGGCCCAGGTGTCGTAGCGGATCTCGACACCGAGCCGGTCGAGCTCCGCCAGCCGCCAGTCGATAATGCCGATCAGTTCCTTGCGGCGCGGGTTCTGCGTCGCGAGCCGTATCTGCCCGCCAGCCTGGCTGGAGGCTTCCAGCACCGTCACCCGATGGCCGCGCTCCGCCGCGACGCGCGCAGCTTCCAGCCCGCCAGCTCCCGCGCCTACCACTACCACATGCTTCTTCGGCCCTTCGCTCCTGGCGATGACGTGCGGAATGGTCGCTTCACGTCCGGTCGCGGCATTGTGGACGCAGAGCGCCTCGCCACCTTCATAAATGCGGTCGAGGCAATAGGTGGCGCCGACACAAGGGCGGATTTCATGCTCACGACCCTCCATCACCTTCTTCATGATGTGCGGATCGGCAATGTGAGCGCGCGTCATGCCGACCATGTCGAGCTTGCCGGTGGCGATCGCGTGGCGCGCCGTGGCGACATCGGAGATGCGCGCCGCATGGAAGGTCGGGAACTTCGTCGCCGCCCTCACCTCGCCGGCGAAGTCGAGATGCGGCGAGGAGCGCATGCCGGTCACCGGGATGACCTTGGTCAGCGCCGCGTCGGTCTCGATCGTGCCGCGGATGATGTTAAGGAAATCGACCTTGCCAGAATTGGCGAGCCGGCGGGCGATCTCGACGCCTTCTTGCTTCGACAGCCCCTTTTCGAAATCCTCGTCGGCGACCATGCGGATGCCCACGATGAATTTTTCGCCGACGGCCTTGCGCACGGCGTCGAGCACCATGTCGGTGAAGCGCAGGCGGTTGTTTAGCGAGCCGCCGAAATCGTCGTCGCGATGGTTGGTCATCGGCGACCAGAAGCCATCCATCAGATGTCCGTAGGCTTCGAACTCGATGCCGTCGAGGCCCGCCGCCTCGCAGCGCTGCGCGGCGGTCGCATAGTCCGCGACGATACGCTCGATATCCCAGTCCTCGATGGTCTTGGGGAAGGCGCGATGCGCGGGCTCGCGCACCGGCGAGGCCGAGAGCACCGGCAGCCAGTCGGCCTTGTTCCAGCCGGTGCGACGGCCGAGATGGGTGATCTGGATCATCACCTTGCAGTCGTGCTCGTGGCAGGCATCCGCCAGTTCTCCCAACCAGGGCACGATGCGGTCATCGTAGACATGCAGATTGCCGAAGGCGGCCGGGCTGTCGCGGGAAACAATCGCCGAGCCCGCCGTCATGGTCAGCGCCATGCCGCCCCTGGCCTTCTCGGCATGGTAGAGCCGATAGCGCTCTTTCGGCATGCCGTCCTCCGAATAGGCCGGCTCATGGCTGGTCGACATCACCCGGTTCTTCAGCGTCAGGTGCTTGAGCTGGTAGGGTTGGAGGAGCGGGTCGTTGCTGGTCATCGTCTTCCTGCCGTTTCAAATTATGCTAATGAGCGCCGAAACGCGCCTGATCCGGTTGGATCATGGCGATATCAGCAATTCGCTTGCGCCTGCCGCCCGGAACGTTCCGGCGGCAGCAAGGAGCCGCCCATGACTGACGCCAAGAACCTCACCCAGCTCGGCAAGCACGTCGAGACGCCACAGAGCCCTGAACAGGCGGTCCTGGAGATCGTTCCGTTCCAGCGCGGCGACGGACCGCCGGCGATCGTGCGCTTCACCTGCCCGGAATTCACCTCGCTCTGCCCGGTCACCGGCCAGCCGGACTTCGCTCACATCGTCATCGACTACGCGCCCGACAGGACGCTGGTGGAATCGAAGTCGCTGAAGCTGTTCATGACCTCGTTCCGCAACCACGGCGCCTTCCATGAGGAATGCACGGTCATGATCGGCCGCCGCATCGTGGAGGCGACCAAGCCGCTCTGGCTGCGCGTCGGCGGCTACTGGTTCCCGCGCGGCGGCATCCCGATCGACGTCTTCTGGCAGACCGGCGCGCCGCCCAAGGACGCCTGGCTGCCCGATACCGGCGTCGCGCCGTATCGCGGGCGCGGGTGATTCGACCGGGCGGCCGTCACACATGGTCGGTCACCCCGGTCTGGCAGAGGTTCCTTGACAGGAACGGCAGGACCGCATCGCGATAACGGGGCTGGTCGTAGCGCAGCAGATCGACGTGGCCGGCGCCCTCGAACCAGACCAGCGGCGACCCTGCGGCGGCATGCTGCAACGCCATGACCTGGCCGTGATCGATGAACGGATCGACGCTGCCCGCCAACAGGATCAGCGGCTTGCCGATCTTGCCGATGCGATCCACTGGCCGGACGTCATCGGCGCTGAAACCCAGGCGCAGCGGCATCTGCGCCAGCAGGACATCGGCCTGGAAGCCCCGAAGGAATCTGAAAGGCATGCGCCAGGCCGTCGTCTCGCGCAAGGTCGCGTAGAGTTGCTCCAGCACATAGGCGTCGGCAAGCGCCCGTGGCGTGGCGAAGACAAGCGACGCGGCCCCCAGCGATGAGCCCAGGGCACCCAACTTCTGGCCGGGGAAGTGCTCACGTGCATAAGCAATGATGCGGGCGGCGTCCTCCCCTTCCGTATAGCCGAAGCCCTGAACGGCGCCGCCGCTCTCGCCATGCCCGGACAGGTCGAACAGGGCGACGGAATAGCCGGCGTCGAACAGCATCTTCGCCCTCTGCGCCATGGCGAGCCGGTTGGCGCCGCGCCCATGCAGAAGGACGATCGCCCCGCAACTGCCCTTCCTGTCAGCGATCCAGCCATCAAGCTCTGGCGCGCCGGCCTGGTTGAGCGCGACGCGCTCGTAAGGCAAGTCGGCGGGCGCCGTCAGGCTTTGGCGTGGCTCGCGGGCAATCAGCATTGACCCGACACGCCAGACGCCAACGCCACCGGCAATGCAAATCGCGGCAAGCATCAGCGCCAGGGAAGCGCGGAGTTTCATCGGCGGCTCACTCGCATTGATACTGGCTCAGCGCCCATTCGCCGGTGACCGACAGGAGATCGGAGACCTTCCAGTCGCCGCCGACCTTCTTCAGCTTCCATTCCAGCCGGTGCTGGTTGCCCTCGACGACAAAGGCGACGACGACCTTGGCCTCGTCGCCATTGACGGCTTCGATGGTGCGCAGGCTCTTGTCTATGGCGAGCTTGTCGTAGCTGGCGTTGTCGAACGCCATGTTGGGGTCCAGGCATTCGCCCTGCCCCGAGGCGCGTAGCGCGTCGCTCTTGTCGAGCACGCTCTTGGCCGGATCGATGAAGTTCTTGCGCTGGGCCGGATCGAGCTCCAGTCCCTGATGTTCGTAGAACGGCTTCACAACCGCCGTCGGCGAGCCGGGCAGGACAGGCACCAGGGGCGGCAGCTTGGGCTCGCTCGGCGGCGCCGTGGTTGCAGCCGGCGGCGACGCATTGTCCGACGGCTGGTTGCCGCCGGAGGGCGCGTTCGGCGGCGGCGCGCCGAACATGCCTTGAGCCGAGGCGCCGCCGTTCAGCCCCGCGGCCAGCATCGATAGGGTCGACAGCGCGAGAACAAGGCGGCGCAGCACTGTTTCACTCCGGCGCCTTGTCGGGCATGCATTCCAGGGCGCTCAGCTTCCAGTTGCTGGTCTTCGAGGTAATGTCGGCGACCTTCCACTTGCCGTCCACTTTCTTCAGCGCCCAGACCATTTCCCGTTTGGAATCATCGCCTTCAGGGAAAAGGTTGAATGTCGCCGTCACTTCGGCGCTGTCGCCGTCGACGGTCTCGGCGAGCTTCAGCGTCTTGGCCAGCGTCTTCTGGTCGAAATCCTGGGCGTCGAGGCCCGGATCGAAGTCGATGCAGGCGACCTCGTCCGGGTTATTCTTCGAGGCCTTGTCGTTGAGATCGAACAGCTTGGTCACCGGCTCGGTGAAGCGGTCGCGGTATTTGGCATCCGCCTCGAATTTCACTTCAGGCACATAAAAGAACTTCACGGCGTTGGAGGCCGGCCCAGCGAACGCTGCGGCGGGCAAGGCGACCGACATGGCAGTGGCGGCCAACACTATCAATCTCATGCAGGATCTCCGGAGGTTCGGCGGCGTGGCGGCAAGATCGCCACCACGCTTCCTGCATATCGGCTTTTTCGCGGCTCATGAAGTCCTTGCGCAGCCCGTATCAGGTCTCCAGCCAAACGTTCTGGAAGTCCATTTCGTAGGTCTGGTGCATGCCGAAGTTCTTCACCTTCTTGTTCATGTGGCAGTAGAGCTTCTGCCAGAACGGCTGGATGATGACGCCGGAGTCCTGCAGGATCTGCTCGACGTCCTTCATCACCTCCTTGCGCTTGGCGACATCGCTCAGCGACAGCGCCTCCTTGAGCTTGGCGTCGAATTGCGGATCGGAGAAGGCCGTCTCGTTCCAGGCCTCGCCGGAGCGGTAGCCGAGCGCCAGCACCTGCACGCCGAGCGGCCGCATGTACCAGATGGTCATCGAATAGGGATATTTCGTCCAGTCGTTCCAGAAGGTCGAGCCCGGCAGGACGGTGCGCTTCACCTTGATGCCGGCATCGCGCAACTGGCCGGCGATCGCGTCGCCGGTGTTCTTCTGCCATTCGTCCTCGACCGTGATCAGCTCATGCTCGAAGTCGGCCTGCCCGGCGTCGGCCATCAGCTTCTTGGCGGCCGCTGCGTCCCGCGTCTTCTTGGGCAACGGGTAGTATTCCGGATGGATCGGGCTGACATGATGGTTTTCGCCAACCGTGCCGCGGCCGTTGTAGCCGAGTTGCAGCACCTGGTTGTTGTCAACTGCCATCTGCAGCGCGTTGCGCACCCGCTTGT
Organism: Pseudomonadota bacterium; assembly: GCA_040755925.1. GTDB lineage: Bacteria > Pseudomonadota > Alphaproteobacteria > Rhizobiales > Rhizobiaceae > Mesorhizobium. The sequence continues at coordinate 20,680 of JBFLWR010000185.1, forward strand.
CGTCATAGGGCTTGTGGGTGGTGTTCGTCCGGGCCACCAGCGTGGTCGCCGTGGCGACCTCCGACTTCACCAGGTTCATCTTGTCGAGGATGTCGATGAAGTCCGACGGCGTTTCGAAATCGAGATCGATCTCGCCGGAGTCGAAGGCACTCACCGTTGCGTTGAAATCGGTGCCGTAGTCGATGAACTCGACGCCGTCGAGCGGCGCTTCGCCGCCCCACCACTTGCCGTTCTCACGGCGCTTGACGACCGCTTTCGCACCGACCGCGTAGGACACAAGCTCAAAGGCCGCGGTACCGATCGGCTTCTTGATCGGATCGGCGCCATCCTTGTCGAAGTTGCGATGCGTCACCAGCGCCGGATAGTCGGTGAAGCCCGGTATGATCGCGATGTCGGGTTCGGCGAGCTTCAGCTTGACCGTGTGGTCGTCGACCTTGGTGATCGCGCCATCCTTCGCCTTGCCGGTCTTGGTGTCGATCAGAGCGCCGACGCGAGCCGCCATGGAATTGCCGGAGGCGCCCTTCTCGCACCAGCGGTTCAGATTGGCGACCACGTCGTCGGCATTGAAGGCATCGCCATTGTTCCAGGTGACGCCCTTGCGCAGATGCAGCGTGTATTCGGTGGCGTCGTCGTTGACGTCCCAGCTTTCGAGCAGCACCGGCTCGAAGGTGAACTGTCGGGTATAGCGGACCAGCGGCTCCAGCCATGTGCGGGTGACGTTCGCCATCTCCGTCCAGTCATAGGTGCGCGGATCCTTCTGCGCCTTGACCGACATCGCGACATGCAGGGTTCCGCCCTTCTTCGGCTCGTCGGCCAGGGCTTTTGTCGGCGCGGCAAGGCCGATCATGCCATAGGCGACAGCTGTCGACGCGCCGAAGGCGCTCGCCAGCGCCAGGAATTCGCGGCGATCCATGCGGCCCGCGCGCGCCTCCTCGGCCATCGCCTCGATGGCGGCCGGAACGCGGTCGCCATTGCTTTTGAAAATCGTCATTTCGTTCTCCCTTCTTTCAGTTCCCTTCAGGTCTACGCCTGTTCAATCAATTAATCCCGTTTCCTTATTAGCTAACACTATCAGGCAGCTTTTCCTCCCGCCGCGCGATCAAATCCGCGAGACCGTCGGCAATGCCTTCATCGAGCTTCGGCTCCTGATAGTCGGCGAGCATGTTGCGCGCCTTCTCGCGACCCCGCGTGTCGTGGTCCTTCGCGCCTTCGGCGGACCACTGCTCGAAGGAGTTGAAGTCCATGATGCTCGGCATGAAGAAGGCCCGCTCGAAATGCTCGAGCGTGTGCTGGGTGCCGAGGAAATGGCCTTGCGGACCGACTTCGCGGATCGCGGCCATGGCTTCCTTGAAATCGTCGAAGGGCACGCCGCCGGCGTATTTGTACCAGCCGACGAGCTGCTCGCAGTCGGTGGCGAATTTCGAGTAACCGCAGGTGAGGCCCGCTTCGAGCCAACCCGCCGAATGCCAGATGTAGTTGGCGCCGGACAGGATGGCGGCATGCATCAGCATGTTCGATTCATAGCCGGCCTGCGCGTCGTTGAGCTTTGAGCCGACATGGAAACCGGAGGTGCGCCAAGGCAGATTGTATTTCCTGGCCAGCGCGCCCATCAGATACATCATCTGGGCTGCTTCCGGCGTGCCGCCCATCGGTGCGCCGGTCTTCATGTCGACCGTGACCATGAACTGGCCATAGATCTGCGGCGAACCGGGGCGGATGAGCTGTGTCAGCGCCACGCCGGCAAGCGCCTCGGCATTGACCTGCGCCACCGCGCCAACGGCCGACGCGGAGGTCGACGCGCCGCACAGCGCGAAGGGCGCAAGGATCAGCGGCTGGTTGTGGCTCGCATAGACCCGCATGGCGTCGATCATGGTGGCGTCCCAGACCAGCGGCGAATTGCAGTTGGTGATCGCCACCAGCACCGGGTTGTCGCGCACGAACTCGTCGCCGAAGACGATGCCGGCCATCGCGATCGTGTCCTCGGCGCGCTCCTTCGAGGTGACGATGCCCATGAACGGCTTGTCGGAGTGCTTCAGCGCCGAGTGGATGATGTGCAGATGCCGCTTTGGCACCGCTATTTCCATCGGCTCGCAGATGACCGAGCTCGACGAATGCAGCGCCGGCGCCATGTAGGCCAGCTTGTGGAAATTGTTGAGGTCGGCGAGCGTGCCGTAACGCCGATTGTTATCGAGGTCGCGGATATAGGGCGCGCCATACATCGGCACGAAGATCGAGTTCTTGCCGCCGACGCGCACCGTGCGCTCCGGGTTGCGCGCATTGAGCGTGAACTCCGCCGGGACCTTCGAGACGAGCTCCATCAGCAGCGCGCGGTCTATGCGCACACGCGTTTCCCTGACATCGGCGCCGGCTGCCTTCCACAGCGCGATCGCCCCGTCGTCGCGGAATTCGCAGCCCACCTCTTCGAGGATCTTGAGCGATTCCTCGTGGATCAGTTCCACCGCCTCGCTGGGCACGATCTCGTAGGCGGGGATCTGGCGGACGAGCGTTGGGAACGACGCGACGGGCGCGCTTCTCAGCGCCTTGCGCCCGAGACGGCCGCCGCCGCGACGATGAGTGGTTTCGGTCAATTCGGCGGCCGGTGCGTTCATGGGCTTGATCCTTCTTTTCCAGCCAAGTTAGCGACACGAAATATGGCTGTGACGCTGGAAAATCCTGATCTCTTGTATAAGCTGCGTTTATGCGAAGCTTGCGCCACCTCTTGCCCTCGGCCGGCAGCCTGATCGTCTTCGAGGCGGCGGGCCGCCTGTCGAGCTTCACCGCCGCCGGCCGCGAGCTCGGCATGACGCAAGCCGCGGTCTCCTACGCGGTGCGCGGGCTGGAGGAGCAGCTCGGCGCCAAGCTGTTCCAGCGGCGCCACCGGCAGGTCAGCCTGACGGAGGCCGGCGAGCGCTTCCATGCCGATGTCTCGCTGGGGCTTTCCCTCATCCGCAAGTCGGCGGAGGACCTTCGCCTGCAGGCGACGGGCGGGCACGTGACGGTTGCCGCCTCGACCGCCTTCGGCTCGTTCTGGATGATGCCGCGCCTGCAGCAGTTCCGCGACGAGCTGCCCGGCATCGACCTGCGCATCCAGACGGCCGACCGGGACCTCGACATCATCGCCGAAGGCATCCCGCTCGGCGTGCGCGGCGGCGTGCCGCGCGACTGGCCGGACTATCACTCGCTGTCGCTGTCCGACGAGGAGATATTTCCGGTGGCCGGCCCCAGCTACCTGGCCAAGTTCGGCATGCCGAAGACGGTCGCGGAGCTCGCCACGCACCGGCTTATCCATTTGGAAGAACCCTATCGCGAGGCGCCGAACTGGGACGAGTGGTTCGCCTCCGTCGGAACCAGCCTGCGCAACGCCGAACGCGGCCTGCGCATCAACGACTACGCCTTGGTAATCCAGGCGGTGATGGAAGGACAGGGCATCTCGCTCGGCTGGCGGCACCTTGTCGAGCGGCTCGTGGCATCCGGCCTGCTGGTGCCGGTGACCGACCACGTGATGAGGACCGGCATCGGCTTCCACGTCATCTGGCCGAAGAACCGCGAGCTCAGCGACAATGCCCGCAAGGTCAGGGACTGGCTGGTGGCGCAGGCGTGAGTTTGCCCCTCCCCCACGCCGCTCGAATCCGCCTATAATCGCCGCATGCCCATCCGCCAGCTTTCCGAAACGATGATCAACCAGATCGCCGCAGGCGAGGTTATCGAGCGTCCCGCGAGCGTGGTGAAGGAGCTAGTGGAGAATGCGCTCGACGCCGGCGCGCAGCGCATCGAGATCGTCACCGCAGGCGGCGGGTTGAACCTGATCCGCGTCACCGACGACGGGTCGGGCATTCCGGAAAAGGAACTCGCGTTGGCCATCGCGCGCCACTGCACCTCGAAGCTCTCCGACGATATCCACGATATCCGCTCCCTGGGCTTTCGCGGCGAGGCACTGCCGTCGATCGGGTCGGTGGCGCGGCTGTCGATCCGCTCGCGCACGGCCAGCGGCGACAGCGCCGCCGAGATCGGCATCGAGGGCGGCCGCGTTTCCGCAGTGAAGCCGGCGGCGGCAAACCGTGGCACGACGGTCGAGGTGCGCGACCTGTTCTTCGCCACGCCGGCGCGGCTGAAATTCATGAAGGGCGAGCGGGCCGAGAGTTCCGCCACCGGCGATGTGGTGAAGCGGATCGCTATCGCCTTCCCCGCCGTGCGTTTCACGCTGGCCGGCCCCGACCGCTCGACGCTGGAACTGCCGGCAACCGGCGATACGCCGGAGGGCCGGCTGGCGCGTGTCGCGCAGGTGATGGGCGAGGATTTTCCGGACAACGCGGTCGCCATCGACGCCATGCGCGACGGCGTGCATCTCGCCGGCCACGTCTCGATCCCGTCCTACACGCGCGCCAACGCGCTGCAGCAATATGCCTATGTCAACGGCAGGCCGGTGCGCGACAAGCTGATCGCCGGCGCCATCCGCGGCGCCTTTGCCGATGTCCTGCCGCGCGACCGGCATGCGGTGACTGTGCTGTTCCTGTCGCTCGATCCGGCGACCCTCGACGTCAATGTCCATCCGGCCAAGGCCGACGTTCGCTTCCGCGACCCGGGACTGGTGCGCGGGCTGATCGTCGGCGCCATCCGCGAGGCGCTCGCCAGCGCCGGCATCCGCGCGGCGACCACAGGTGCGGCCGGCATGATGGCGGCGTTCCGGCCAGGTGCGGCGCCCTATGCGCATCCCGGTCCGGCCAATGGCCACCGGAGCTACGAGGCGTCCTACCGCGCTTCAGGGTTCAGCGGCTTCGACCCGTCGCGCTCGCCGCAGCGGCCGCTCGACATGGGCGAAGCCCGGCCGCATCGCGGCGGCTTCGGCGAGCATGAACAGGCTGCGTTCGACACCGGGCCGCTGGCCAGCGCCGACGCCCGCGCCGGCGCGGCGGAACCGGCGGAAGCGCTGCTCGGCATGGTATTAGGCGCGGCGCGCGCGCAGGTTCACGAGAACTACATCGTCGCGCAGACCCGGGATTCGCTCGTCATCGTCGACCAGCACGCCGCGCATGAGCGGCTGGTCTACGAGGCGCTGAAGAACGCGCTCCATTCGCGCGCGGTGCCTTCGCAGATGCTGCTGCTGCCCGAGATCGTCGACCTGCCGGAAGACGATGCCGAGCGGCTGGCGATGCATTCCGAGACTCTGGCCAAGTTCGGCCTCGGCGTCGAGCGCTTCGGGCCTGGCGCGGTGGCGGTGCGCGAGACGCCGTCGATGCTCGGCGAAACCAATGTCCAGCAACTGGTGCGCGACCTTGCCGACGAGATCGCCGACCATGACACGGTCGAGACGCTGAAGGAGCGGCTGGACAAGATCGCCGCGACGATGGCCTGCCACGGCTCGGTGCGCTCCGGCCGCCTGCTCAAGGCCGAGGAGATGAACGCATTGCTGCGCCAGATGGAGGCGACGCCGGGTTCCGGCACCTGCAACCACGGCCGCCCGACCTATATCGAGCTCAAGCTCGCCGATATCGAGCGGCTTTTCGGGCGGAGATAAGGTCAGTTTTGTTAGATTCGCCGTGGGTCATCAATCCCCGGGAGGCTCAAATCTCTCGCGGACAAATCCCTCGCCGGCCCTGACATATGCGGTTCCCACAGGAGCTTCCAGGCAGGAGGTTATCAGCGGGTCATAGTTCGCGATGGTGTTGACATCATACAGGCCGATATTTTCGGCGTTGCCGACATATTCATCGGATTCGTCCCCCGCAAAAAAACGCCAACCGCTGTCTTCTGGATTGTCTGGAGCTTCTCGGTAGAAGTAGCCGACTTGAACGCCGTCCACAGTTATACGGTCAGTCGCAAGGCAACCGCCGTAACCGACAGCAATCGGACGGAACGTCGACGCGTCCCTGAAGAACACCTTAGGCATTACTGACTCATCAGCTGTCGTCGAACGGCGGCGGTGTCACAGATCATCGCTTTAAATTCACCACGACAACACCACCCAGCGCCAGCGCGCCGCCGAGGATGCCGAGCAGCGAAGGCACTTCGCCCAGCCAGAAGAAGCCGATCAGGGTCGAGGTCGGCGAGACGAGATAGAGGAAGTTCGAGGCGCGTGCGGCTGGCAGGCGCGACAGCGCGGTCGCCCAGGCGGCGTAGGCGATCGCCGAGGGCACGATGCCGAGATAGATCACTGCACCGAGGCCGGCGGCGTCGGCGACCGCGGCCTGCCTGAACGCCTCCGGCAGGAAAGGCAGCAGGCAGAGCGCGCCGAGTGCCATGTTGGAGGCGGCGATCGTCAGCGGATGGTGGCGGGCAAAGAGCGGCTTCTGGACGATGGTGTTGACGGCGGAGCAGAGCGCCGAGCCCAGGATGAACAGCGCGCCGGGGTTGAAATGCAGCCCATGCCCATCGGCCATGGCGATGATGCCGATGCCGGTGAAGGAGATGACGGTGCCGAGCCAGGCCAGACGGGAGAAACGCTCGCCGAGCAGCGCCATCGCCATGATGGCGGTGAAGATCGGGCTGACATTGATGATGAAGCTGGCGACGCCCGCCGAGACGGTGAGCTCGCCGTAATTGATCATGACCGTGTAGAGGGCGACGAAGATGGCGCCGCCGAAAGCGAAGCGCCACAGCTCGTCAACCCTGGGCAGCGCCGGGCGCTTGACGGCCAGGAAGATTACCGCTGGCACAGCGGCGATGGCGAAGCGCAGCGCGCCCAGTTCCAGCGGCTGGAAGGCGCCAAGGCCAGCGCGAATCGCCGGAAAGGCCGAGGCCCAGCCGAGCACCGTCAGCGCCACCGCGACGGTCGCCGTGGTGTCCATGCGCTGTGTCTCATTCAACGTGCCGGTGTAAGCGCTCATCGCCGTATCCTCGTCCTTCAATGCCATGACCGCACAAAACGCGATTAGCCGTCGATTGACAAACGACCAATTCGAGGGTCAGCTGTGAGCATGGATCACAGCTCCGACCAGATACTGCCGCTGGAGACCTTGCGCGCCTTCGATGCGGCGGCGCGCACCGGAAGTTTCTCGGCAGCGGCCGAGAAACTCAACCTCACGCATGGCGCGGTGAGCCGCCAGATCGCCAAGCTGGAGGACTGGCTGGGCTTGAAGGTGTTCGAGCGCAACGCGCGCGGCGTGACGCTGACGATCGAGGGCAATCGGCTGCATCTTCGAACCACCGAGGCCTTCGCGCTGATCTCCGTGAATTCCGACCGCTGGGTCGAGCCGCGCGGCACCGCGGTGGTGCGGCTGGCGTCGATCCCGTCGGTCAGCGGCTTGTGGCTGATGCCGCGCATGGCGGCGCTGGAAAACAGCCCGACGAGGCTGCGCATCGTGCTCGACGTCGACAACCGGCAGGCGGACCTCGCCGATGAAGGCATCGACCTGTCGGTGCGCTGCGGGCGCGGCCGCATTCCGGGCCGCGTCTCGGTGCAGCTTTTCGAGGAATACATCTTCCCCATCGCTTCGCCGGAACTGGCGAAAGAGATCGGGCAAGGCGACCCCGCCCGGCTGCTCAAATTCCCGCTGATCAACGATTCGGACGCGTCCGGCTGGCGCGCCTGGTTCGCGGCCCGGGATATGGATTACCGCCCTCGCCCGCAAGACCGCCGCTTCGAGGACTACAACCTCGTGCTCGATGCCGCCGCGCATGGGCTGGGCATCGCGCTGGCGAGGCCGCCGCTGGTTGAGGACCAGATGGAATCGGGCCGTATCGTCACGGTCGACGAGCGCACGGTGCTCAATCCTGTCTCCTATTGGCTGGACCGCCCCGTCGGCCGGCCGCGCGCCGCGGCCGCCGACCTCGCCGGCCGCATTGCGGCACACGCAGGGCTGGCGCCGGAGAAGCTCGAGGCGTTCCTGCAGGACGACGACTAGAGGACGTCCGGCAGCACGTCTCGCCCGACTCAGCGCAGCAGCAGCACGACGATCGTGGTGGTCACGGCCGAAACGATGGCGGTGACCAGCGATACGGTCCACAGCGATGTCTGGCCAGGCTCGGAGCGCGGGGCATGTCCCGCCGGCCGGATCGCCGCGCCGCGCGGCTGCAACGCGTTGCCGTTGGCCGCAACCAGCACCGTGGCAGGCGCAAGGGCCGGAGAGAAAGACGGCGGTACAGCCGCCGCCATTGGCCGTGCCGCGCTATCGGCGAAAGCAGGCTGCTGCGGAACGAAGCCGCGCGTGGCTTGGTCGGCATCTGCCGTCATCCTGCCGGCAGGCGCCCTTGCCGGCGCTTCGTCGGCGTCGACATCGGTATCCATCACCGCGCGATAGGCGTCCTCGACCGCCGAAGACGGCAGACGCTGGGACGATTGCGCGGGCGCCCTGGCCAGGGAGCCGTTCAGGGCCTGCGCGGCGAACTGTGCGGACTGCACTGTCGGCGCCGGCGGCTGCACGAGCGCCTTCACCAGCGCGACGGTCGCCGGGTCGGCTTTGGGCGACGGCACGGCCTGCGGCGTGAGCGCCTCGTTGAGCAGCGACGTCAGGCGGGCGGGAGTGATGTCCATGCCGGCTCCTGGAAACGAAATACAGGCGAGCCATATTACATGAGCATTGCGTCAAGCTTGACCTCGCTCGTGATTTGTGGCGATTGAAACCGCGATGAAGCCAAGTGCCATTCCATGATGAACCGTTTCGAAGGCCCAGGCGGCAAGGAAGCGCGCATCCGCTATCTCGACGGCGACTTCCAGGTCACCAGTCCCGGCTCGTTCGTGCGCTGCGCGGTGACGGGCGAGAGCATTCCGCTGGACGAGCTCAAATACTGGAGCGTCGCCCGGCAGGAGCCTTACGTGAATGCCGAGGTATCTCTGCGCCGGGAAATCGAGATGCATCCGGAACTGCGGAAGCGCGGGTAAGGGTGCGATTGCGGCTTCGCCAACCGCCTCGTTGTCAAATAGCCGATACCACCTGCCGGTTCGCAAGGCGCGCGGCCGACTCCGGGTCATGCGTCGGCAGATAGATAGTCGGGCGGCTTTGCGCGAACGTCCTGATGGCGGCAAGCGTGGCTTTGGAGACCTCGCCATTGCCACCGACCCCGTCTGGGGTGCCTGAAAGCATGAGCGCCTGATTGTAGGAGGTGTCGCCGGCGAGAAAAACCGCGGTATCGCCATCCTGGACCACCACAGACATGTGGTTCGGCGTGTGCCCCGGTGTCGCCACCGCAACAACATCACCACCTTTCGTCAGGCGCAGGCTCTGATCGAACGGTCCGAATTGCTCATTGGGTAACTCGACTGGTGTTGGATCGAACCACTTCGGCCATCGCTGCGGAAGGTAGCCTCGGATCTGTCCGAGCAATCCGCGCGCCTGCGACAATTCTCCTGCCGGAACGATAATCTCGCTGTTCGGGAAGTGCGCCAACCCTGCATCGTGATCCATATGCAAATGCGTGAGGACGACTTTCTTCACGTCGCGGGGACCGATCCCCAAGGTGCGCAGCTGAGGCCCAATTTCCTGCTCGGGCTCGATCCGGAAGCCGACTTCCCATCGCACGTAGGGATGGAGCGAGCGCGAGTGCTCCAACAGATGTGTCCCCTGGCCGCTGTCGACGACAATGACGCCTTCAGGGTGCTCGATCGCCCACGCGAATGTCGGGACCCAGTCGGTCCAGTTCGGATCGAGTAAAATATCAATGAAGCCGTGCCCCCGGCCTTTGACCTGGGCGGTTTTGATTTTGACTGTCCCTGTCTGGATAGCGTGGATGCGCATCCGGGTTTCTCCTGAAGTTGATGGACCCAAGGTACGCGCCCCTCCGGATGAACGGAATTGTCGAAGCTTGTTCAGCAGGTATACAAGAATGCATGGACAAGAATCCGAGTTGGGAACTGTACAGGTCATTTCTGGCGGTCCTGCGCGAGGGAAGCCTCTCGGGTGCGGCGCGCTCCCTCAACCTCACCCAGCCGACCGTCGGCCGGCACATCCGTGAGTTGGAGGCCACCCTCGGCATGCCGCTTTTCACGCGCGCCCAGGATGGCCTGAGGCCAACCGCGACGTCTGTCATCGCGCAGCCGCATGCCTTGGCCATGGCCGCCGCCGCCGAAACGTTGCTGAGAGCGGTTTCAAGCAAGGCGGACCAGCCCCGCACAATCGTTCGCCTTGCGGCCTCGGAGATCGTTGCGACGGAGATTCTTCCGCCAATTCTTACTGAGTTGGAGCGAAGCCAGTCCGGCTTGGTCGTCGAGATCTCCGCTTCTGACCGGCTGGAGGACCTATTGCGGCGGGAGTGCGATATCGCCATTCGCATGGTGAGGCCGACACAGGCCGATCTCGTCGCGCGCAAGGTGGGGCGCGCTCGGCTGGGATTCCATGCTCACACGAGCTACGTCGAAAAATACGGCAAACCCGCCAATTTGCGCGAGCTGAACCGGCATTGCCTGGTGGGCTTCGATCACGAGACCTCTACCGCCCGGGCCGTGCAACGGCTCGGTTTGCCATTGGGGCGGGACGACTTTACGCTACGATCCGACAACACTCTTCTTCAGCTGGCGGCCATCAGGGCGGGATTCGGAATCGGAATCTGCCAACGCGCGGTTGTGCGCGAGGATACCCGACTGGTGCATCTCCTACCTGAAGAATTTTCGCCGAGCCTCGACGTCTGGGTGACCATGCATCAGGACCTGCGCAACAGTCCGCCAATGAGATCAATGTTCGACCATTTGGTCGAAGCGCTGAAGCGTGTCTACGGATCGCGGTGAAGTTGACGCAATTCTTCGAACTCACCCCCTCATCTTGCGCTGACGCCAGGCATCCAGGGTCTCGTCGATGATACGCTCGGGCACGTGGTCGAGCTCGAAGACCGCATCGATGTCGAGCACGTCGAGCAGATCGAGGAAACCCGTTGGCGTCGCGCCGTGGCGCAGGCGCGCGGCATCCTTGGCGGTGGTGACAAGGCGCAAGCCTTCGCGTTGCGCCAGCGCAGCGAGATCGGCCAGTTCATCCGCCGCGTAGAAATGATGGTCGGGGAAGGCGCGCGACAGCGCGACCTCGCCACCCGCCGCCTTCACTGTGTCGAAGAACTTTTCCGGGTGGCCGATGCCGGCGAAAGCGAGAAAGCGGCCGCCGGCGAATCGGGCCGAATTCTCCGGCTGGACATGCGCGAGAAAGATAGGCCGGCCGGCCCGCGCCGCCTGGCGCACCACCGCGTCGGCGGCTGTCCCCTCGCCCATCTTCAGCATGGCGCTGGTGAAGACCAATTGATCGACGACCTTGGCCCTCAGCGGCCCGCCCGGAATGACGCGGCCATTGCCGATGCCGAAGCGCGCGTCGACCACCACCAGCGCATAGTCGATGTGGATGCGAGCCGACTGGAAGCCGTCGTCCATGATGAGGAAATCGCAGCCATGCTCCTCCATCAGCAGCCTCGCGCCGGCGGCGCGGTTGGCCGTCACCGCCACCGGCGCATGCTCGGCCAGAAGCAGCGGCTCGTCGCCGACATGCTTGGCGGCGTCGTGGTGGGCGTCGACGACATGCGGCTTATCAAAGGAGCCGCCATGGCCGCGCGACAGGAAACCGGGGGTGAGTTGCATGCGCCTGGCCTGTTTTGCCAAGGCGATCGCGACCGGCGTCTTGCCGCTGCCGCCGACGGTGAGGTTGCCGACGCACAATACAGGCGCCGCGACCTTCTCGCGCGGCGCGTGGCGCATGCGACGCCCGGCGACCAGGCCGTACAGCGCCGAGGCCGGCGACAGCGCCAGCACCCGCCAGTCCGGCTTTTCCCACCAGAAGGGCGGCGCTTCGCTGGTCACGGCGCCGGCTCCACGCAACGCGGCCTCGCGCATGATCCCTGCCAAAAACCGGGTTCGATTCGTGGGCTCATGCGCTAGCGCCCGCTTGCGCCTTTCAGGCGCGCCTTGACGACCAATGGCTGGATGTAGGGTTCGAGCGACTTCAGCGTGCGGGCGAGCGCGCCGCGCATCTCGTCGACGGTCGCCGCACCGGCCGCGATCATCTCGTGACGCGCCGCCTCGTTGCTCAGCAGGAAGTTGACCGCGCCGGCCAGCATGTCGCGGTCGCGCACCAGCTTGGCGCCGCCGCTGTCCAGCAGGCGCTGATAGGCCTCGCGGAAATTCTGCACGTTGCGGCCGGCAAGCACCGCGGTGTCGAGCATTGCCGGCTCCAGCGGATTCTGGCCGCCCTGCGAGGTGAGCGAGCGGCCGACAAAAGCAATCTCGGTCAGCCTGAGATAGAGCCCCATCTCGCCGATCGTGTCGCCAAGCAGGATATCGGTGTCGGGCGCGATGCGGTCGCCCTTGCTGCGCCGGGCGATCTTCAGGCCCATGCCGGAAATCTCGGCGGCAAGCGCGTCGGCGCGATCGGGATGGCGCGGCACGACGATGGTCAGGAGGCCATGATGGCGCTTGTAGAGGCTCGCATGGACCTCCGCTGCGACGACCTCCTCGCCGTCATGGGTAGAGATCGCGGCCCATGTCGGGCGGCCGCCGATCTGTCGCTGCATGGTCGCCAAAGCCCGCTCGTCGACGGGCGGCGGATTGGTGTCGACCTTCAGGTTGCCGGAGACCGTGACCGGCCGGGCGCCAAGCGCGCGGAACCTTTCGCCGTCGACATCCGACTGGGCAATGACATGGGCAAGGTTCTCGAACAGCGCCTCGGCGACGCTTGCGCGCTTCTTCCACGAGGTGAAAGAGCGGTCGGAGAGCCGGCCGTTGACCAGCACCTGCGGCACGTTGCGCGCGCCAAGCTCCAGGATGGTCATCGGCCAGATTTCCGATTCGGCGATGATCGCCAGTTCCGGCCGCCAGTGATCAAGGAAGCGGCTGACCGCCGGCTTCAGGTCGAGCGGCACATATTGGTGGATGATGCGGTCGCCCAGCCGCTCGTCGGCGACCTTCGCCGAGGTCACCGTGCCGGTGGTGAGCACGATGTTGACGCCATAGTCGAGAATGCTCTCGACCAGCGGCACGACTGCGATGGTCTCGCCGACGCTGGCGGCATGGATCCAGATCACCGGCCCCTCGGGACGCGGACGTCCGGCGACGCCATAGCGCTCGCGGCGGCGGACGCGGTCTTCCTTGCCGCGCGAGGCGCGCCAGGCGACATAGGGGCCGATCAACGGATAGGCGGCGGCGCCGGCATAGCGGTATGCCGTCAGGGCCGCGCGCGCCCAGCGCTCGCTCATTTGCCGCCGTCCACGAGGCGATAGGCCTCGGCTGTCGCGGCGTTGAGCGAAGCAGTCACTTCCTGGCGCTTGCGCTCCATCTCGGCGTCATCCGCATCCGCCGGCACGAAGACAGGCGTGCCTACGACGACCGCGGAGCGGCCGAACGGCAGGTTGATGGTGGTCTTGTCCCAGCTCTTCTCCAGCACCTTGCGGCGGCTGGTGGTGATCGCGGCAGGCAGGATCGGCCGGCCGGAGAGCCTGGCCAGAAGCACGATGCCCAGGCCCGCGTCGCGCGGCGTGCCATGCGGGATATCGGCGATCATGGCGACGTTCTTGCCGGCGACCAGCGACTTCTTCAGCGCGATCAGCGCCTTGGCGCCGCCCTTGTCGAGATGCCTGGCATTCTCGCGGCCGCCGGAGCCACGCACCGCCTCGATACCGAATTTCTCGATCATCAGCGCGTTGAGTTCGGCGTCGGCGCTGCGCGAGACCATGGCGACCAGCGGCCGGCCCTTCGGATAGTAGGCCGGGGTCAGCAGATGCTGACCGTGCCAGAGCGCGATGATGCCGGGTTCGATATCCGCGTAGGCGCCGCCTGCGACCTGTGTCGATCCCTTGACCAGCGGGCTGGTGATGCGCACCAGGCGCACGAACCAGGCGAACAGGCTGGCGATGAAATTCTTGACGAATCGTGACTGCGCCAATGGCTCGCGGATGCGCCGCCACAGAGTGCGGGTGCCGCTGCGCCGGATGGCGGGGCCGGAGGCCCCTTTCACCGCTTCATGCTCCATCGGTCAACCGGCGGCCTTGGCTTCCGGGTCGAGCAGCCGGTGCAGATGGACGACGAAGTAACGCATATGGGCATTGTCGACGCTGGCCTGCGCCTTGGATTTCCACGCGGAAAGCGCGGATTGATAGTCGGGGTAGATGCCGACAATGTCGAGGGCGTCGAGGTCACGGAATTCGGTTCCACCCAGCTTTTTCAGCTCGCCGCCGAACACCAGGTGCAAAAGCTGTTTTTTTCCGTCTTCCACGGCCATGCCGATCCTTCGCGTGTTTCTGAATTTGTGACAGGTCTAGACCAAAGTAGAAGACTTTGGAACCATCGATGGGCTCACGCTTCGTCAAGTCCAGCGATGACGCCGGCAAGCACGCCGAGCAATCGGCCACTGCCCGCGGCGAGCGCGCCATGGTTGATCACCTCGCCGGCATAGCGCGGAGGCTTTCCGCTGCGGTCGAGCAAGGCGCCGCCGGCCTCGGCGAGAATCAGATCGGCGGCGGCGATGTCCCAGTCATGCGCGTTCGGCTTGACGAAGGTCGCGTCGAGCTTGCCGTTGGCGATCATCGCCAGCCGGTAGGCCAGCGAAGGAATGTAGGCGGCGCGCCGCAGCCGCCCCTGCAAGGCTTCCGGCATCAGGTCGACCAGCGGCTTCGGCCCGCCGATATCCACGGTCTCGCCGGGCGCCCGCACATGGATGCGCTTGCCGTTCAGCCAGGCGCCCTCGCCCGGCAGCGCCCAGTAGGTCTCTTGCTTTGCCGGGCATTCGAGCACACCGGCCAGGGAACGGCCGTCCTCGACCACGGCGACGCTGACGCACCAGGAGTGCAGGCCGTCGAGAAAACCGCGCGTGCCGTCGATCGGGTCGACGACGAAGGTGCGGCGAGCCGACAGCCGGGCATGATCGTCGGCCGTCTCTTCCGACAGCCAGCCATAATCCGGACGCGCCCTGAGCAGGGTTTCGCGCAGATAGGCGTCGGCGGCGTGATCGGCTTCGCTGACCGGCGAGGTGCCGCCCTTCATCCACACCTGCGGGTTGTTGCCGAAGTAGCGCATGGCGATGGCGCCGGCCTCGCGGGCGGCGTCACGCAACAGCGCGAGGTCTTCGCGCGCCTCGCTCAGGGCAAGCTGGTCAAGCGCCGGCAAGGGTCATCCCTTCGATCAGGAGCGTGGGCGCGGCGGTGCCGAAATTGCGGTCGAGATCGCTGGCCGGCACCATGTTGAGGAACATGGTCTTCAGGTTCGAGGCGATCGTCACCTCGGCGACCGGATAGGCAAGCGCGCCGTTCTCGATCCAGAAACCGGAGGCGCCGCGGCTGTATTCGCCAGTTATCATGTCGACGCCCTGGCCGAAGACCTCGGTGACGTAAAAGCCGCTCTTCAGCGAAGCGATCAGGTCTTCCGGCGTGCGCTCGCCCGGTTCGATGGCAAGGTTGGTCGAGGACGGCGAAACGGAGGAGCCGCTGCGCGAACCGCGTCCATTGGTGACAAGCCCGAGCTCGCGCGCCGCCGAAGTCGACAGGAACCAGTGGTTGAGCACGCCCTTCTCGACCATGAGCAGCTTCTCGCCTTCGACGCCTTCGCCGTCGAAGGGACGTGAAGCCTGGCCGCGGCGGCGAAGCGGCTCGTCGGTGACGGTGATCCCGGCCGAAGCGACCTTTTTGCCCATCATGTCGCGCAGGAAGCTGGTCTTGCGCGCCACCGCCGCGCCGTTGATGGCGCCGGCGAGATGGCCGGCAATGCCGCGCGCGACGCGCGGGTCGAACACCACGTCGACCGGCCCCGTCGCGGCCTTGCGCGCGCCCAGGCGGCGCACGGCGCGCTCGCCGGCCTTGCGGCCGATCTCTTCCGCCGGATCGAGATCGGCAAAATGCTGGCGCGAGGAGAATTCATAGTCGCGCTCCATCGCGGTGCCCTCGCCGGCAATGACGCTGGCCGAGCGCGAGAAGCGCGAGGCGACATACTGGCCGACAAAGCCGTGCGAGGTGGCGAGCACGAGGCCGCCCATGCCGGCGCTGGCGCTGGCGCCTGCCGAATTGGTGACGCCCTTGACGGCAAGGGCGGCGGCCTCGGCGCCTAGCGCTGCTTCCTTCAGCTGGTCGGCGGGCACCTCGGTCGGGTCGAACAGGTCGAGATCGCGCAGGTTGCGGGCAAGCAGCGCTGGATCGGCGAGCCCCTGGTAGGGGTCCTCCGGCGAGACTTTCGCCATGGCAACGGCGCGCTCGGCAAGCGCCTTCGGATCGGAAGCGGCGGTGGCCGAAACGCTCGCCACACGCTGGCCGATGAAGACGCGCAGCGAGACATCCTCGCTTTCCGACGCTTCGGTGCCTTCCACCTTGCCCAAACGCACGGAAACACCGGCCGAACGGCCACGCACCGCGACCGCATCGGCGGCGTCAGCGCCGGCGCGCTTCGCAGCCTCGACGAGTGCTGCGACGCGGTCGGTCAGTTTCGCTGCGTCGAGCGTATCGG
Organism: Pseudomonadota bacterium; assembly: GCA_040755925.1. Lineage (GTDB taxonomy): Bacteria > Pseudomonadota > Alphaproteobacteria > Rhizobiales > Rhizobiaceae > Mesorhizobium. The sequence continues at coordinate 37,010 of JBFLWR010000185.1, forward strand.
TCATGCGGCTAGTCCTGTTCGTTCAAGCGATCCGGGGGAGAGACCCTGCCGCTCCATCTATTGTTCCGGTGCAGCTTGTGCAATGGGCGAGGGCCAATCAGGTTGCCCAACCGAATCGCCCAAAGCGGCTGGAACGGCCAGCTGAAGCATCATTGCCTGTCCGGAGCTCTCGCATGACGCCTTTCCATCTCGCCTTCCCGGTCCGTGATCTCGACGAAACCCGCGCTTTCTATGGCGAGGTGCTGGGTTGCGCCATCGGCCGATCGTCTGCAACCTGGGTCGATTTCGACCTCTATGGCCATCAGATGTCGGCGCATTTGCGGCCGGTCTCGAACAATGCGGCGCGCGACGGCAAGGTCGACGGCATCGTCGTGCCGATTCCGCATTTCGGCGCGGTGCTGCTGATGGACGAATGGGAGCGGCTGGCCGCGCGGCTGGAGGCGCGCTCGGACATCGACTGGCTGGAGCGGCCGATGGTGCGCTTCAAGGGCGAGCCCGGCGAACAGGCGACGCTGTTCATCCGTGATCCTTCCGGCAACGCGCTGGAGTTCAAGGGCTTCCGCTCGCTGGAGCAGGTGTTCGCGCACTGAGCGCGACAGGGATAGGCAGTCAGAAACGGTCCGCTGCAAACGGCGCCGCGAGCGTCGCACCACGCCCGGCGATCAGGTCGGCAACCAGGCGGGCGGTGATCGGGGCCAGCGTCAGTCCGAGGTGGCCATGGCCGAAGGCGTGGATAACGCCGGGGGTGCGTCGCGACGGCCCGATGACGGGGCGCGAATCGGGCAGCGACGGCCTGAAGCCAAGCCATTCGGAGGACGGCCGACCGAGATCGGGAAAGAACTGCCGCACACCGCGATCGAGCAGCGCCAGCCGACGCGGATTGGGCGGCGCGGTCAACCCGCCGAGCTCGACCGTGCCGGCGACACGCAGCCTGCCCTCCATCGGTGTCATGTAGAAGCCGAGATCGACCGGGCAGACCGGCCTGTTCAGCAAAGGCGCAGCGATCGGAAACTCCAGATGGTAGCCGCGCTCGGTGTCCAGCGGAATACTGTCGCCAGCCTGGGCGGCGAGCGCGCGTGAGCGGGCGCCGGCCGCGATCACCACCTTTCGCGCCGTAGTGGCGATACCCGGGCCGCTTAAACGAACGCCACCGGTGTCCGCCGCCAGACCGGTCACATTCGCCCGCACGAACTGGACACCGCGCGCGGTCGCGGCGGCGGCCAACCGCGCCATCACGGTCCTCGGGTCACTGACATTGATCGAGTCCGGAAACAGGAGCCCCTGGGCTCGAAAGCCCGCCAGTCCCGGTTCCAGCGCGGCCACCTCCGCCGCGCTCAGAACTTGCTGGTGGACGCCAAGCTCGGCGCGCAGGGCTCGTCCGTCCGCCGAGGCGGCGAAGTCGCCTTCGCGACGATAGATGTAGAGGCAGCCATTGCGGCGTATCAGGTCCTGAAGGCCGGCCTCCTGGATCATTTCTCCCCATGCAGGGAGGGCCTCGGAAAGCAGGCCAGCCAGCGCCAGCGCATTGGCGCGGGTGGCTGCCGGAAGCGACTGGCGGACGAAGCGCGTAAGCCATGGCGACAGTTGAAAGAGCGAAGCCCAGCGCAATGCGAAAGGGCTGTCGCGGTCGAAGAGCAGCTTCGGCAGCGCGCGCAGCACGCCCGGATTGCCGACCGGCATGCAGGCATATTCGGCGATCGTCCCGGCATTGCCGAACGAGGCGCCAGACCCCGGTTCGTTAGGATCGATGAGCAACACCTCCCGGCCCTCGCCCGCGAGCCGCAATGCCGTCGCCAGACCGACGACGCCCGCGCCGACGATGGCGATTTCGACAGACTTCGTCGCCGCCGACGGCGCAATCGCGGAAAGCATGATCAGACGAATCCAGGCAGTTGCAGGTGACCGGCGGCAAGCAGTTCGGCCATCGTCGTCAGCGCCGAGCGCAGATCGTCCTGCGAGCGCGCGGCGCCGACATTGATGCGCACCCCGTGCTGCACCGGCTCGCGCCCGACCGCGAAGGCGTCCCCCGGCAGCACAGCGACGCCGCGTTCCAGGCAGGTGCGGGCGAAGCCAGCGCCGCGCCAGGGTTCGGGCAGGCGCAGCCAGGCATGCGTCGAAGCCGGATGGCTCTGGATGTCGAAGCGGCCGAGGATCTCGCTCAATATGGCCTGGCGCTGCCTCAACTCCTGTTTCTGGATATCGATGATGCGGCCGACCGTCCCTTCTTCGATGAGCCGCGCGCCGATCAGCGCCGTCAGCGGGCTGATGCTCCAGCAGTTGATGCGCAGCGCCGCCGCGACCTGGCCGGCTATAGGGCGCGGCGCGATGACGAAGCCGAGGCGCAAGCCCGGCGCCAGGCATTTCGACAAGGCGCCGAGATGGATCGTCAACTCCGGCTCGAGGCTGGCGAAGGATGGCGGCGGGTCGTCGGCCAGGGGCCGGTAGACATCGTCCTCGAGGATCAGAACGTTGTGGCGCCGGGCGACGGCGGCCAGTTCATGGCGCCGCTCCTCACTCAGCGTGATCGTTGTCGGATTGTGCAGCGTCGGCACGAGGAACACCGCGCGCGGGCGCAGTTGCGCGCAGGCAGCCTCGAAGGCGTCCGGCCGCATGCCGCCGCGATCCATGGCGACGCCACGCAAATCCAGCCCATGCACGCGGCAGAGCGCATTGATGCCCTGATAGGTCACCTCGTCGGCCAGCACCACCTCGCCCTGCCGGGTGACGGCGCCAAGGACGCAATCCAGTCCGTGCTGGGCGCCGGCGGCAAGCACAACGCGCCCCGGATCGCCCTCGCCGGCGACGGTCTTGAACCAGTCGGCGACCGCCACGCGCCCCCAAAGCGGTCCTTCCGGAGGATGATAGTCCTGCAAGGAGGCATAGTGCCTGTCCTTCGGCAGGCGCGGCAGAAGCGCGGCGACCGCGTCGAGATAAGCGGTGGTGGCAGGCCGATTGACGGAAAGGTCGATGATGCCGCTCTGGTCGCTCGGCGCCGACACGAAGCCCGGGCGCTCGACGGCGTCACGAGCGGCAACGGTCGTGCCGCGCCCGGGCCGCGCCTCGAGCAGGCCCTGCTCCTGCAAGGTCGACAGGGCGCGGGTGACCGTCGTGACGTTGATGCCCAGGGCGCGGGCGATCTCACGCTGCGGCGGCAGCCGCTCGCCGACCGCCAGCGTGCCGGCCGCGATGCGTTCCGCGATCGCGTCGGCAAGACGGCGGTAGACCGGACTTTCATCCTCCGCGAGGCGAAGATCTTGGAGCATACGGGATTCGATCTACGGCTGACGTCTCACTTGTCGGGCATCTAGCATAAGACATCGCCCCGTACAATAGAGCTTGTCTGACATACGTCCGGGCAAAAATAATCACACAACTTCGTAAAAACCACCTTGACGGGCAAAGTTGTCCGCATCTATGGTCGATTTCAGGTTAATTGTGTGACCATACAAGTCGGACGGCCCGCCAGATTGCGAGCCTGTTTCCGGGAGGACGAGGCATGGATCGCAAGCCCCAATTCGAATCGACCGGCCGCACCCAGGACTGCGGACAATGAGTGTCAGCCAAGCCGTATCGCCGGCGGCCCCGGGCGTGGCCGCGCGCGCTGCTCAGTCGGCCGTAGCCAACCAGAGTTTCGTCCAATTCGCCGACGTCGAGAAATCCTATGACGGGCGCACCTTCGCGGTGACGCGGATGAACCTCACCGTCGCGCGGGGAGAATTCCTGACGCTGCTCGGTCCCTCCGGCTCCGGCAAAACGACAACCCTCAACATGCTTGCCGGCTTCGAGCGGCCGACGCATGGCACGATCACGCTCGAAGGCCAGCCCGTCGACCGCCTGCCGCCTTACGAGCGCAACATCGGCATGGTGTTCCAGAACTATGCCTTGTTCCCGCACATGACGGTCGAAGAGAATGTCGGCTTCCCGCTCTCGGTCCGCCAGACAGGCAAGGCCGACATCGCGGCCCGGGTGGCGAAAGCGCTCGACATGGTGCGGCTGAGTCAGTTCGGCGACCGGCGGCCGACGCAGCTTTCCGGCGGCCAGCAGCAGCGCGTGGCGCTGGCCCGCGCCCTGGTGTTCCAGCCGAGCCTGGTGCTGATGGACGAGCCGCTCGGCGCGCTCGACAAGAAACTGCGCGAGCATATGCAGCTCGAGATCAAGCAGATCCACACGATGCTCGGCGTCACCATCGTGTATGTGACGCACGACCAGAGCGAAGCATTGACGATGTCCGACCGGGTCGCCGTCTTCAACAATGGCGGCATCTCCCAGCTCGGCTCGCCCGACGATCTCTACAACACCCCGCAAAGCTCGTTCGTGGCGAGCTTCATCGGCGAGAACAACACGCTGGAAGGCTTGGTCGACCGCGTCTCGGGCAAGGAGTGCCGCGTGCGGCTGAACGGCGGCGGCGAAATCACCGCGCTGGCCATTGGCGTCGCGCAAGGCAGCGCCTGCCATGTCGCAATCCGACCCGAGCGGCTGGCTCTCGCGCCGGCAGCGGCAGGCGGCAACGCGCTCGCGGCGACAGTCGACGGGCGTATCTATCTCGGCGACCACCTGCGCCTTCTGGCCAGGCTCGCCAACGACCAGGTGCTGACCGTGAAGGTCGGCCCCGAGGCGACGATGGCGAACGGCGAGGCCGTGACGGTCTCCTGCGCGCCCAACGATTGCCGCGCCTTTCCGGCCGATGCCGGAACGGGCGGCGCAACTTCAAAACAGGGGAAGTCGAAATGACACAGATCAGAACACGCCTACTCGCGCTCGCGGCCGCCACGGCCTGCATGACCATCGCCGGCGCCGCCTTCGCGGACGAACTGTCGATCATGGCGAGCGGCGGCGCGTGGCAGGACGCGCAGCGCAAGGCCTGGTTCGAGCCGTTCAGCAAGGAGACGGGCGCCAAGATCCTTGAGCAGGAATATCTCGGCGATCTCGGCAAGGTCAAAGCCATGGTCGAGACCGGCAACGTGCCGATCGACCTGGTGACGGTGGAGACGGCTACCGTGTTGCAGGGCTGCGACGCGGGCATCCTCGAACGGCTCGACTATTCCAAGATCGGACCGCGCGACAAGTTCATCGAGGGCTCGGCCCTGGACTGCGGCGTCGGCCTCGATGCCTACGGCGACATCCTCGCCTATGACCCGACCGTGCTGAAGGAGGCGCCGACTTCGGTGCTCGACCTTTTCGACACGACGAAGTTCCCCGGCAAGCGCGCCATGCGCAAGTTCCCGGCACAGAACCTCGAATGGGCACTGATGGCGGACGGAGTCGCTCCCGCCGACGTCTACAAGGTGCTCGCCACGCCGGAGGGCGTCGACCGTGCCTTCAAGAAGCTCGACACCATCAAGAAGGACATCGTGTGGTGGGATGCCGGCGCGCAGCCGGCGCAGCTTCTCGCCTCCAAGGAAGTGGTGATGACCACCGCCTGGAACGGCCGCATCCAGAACGCGATCGACACCGACAAGAAGCCGTTCAAGATCGTCTGGAACAACCAGATCCTCGAATACGACATGATCAGCATTCCGAAGGGCGCGCGCAATCCGGAGCTTGCCTACAAGTACCTCGCCTATATCAGCAAGCCGGAGAACAACGCCAAGCTCGCCAGCTTCATCACCTACGGGCCGGTGCGCACGGATGCCGCGTCTTTCGTGGCGGCGGACGCCCTGCCGAAGCTGCCCAATGCCCCGGACCACCTGAAGGGCGCCTATCTCGTCGCCAACACAGAGTTCTGGGGCGACTATGGCGAAGATCTCGTCAAGCGCTTCAACGCCTGGCTGGCCCAGTAGGAGCCGGCATGTCGGCGCTCCAGCCCAGCGAACTCGACCGGCCGACGCTGGCCCGCGACCGGTCAGCCGCCGATGCGGATCTCAAATCCGTGTCGGCGGCGCTCCGACGCGCCGAATTCGGCGACCGGCTGCGCTCGCTGCTGCTGG
>JBFLWR010000186.1:0-6415 GCA_040755925.1 Pseudomonadota bacterium
CAGCTGGGTGAACGTCGATCCGATTCCGGGAACGCTGGTGGTCAACATCGGCGAACTGCTCGAACTCGCCTCCAACGGCTATCTGAGGGCAACCGTGCATCGCGTCGTCACGCCGCCGGCCGGCGTTGAACGCGTTTCCATACCGTTCTTTTTTAGCGCCCGGCTCGACGCGACGATCCCGCTGCTCGACCTGCCGGAGGACCTTGCGGCTGAGGCGCGCGGTCCGGCGAGCGACCCGGAGAACCCGCTGTTTCGCAATGTCGGCGCCAATGTGCTCAAGAGCCGACTGAGGTCGCATCCCGACGTGGCGCGGCGGCATTATGCCGACCTTGTAGAAAAAGCAGCGGCCGCAGGTTGAGGATTTGCGCGGGTTAAGCGAGATTTTTTCGCGTTCTCGTTGTTTTTTGGAATTCCGTTCGTGGAAAATACACCGATTACACCCCAAATAATGGTCATCGCCTGGCGTTCTCCTCCCATTGCGCCGGGCGATGTTCCCCTCTGAAGGTTATGACCTTCATTCTTGGCCGGGCCGCTTTCGCGCCCGGCCCTTTTCTTTTTCAAGGGGCTATGGGGATCAGGCGAAGGCGATGCGGATCGTGCCGTACGGGCCGAAATCCGAGGCGATCTCGTCGCCATGCCGGCATTCGACCGGGCGGATGAAGGAGCCTGAAAGCACCACCTGTCCGGCTTCGATCCGCATGCCATATTGGTGGAGCCGGTTGGCGAGCCAGACGATGCCTTTGGCCGGATGATCGAGCACGCCGGCGCCGAGGCCGGTCTCCTCGACCTCGCCGTTGCGCGACACGATCGCGCCGATCCAGCGCAGGTCCGCATCGCGCGGACCGGCGGAGCGGCCGCCGACGACTATGCCTGCATTGGCGGCATTGTCCGAAATCGTGTCGAAGAAGGTTCGTATCCTGCCGGTTTCCTTGTTGATCCGCTCGATGCGGGTGTCGAGGATCTCCAGCGCGGGCGTGACGTAGGCTGTTGCGTCGAGCACATCGTCGATCGAGATGTCGGGCCCGGCTAAAGGCGCTTTCATGACGAAGGCGATCTCGGCCTCGATGCGCGGCTGGATGAAACGGCCGGCCGGCACGGTGCCGCCGTCCTCGAAGAACATGTCGTCGAACAGGATGCCGGAATCCGGGATGTCGATGCTCAGCGCCGACTGCATCGCCTTGGAGGTCAGACCGATCTTCCAGCCCTTGACCGTGAGCCCCGATGCGGCTTTCCGCCTTACCAGCGCCGCTTGAACGCGATAGGCGTCGTCCATCGTGGCGTCTGGGAAATCGAGACTGAGCAGCCTGATCTGCCGGCGGTCGCGTTCGGCTTCGAACAGCCGCCGCGCGGCGTCCTCGACTTGGGCTTCCGTCATCATTGGCTGGTCCCTTCGTCGACGACACCGTTGCGGAGCAGGCCTATGCCCTCCGCCTCGACCTCGATGACATCCCCTGGCTTCAGCCAGATCGGCGGCTCGAAGCGGGCGCCGGCGCCGGTTGGCGTGCCGGTGACGATGACGTCGCCGGGGACCAGCGTGGTGAAGGTCGAGATGTAGTTGATGATCTTGCGGAAGGAAAAGATCATGCGGCCGGTGCGGTCCTGCTGGCGCACCTCGCCATTGACGCGAGTGGTGAGGCCGATGTCGGCGATCTGCGCCTCGTCGGTGAAAGGCACCAGCCAGGGGCCGATCGAGCCGGTGCGGTCGAAGTTCTTGCCCTGCGTGACGTTGAACTTGGCATGCCGAACCCAGTCGCGGATCGTGCCTTCGTTGCAGAGCGACAGCGCCGCGATGTGGCCGAGCGCATCGGCCTCGGCGATCCGCCGGCCGGGCTTGCCGATGACGATGACAATCTCGCCCTCATAATCGAGCTGCGGCGATTCCGGCGGCCGCACCAGCGGCGCGCCATGGCCGACGAAGGAGCGCGGAAAGCGGATGAACAGCGACGGGTTGGAGGGCGCTGCCTGCCCGTCCTTGTATTCCTCGTTTCGGTCCGGATAGTTGACCCCGACGCAGATGATCTTCTCAGGCGACGGCACGGGGATTTCATAGGCGATATCCTCGACCTGGAAATCCACAGCGAGGCCTTCGGCCTCTTCGGCGAGTTTGCCGAGAGCGCCAGCCTCGATAACCTCGCGCAATGTCGGCCATTGCGCATGGCGCGCGGAAAGATCGACGACGCCGTTTTCGGTGATCGCGCCATAGCGTGTCTTGCCGCCGGCGGTGAATGTGGCGAGGCGTCCCGCGCTCATGTTGATGCTCCATATGGAAACCGCCAATCTCCCCCCTCGTGGGGGAGATGTCCGGCAGGACAGAGGGGGGCGCGAAGGAACGCTGTCATCGCAAAATACGAACTCAAGGCGCTACGATCGGCGAGGCCGCCAGATCGGACTTTCGCGGCTCGACGCCTGCAAACAGGCTGCCTTCCTCGAACCAGCTCCTCGGCGCCGCCGCGCCCCACAATGTCTGGCGCTGCGGGTCCTTAAGGTCCCATTTGATCGGCTCGAGATCCGGATCGACCGTCTGGTAGTCCGAGCAATAGATCTCGATGCGGTGATTGTCGGGGTCGCGGACATAGAGGAAGAAGGCATTGGAGATGCCGTGCCGCCCCGGTCCGCGCTCGATGTTGCCGACATAGCCGGTGGTCGCCATCAGGTCGAGCAGGTCGATGATGTTGAGCGGCGTCGGCACCCAGAACGCCACATGGTGCAAGCGCGGGCCGAGGCCGTTGGTGAAGGCGATGTCGTGCACGCCGCCCTTGCGGTGCGTCCAGGCGGCCCACAACCTGCCGGTCTCGGCATCCTCGGTGTATTCGGTCACGCGGAAGCCGAGCTCGTTGTAGAAAGCCACCGATTCATCGACATTCGGCGAGAAGCAGTTGAAGTGGTCGATGCGCAGCGGCTTCACGCCCTTGTATAGGGCGTACTTCTGGTGGATCGGCGGCAGCCGCTCCATTTTCGAATAGAATTCGAGCGGAATGCCATGCGGATCGCGGGTGCGGAAAGTGCGCGACTGGTACGGCCGCTCGACCCATTCCACCGGCAGGCCCTTGGCCTTGAAGAAATGCTCGGCCTTGTCGAGGTCCTCGTCGGAGAACACCTTGAAGCCCAGCTCGCGCGCTTCCGGCGTCGTTGCCTTGCGCAAGACGATGCAGTGGTGGCCGCGTTCTTCCATCGCGCGCAGATAGATCGCGCCGCTGGTCTCGTCGGTCACCTGCAGTCCAAGCGTGTCGACATAGAAGGCGCGGGATTTCGCCAGATCGGTGACGGCGAGCTCGACATGGCTGAGTCGCACGATGTTGAAGGCAGGATAGAGGTTGGGTTGGGGCAGGGCCATTATGTGTCTCCGGTCAGCCGCCGAGCTTCTGGATCGAATGCGGCGCCGTGGCGAACGCGATGTTCTTGGTTTCCATGTAGAAGTCGAACGACCAGTCGCCGCCGTCGCGGCCGATGCCCGAGCTCTTGACGCCGCCGAACGGTGTCGGCAGGTGGCGCACATTCTCCGAGTTGACCCAGATCATGCCGGCTTCAAGCGCGTCGGTGAAGCGCAACGCGCGGGTCACGTCGGAGGTCCAGAGATAGCCGGTGAGGCCGTATTGCGTGTCGTTGGCCAAAGCCAGCGCCTCGTCCTCGTCCTTGAACGGGATCGCGGTCAGCACCGGGCCGAAGATCTCTTCCTGGGCGATGCGCATCTTGTTCGTCGCGCCGATGAACAGGGTCGGGCTGACATAGCAGCCGCCGCCCGGGCCGGCGAACTTGCCGCCGCCGGCGGCAACGACCGCACCTTCCGATTTGCCGATCTCGATGTAGGAAAGCACCTTCTCTTCGTGGACCGGATGGATCAGTGGACCGACTACCGTCTCGGGATCGAGCGGGTGGCCGATTTTGATGCGCCTGGCCTTCTGCGCGACCAGGTCGATGAACTTGTCATGGATGGAGGCTTCGACCAGCAGGCGCGACGACGAGGTGCAGCGTTCGCCGTTCAGCGAATAGATCATGAAGACCGCCGCATCCGCGGCGCGCTCAAGGTCTGCGTCGGCGAAGACGATGACCGGGTTCTTGCCGCCGAGCTCGAAATGCACGCGCTTCAGCGTTTCCGCGCCCTGTTTCATGATCATCGAGCCGGTGCGGCTTTCGCCGACGAAGCCGATCGCCTTGATATCGGGATGTTCGGTCAGCGCGCGGCCGGCATCCTCGCCGAAACCGTTGACGAGGTTCCACACACCCTTTGGCAGGCCCGCTTCCTCGGCGATCTCGACCAGCAGCCTGGCGGTCAGCGGCGACAGTTCCGCCGGCTTGTGGACGACCGTGCAGCCGGCGGCCAGCGCCGGCGCGATCTTCCAGGTCGACAGCATGAACGGCGTGTTCCAGGGCGTGATCACGCCGACCGGGCCGATCGGCACGCGCGTCGTCATGTTGAGCTGGCCGGGACCTCGGAGCGAGCGGCCATCACGCGCTTCCGGCGCGCGGTCGGCATAGAAGCGGAAATTCTCGGCGCCGCGCAATGCTGCCTTGGCCATGAACTTCAGCGACTGGCCGGTGTCCATGCATTCGACGAAGGCGATCTCCTCGGCGCGCGCGACGATGGCGTCGGCGATCTTGTGCATGAGTTTCTTGCGCGCATCGCCGGAGATCGCCGCCCAGTCCTTGAAGGCGGCCTTCGCTGCCTTGGCGGCGCGGTCGATGTCGGCGGCCTTGCCGCGGGCAACCCTGGCGATCGGCTTAAGGTCGATCGGCGAGATCGTCTCATAGGTCGAGCCGTCCGCCGCCGGCACCGCCTCGCCGCCGATCTGGTTGAGCACGCCGCCCTTGCGGAAGCGTTCGAGATACGCTTCGGCTTTCCTCAGGTTCTCGTCTAAAGCGGCCATGGTCTCTTTCCTGTTCTGGATCACTTGGCGCGCAGGCGCGGGTGGATCGCGTTCTTTTTCCAGCTGAGTTCGGCGTCGATCTCGCGGATCTCCAGCGACAGCGCGAAATGCGGGGTAGCAAACAGCGATGCGAGATGATCGGTGACCGCGGCGAAGATCGCTTCGCCAGCGCGCTTCTTCTCCTCGGCGCTGCGGCCCTTGCCGATGCGGAAATTCATGTCGATGAAGCCGTTCTCGGGCAACCGGTCGGCAATCGCATAGGCTTCGGCCCGGAAGGCGCGGACGCGCACCGCGCCTGGCTCGAACAGGCCGGTATCGAGGATGGTGCGCGAAACCACAGCGCAGAGTTCGCCCATGTCGACCTTCGCGTCGAGATTGGCCGAGTATTCGATCGCCATATGGGGCAAGGGGGCTCCTCCACCTTGTAATTAACATGTGAATTACATCTTGACGGCGGAATGTCAAGCGTCGTTCTCTGGGCGTTGTGGCAACCAGGCGTCGGGATTGCCGGTCCCGTCAAAATCGCGGATATAGCTCGATAGCCGTCGAATTTTGTGCCGAGTCGCTAGCGAAAATTGCAATTGGAGACCTGACCTTGCTACCGCCCAGCACGCGCCGCTCCCTGCCGATGGCCCTGCTTCGCGCCCGCGAAGTGATCATGGCGCATTTCCGGCCGATGCTGGCCCGCCACGACATCACCGAGCAGCAGTGGCGCGTGTTGCGCGTGCTGGCCGAGACGGGTCCTCTGGAGGCGACCGAGCTTGCCAACCGCGCCTCGATCCTGCCGCCGAGCCTCACCCGCATCATCAAGGCGCTGGAGGAGAGGGAATTCATCTCCCGCAACAAGGTGAAGGACGACGGCCGCCGCGCGCTGCTCGCCATCAGCCCGTCCGGCGTGGCGCTGATCGAGGAACTGGCGCCAGAGCGCACCGCCATCTACGACGCGATCGAGAAGCGCTATGGAGCTCAAGAGCAAGAGCGCCTGCTCGACATGCTGGAAAGCCTGATCCAGTCGGAGTCGACCGAAGGCTGATCCTACCCACCGAAGCTGCCCAGCGCGCTCGGCTGCATGTAGTTGCGCCCGACATAGAGCAGCGCCGCCTCGTCGCTGCCGTGACGGATGTCGACGACGCGCCCGAACATCACATTGTGCGTGCCGACCTTGTTCACCGCGCCGATCTCGCAGTCGAAGCTGACGATGGCGTCGAGCAGCGCCGGCATGCCGGACGGCATGGTCTGCCAGCGCGCTGCATTGTACCGCTCCGCCATGTCGCGCAGCGCGCCGGCGAACTTGGCCGCCAGGTGCATGTGCGACTGCGTCAGCACGTTGACGCAGAAACGCTGGTTTTCGAGGAACATGCCGGTCTGCGCCGAGCGTTCGTTCATGCAGACCAGCAGCGTCGGCGGGTCGTCGGAAACGCTGCACATGGCGGTCGCGGTGAAGCCGCCCCGGCCCGCCGGACCGTCCGTGGTGACGATGTTGACCGGCGCGCAGACCCGCGCCATTGCCTCGCGGAATTCCAGCCTGGAGACTTGTGTCGTCATGGCCG
>JBFLWR010000187.1:0-6715 GCA_040755925.1 Pseudomonadota bacterium
TTCCATCCGCCCCGAACCGATACGTCTTCGCCGGATCCGGCGTTGCATAGAGCGTCGAGCCCGGCTCGGCATTATAGACGCCGAAGATGCGCACGGTGAGCATCCCGGCCTTCTCGCAGTCGAGATAGAGGTTGGTGTCGGCGCCGAGATGCTCGGCATGCACGACCGTGCCTTTCCAGGCACCGGAATTGGCGTCGACGGTCAGGTGCTCCGGCCGCACGCCGACAGTCTTTGCCGTCTCACCCAGCCGCGCGCCGTCGATGAAGTTCATCTTCGGCGAGCCGATGAAGCCGGCGACGAAATCGTTGGCCGGCGAATTGTAGAGCTCCATCGGACTGCCGATCTGCTCGATGCGGCCGGCGTTGAGCACGACGATCTTGTCGGCAAGCGTCATCGCCTCGACCTGGTCGTGGGTGACGTAGATCATCGTCGCCTTCAGCCGACGGTGCAACTGCGCGATCTCCAGCCTCGTGTTGACGCGCAGCGCCGCGTCGAGATTGGACAACGGCTCGTCGAAAAGGAAGAGCTTCGGCTCGCGCACGACGGCGCGGCCGATGGCGACGCGCTGGCGCTGGCCGCCGGAAAGCTCGGCCGGGCGCCGCTCCAGATAGGGCTCGAGCGACAGCATCGCGGAGGCGATCTTGATGCGGCGCTCGATCTCGGCCGCCGGCGTGCCGGCCTGCTTCAGACCGAGACCCATATTGTTCCTCACCGTCAGGTGCGGGTAAAGCGCGTAGGTCTGGAACACCATGGCGATGCCGCGTTTTGCCGGCGGCGTGATCGAGACGTCGTCGCCGTCGATCAGCACACGGCCGGAGGTCGAATCCTCGAGGCCGGCGATCACCCTGAGCAGCGTGGACTTCCCGCAGCCCGAGGGGCCGACGAACACGACGAATTCCCCGTCATTGACGTCGAGGTCGATGCCCTTCAGCACCTCCACCGGCCCGAAGGCCTTCTTCACATTCTCGATCTTCAGCGAGCCCACGGCTTCGTTCCTGTTCTAGAGTTTCACGGCGGCGCCGCTGCGCACGCTCTCGTCGGCGGCCAGGCAGACGGCGAGCGACTTCACCGCGTCGTCCATGTGCCGGGTAAGGTCGATGTCTTCACGGATGGCCTTGAGCAGGAAGGCCTGTTCGAGGTCGCAGAGCTCCTGATGGCCCGGCTCGCCTTCCATCGACAGCAACTGGTCTTCCCTGGCGAACTTGCCGTCCGGTCCGGTTGCGGCGTTGTGCACCCGAATTGTCGAGGTCTTGGTGTGGGTGTCGATGTCGTCGGACTTCACGCCTTCCTTCATGACGATCGACACGCAGCCCTTGGGCGACATCACGTCCTTCACGAAGAAGGCCGTCTCCGAGATCATCGGACCCCAGCCGGCTTCGTACCAACCGACCGAGCCGTCATCGAACAGCACCTGCAGATGGCCGTAATTGTACATCGACGGCGCCACTTCATCGCTCAGTCGGACTCCCATGCCGCGCACCTCGACCGGCCGGGCGTCGGTGATCTGCAGCATCACGTCGAGATAATGCACGCCGCAGTCGACGATCGGGGATGTGGTCTGCATCAGCTGCTTGTGCGTCTCCCAGGTATGGCCGGAGGACTGCTGGTTGAGGTTCATGCGGAAGACGTAAGGGCCGCCGAGCTTGCGCGCTTCGGCGATCAGCCTGATCCAGGACGGATGGTGGCGCAGGATGTAGCCGATCACCAGCTTCTTGCCATTGGCCTTGGCGGCGTCGACGACGCGCCCGGCGTCAGCCACCGTCGTTGCCAGCGGCTTCTCGACGAAGACGTGGCAGCCGGCCTCGAATGCCCGCACCGCATAGTCGGCATGGCTGTCGGAATAGGTGGCGATCGCGGCGATGTCGGGCTTCTCGTCGCGCAAGGTGTCTTCGAAGGAGCGTCGAATGCCGTAGCCGGAAAGCCCTTCCGGCAGCGGCACGTCGGACCGGTTGATCAACGCCGCGATCTCAAAGCCCGGATTGGTGTGATAGGCCAGCGCGTGGCTGCGGCCCATATTGCCGAGGCCGGCGACAACGACACGAAGGGGTCTTTCTGAATTCACTTGACGGCTCCGGAGGTGATGCCGCGGATCAGCTGCCGCGAGAAGATGACGTAGAGGATGAGCACCGGCAGGATAGCCAGCGAAAGCGCCGCCAGGATCGCGTTCCAGTTGGTGACAAACTGGCCGAGGAAGAGCTGGGCGCCCAGCGTTACCGTCTTTGTTTCTTCCGAGGGCGCCAGGATCAGCGGGAACCAGAGGTCGTTCCAGATCGGGATCATGGTGAAGACCGCGACGGTCGCCATGGACGGGCGCACCAGCGGCAGCACCAGGCGGAAGAAGATGGTGTATTCCGAAAGGCCATCGATGCGGCCGGCATTCTTCAGGTCGTCGGACACCTGCTTCATGAATTCAGACAGGATGAAGATGGCCAGAGGCAGTCCTTGCGCGGTGTAGACCAGGATCAGCGACGTCAGCGTGTTGACCAGGCCTGTCGCCACCATCAGCTGCAGGATGGCGACGGTGCCCAGCCGGATCGGGATCATGATGCCGAGCGCCAGGTAGAGCCCCATCAACGTGTTGCCGCGAAAGCGGTATTCCGAAAGCGCGAACGCCGCCATCGCACCGAACAGGAGCACGAAGAACAGCGAGGCGACGGTGACGACGAGGCTGTTCTGGAAATAGTGGAAGAAGTCGCCCTGGCCGAACACCGTCGTGTAGCCGATCAGGTCGAACGTCTTCGGCGTCGGCGGCGTCAGCGGCGCGCCGAAGATGCCCGCGCGGGATTTGAACGAATTCACCACCACCAGGATCACGGGGAACAGCGCGATCACCGTATAGGTCAACAGGACCGCGTGGGCGCCGATGGTGCGGGGAAGCGAACGGGTGGCGGTGCTCATCTTCGGCCCTCAGAACTGGTAGCGACGCAGGCGCGTCTGGACGAGGAACAGGTAGACGCAGACGCCGGCAAGGATGATCAGGAACATCATCGTGGCGATCGTCGCGCCCATGTTGGGATCGCCAACCTGCAGCTGGAAGCCGAAGAAGGCGCGGTAGAGGAAGGTGCCGAGAATGTCGGTCGAGTAATTCGGCCCGGCGAGCGCCCCTTGCGCCGTGTAGATCAGGTCGAAGGCGTTGAAATTGCCGACGAAGGTCAGGATCGAGATGATGCCGATGGAAGGCAGGATCAGCGGCAGCTTGATCTTCCAGAACTGCGACATGCCTGTAATGCCGTCGCACTCTGCCGCCTCGATCACCTCATCCGGGATAGACAGCAGGGCCGCGTAGATCAGCATCATCGGGATGCCGACGAACTGCCAGACCGAGATCAGGCTGAGCGCCGTCAGCGCATATTGCTCCTTGCCGAGCCATGGCGTGAACAGGCTCTTCAGTCCGACGAGGCCGAGCAGGTCGGGCGCCACGCCCCAGATCGGCGAAAGGATCAGCTTCCAGGCGAAGCCGACGATGACGAAGGACAGGATGGTCGGCACGAAGATCGCCGTGCGGTAGAAGGCGGCAAAGCGCAGCCGGGGGCTGGAGAGAAGCGCTGCCAGCATGATGCCGATCGGGTTCTGCACCAGCATGTGGATGATGAAGAACCAGACATTGTTGCGAAGCGCGTTCCAGAAGTTCACCGACCAGTTGGGATCGCCGAACAGCGTGCGGAAATTGTCGAGTCCGACGAAGACCTGGGACTGGTTGATGTTGCGGAACAGCGAAAGCTGCAACGTCCCGAACAGCGGCAGGATCATGATCGCCGAGTAGACGAGCACCGCCGGCGCCAGGAAGACGCCGATATGCCAGCGAATGGGTTTCTTCGGTCGTGTTTCTGCGGCCATGAGTTCGGTCCCCGCCGTCTCTCGGTTCCAGGTCGGACGATGCTTAGCTGATGCCTCTATGCACGGCCTGATTGTCCCCTCGAGGGGAGGACAAGGCCCGCGACAGTGCGGCTTCGTCTTCCCCGCGACAGTGAGGGTAAGACCGAGAGGCGTCGCCGACAATCGCTATTGTGAGACCGGCCGGGCAGAGCCCGGCCGGCTCGATGGCAAAGGCTTACTTCGCCGGCTTGTACCAGCTGTCGAGGCCGTCCTGCAGTTTCTTGGCCGCGGCTTCCGGCGTATCGGTGCCGTTGATCACATTGGCCGATTCAACCCAGGTCTGGTTCTCGAGGTTCGGCGTGCCGCGCGACAGGATCTGATAGGTCGAGCGGATGGTCGACTTGCACTTGCCGCGCCAGGAGACGAATTCCTGGGCCAGCGGATCGGCCATCTTCACCGGCGTCGAGTTCAGGCTGAAGAAGCCCGGCAGCGCATTGGCGTAGATGGTTGCGAAGTCCGGCGAGGCAACCCAGGAGAGGAACTTCTTGGCTTCTTCCGGGTGCTTCGAGGCAGCGTTCAGGCCCATGCCGATATCGGTGTGGTCGGAGATGTAGCAGGTGTCGCCGGCCTTCTGCACCGGCGGCGGGAAGGCGCCCATCTTGAACTGCGCCTGCGTGTTGAACAGGCCGATCTCCCACGAGCCGGCCGGGTAGATGGCGGCGCGGCCGAGCGTGAACAGGTTCTGGCTGTCCGGATAGGTCTGTGCCTCGAAGCCGTCACCGAGGTAAGGCTTCCACTTGGCCAGTTCCTTGTAGGGAGCGACCCAATCGGCGTCGGTCAACTTCTGCTCGCCCTTGATCAGCGCCGCGCGGCCTTCCTCGCCTTTCCAGTAATTCGGACCGATGTTCTGGTAGCCCATGGTCGCGGCTTCCCAGAGGTCCTTCGTGCCCATCGCCATCGGGATGTAGGTGCCGTCGGCCTTGATCTTGTCGAGCACGGCGTAGAACTCGTCATTCGTGGTCGGCACCTTCAGGCCGAGCTTGTCGAAGGCGTCCTTGTTGTAGATGAAGCCATGGATGACCGAAGCCATCGGCACGCAGAAGCTCGACTTGCCGTCGTCGGTCTGCCAGGCGGACTTGGCGACGGGCGAGAAGTTGTCCATGCCGGGCAGCGAGGTGAGGTCGGCCAGGTTGCCCTTCTTGAACAGCTCCAGCGACTTGTCGAACGGCCGGCAGGTGATCAGGTCGCCCGCCGAGCCGGCGGTGAGCTTGGCGCCCAGCGCCGCGTCGTACTCGGTCGGCGCCGAGGGCGCGAACACCACCTTGATGCCGGGGTTCTTGGCTTCGAAGGCCGGAATCAGCTTGTCCTTCCAGATGGCGAGGTCGTCGCCGCGCCAGCTTTCGATGTTGAGCGTTACGTCGTCGGCGAGAGCCATCCCGGTGCTGCCGAGAATGCTTGTGCCGAGCAGAAGTGCCGTCAGTAGTCTGGTCGTCATGTTCAGTCTCCCTGTTGACCTTTTTCAGGTTCGGTTTTGATGAGAACAGGGGCTCAATGCCCCTTGCTCCCCTCGATCTCGGAAAGCGCCGGCCTGAGCTTCTGACCGGTTCCTTCGAGTATCTTCTCGGCCGCGTCGGCGCTGCCGGCGCCTGCGGCGAGCAGAATGGCGGTCTTCACCACGCCGCCGCTCTCTTCGAGCAGGCGGGCGGCGTCGTCGCGGCTGCGCCCGCTGATGGCGGCGACCATGCGCACCGCGCGGTCACGCAGCTTGATATTGTCGGCGGTGAGGTTGACCATGTAGCCGTCATGGACATGGCCGAGGTGGATGGCCGACAGCGTCGACAGCATGTTGAGCGCGATCTTTTGCGCGGTTCCGGCGCCCATGCGGGTCGAACCGGCGATCAGCTCCGGCGGTGTTTCGAGCAAGATGGCGACGTCGGCCTGGTCGAACAGCTTCGCGCCTTTATTGTTGGCGATCGCGATGGTCGCTGCGCCGCGCCGCCGCGCGTCGCCGATCGCCTGGACGGCGTATGGCGTGGAGCCGCTGGCCGAGATGGCGATCAGGCAGTCGCCTTTGCCGATATCGGCGCCGGCGACGGCTGCCGCGGCCTCCTCGGTGTCGTCTTCCGGCCCGCCGGCAAGGGTGCGGAACGCCTCGTCGCCGCCGGCGATCAGGATGGCGATACGGTCCCGTGCGATGCCGAATGTGCCGGGTAGCTCAAGCGCGTCGGCCACCGCCATCAGGCCGGAGCTGCCGGCCGCGGCATAGGCAAGCCTTCCGCCGTTCTTCAACTGTCTTGCGATAAGTTCGGCGGCTTCGGCGATAGCGGGAATTGCGCCATGCACGGCCTTGGCGGCCTCGATCTGGGCATTGGCAAGAAACGCCAGGACGGCTTCCGGGGTCTGGACATCCAGTCCCTCGGCATCCTGATGCAGCGCCTCCGTGCGCGTCTCGGCCATCCGTTTTCCTCCAACTGAGGGAACAATACCAAAAAAATACCACTTGTCCACATCCATTAACACCTTTCGCTCGTCGGAATTGGCTTGCCGGCAAATTACCAAGGATTTTCAATAAAATACGCCTCAATCTTTTTCGAGATAGAAATTAACGCTTGGCTATTGGTATTTTATTGGTATTATCCGTGCCCGAGGAGAAATCGCGTGAAATTCGTGCTTGGCATCGATGGCGGCGGCACCAGCTGCAGGGCGGCCCTTGCGGCCGCCGATGGCGTCATCATCGGCCGCGCCAAAAGCGGCGCGGCCAACATCCGTACCGATCTCACCGGCGCCCGAACCAACATCGTCGAGGCCGCAAGGCTGGCCTTCATAGCCGCGGGCGAGGATCCTGAACTGATCCCGCAAACGCCTGCCATTCTCGGCCTCGCCGGCGCCAATGTCGGCA
>JBFLWR010000188.1:0-13554 GCA_040755925.1 Pseudomonadota bacterium
GGCGCCTCGCGCCGATCGATCAATTTCTCCATCGCTCTCTCATCCTGCCATAGCCGCCAAAGGACACAACTGGTTCCTTCATTTACCCGAAAACTGGCCCTCGCGAGGGAGACAGAGCCGGATAGACTTCCCCCTATGACGTTGGGGCAAGACGTCGACACAAAACCGGGGCAAGGCGCTTGGGAGGGCGGCCGGCCGAACAAAGGCGGGTACGCATTCCGCCTCCACGAATCCAGTTTCCTCCCAGGACCGAACACCCCGCAGCCATCGGCTGCGGGGCGGAAAGCGAGCAATGACCACAGTTCGACTTGGCATCAATCCCATCACCTGGAGCAATGACGACGTGCCGGAACTGGGCGGCGACACGCCGCTCGAAACGTGCCTCGGCGAAACCGCCGAGGCCGGCTATGCCGGCACCGAGCTTGGCGGCAAGTTCCCGCGCGACAGCCGCGCGCTCCGACCCATCCTCGACCATTACGGGCTGGCTCTGGTGTCCGGCTGGTATGACGGCCGCATCTGCGAGCGGGATGTCGAGGAAGAGTTCGAGGCGATCCGGCCGCACCTGATGCTGTTGCGCGACCTCGGCGCCAGGCAGGTCGTCTATGCCGACACCTCGCGCGGCAGGCATGGCGCGATCCACGACCCGATCTCGCAACGGCCGAAGCTCGCGGCGGACGAGTGGAAGCCGTATGGGGAAAAGATCACGCGGCTTGCCGAACGCTTCGCCGATTTCGGCGTCGGCATGGCCTTCCATCATCACATGGGCACCATCGTCGAGACCGATGCTGAGATCGACAGGCTGATGCAGACCACCGGCACGGCGGTCGGGCTGCTCTACGACACCGGCCATTGCGCCTTCTCCGGCGGCGATCCGGAGACGCTGTTGCGCCGGCATGTCGGCCGCGTCGTGCATGTGCATTGCAAGGATGTGCGCCCGGCGATGCTGAAGAAGGCGCGCGACACCGACATGAGCTTCATGGGCGCGGTGATGGAAGGCATCTTCACCGTGCCGGGGGACGGCGCGATCGATTACGCGACGCTGCTCACGATCCTCGCCGACAAGGGCTATTCCGGCTGGCTGGTGGTCGAGGCCGAGCAGGACCCGGCCAAGGCGCATCCGCTGACCTATGCCACCATGGGCTACCGCAACCTGAAGAAGCTGGCGCAAGATGCCGGTTTCTACGTGCATGAGCGCAGGGCTTGAGGAAGGCAGGGTGCTGGGGGAATGGGGTCGGTAGTGTTCAAGAGCGTGGTCAAGAATTTCGGCGCACTCAACGTGCTGCGATCGCTCGACCTCACCGTGCCGGATCACAAGTTCCTCGCCCTTCTCGGCCCTTCGGGCTGCGGCAAGACGACGGCGCTGCGCCTCCTGGCCGGGCTGGACATGCCGACCGCCGGCAAGGTGTTCATCGGCGAGCGCGACGTCACCCGGCTGCAACCGCGCGACCGCGACATCGCCATGGTCTTCCAGAGCTACGCGCTCTATCCGCAGATGACGGTCGCCGACAACATCGGTTATCCGCTGTGGATACGCGGCACGCCCGAGGCCGAGCGCAAGGCCAAGATCGGCGAAGTCGCCGCCATCCTCGAAATCGGCCACCTGCTCGACCGCCGCCCACGCCAGCTTTCCGGCGGCCAGAGGCAACGCGTGGCGCTGGCCCGCGCCATCGTGCGCGATCCGGCCGCCTTCCTCATGGACGAGCCGCTCTCCAATCTCGACGCACGGCTGCGGCTCACCATGCGCGGCGAAATCAAGCGGCTTTGCCAGCGCCTCAGCGCCACCACTATCTACGTCACCCACGACCAGGTCGAGGCGTTGACGATGGCCGACCTCGTCGCCGTCATGCATGGCGGCGAGTTGCAGCAGATGGCGCCGCCGATCGAGATCTACGACCGTCCGGCAAACCGCTTCGTCGCCACCTTCGTCGGCAATCCGCCGATGAACATCCTGCCGGCCGCTTTTGGTGAACAAGGCGTGGTCGCCGGCGGCAGGACCATAGCGCTAGACGAGCCAAGGCTCGAGGCATGCCGCCGCGCCGGGATCGTCGAGATCGGGCTGCGCCCGGAAGACTGCCTCGTCGCCCAACCCGACGCGACGAATGCCCTGCCCGGCGAGATCTATGTCGTCGAGCCCATGGGCAACGAGACGCTGGTCAACGTCCGCCTCGAAGGCGGCAACGTCTCGGTGCGGGCCGGCCGCGATTTCCGCGGCGCGGTCGGCGAAAATATCGGCGTCGCCTTCGACCCCGCGAACGCCTGTTTCTTCAACGCGGCCGGCCTCACCGCCGTCCATCGGGTCAACAGCAATGGGAGAGAGAAATGACGCATTCCAGCAGACTTACTCGACGCTCCATCATCAAGGGCGGGCTTGGCCTTGCGCTCGCCAGCACGGCCCTCACGACCCTCGGCTTGCCCATGCCTGCCAAGGCTGCCGGCAAGAAGGTGATCATCGGCGCCTTCGCCGATGGCGGGCTGACGCCGTTCAAGGAAAAGATCATCCCGCTGGCAAAGGAAAAGGGCTTCGACATCGAGTTCCTCGAGGACGAATATGGCGTGACGCTGGAGAAGTGGTTCGCCGACGCCCATAACAGCGCCGGCCAGTACGACCTCTATCTGCTCGACGATCCGTGGGTACCGCAATTCGGCGCCGCCAACGTGCTGGAGGATCTTGCCGCCGGTGGCATAGACGGCTCCGACAAGGACTGGATCGGCTCGATGATCGACATGGGCTACTGGCCGCCGCAGGACGGGCCGCGCGTCAAGGGCTTCGAGAACGCCAAGCCGACGCTGATCTGCGTGCCCTTCGTCGGCGACCTGCAGACGCTGACCTACCGCAACGACGTCTACACCTCCGGCGCGCCGAAGACCTGGGACGAGGTGATCGCCAAGGGCAAGGAAGGGGTCGCCGCAGGCAAGATCAAATATCCGGTCGTCTTCCGTGGCGTCTCCGGCAACCCGATCGTCACCAGCTGGTATCCGATCTTCCTGTCGTTCGGCGGCTCGTTCTTCGACGACAAGTGGAACCCGATCTTCAACTCGGCGGAAGGCAAGGCCTCGGCCGACTTCTTCGTCGGCGCCATGAAGCAGAACGCGCCGAGCGGCGTTGTCGAATTCGATTCCGACCAGGAAGGCGCCGCCATCCTGGGCGGTGACGCGGGCGCGATCATCCAGTATTCCGGCAACGCCTTGAAATCGGACGATCCCTCGCAGACCAAGGTGGCCGGCAAGCTCGATTTCGGCGTCGTGCCGAAGCAGCAGAAGGCGATCGCCCAGATGGGCATCTTCATTGCCGGCGTGCCGAAATCGGCCCCCAACAAGGCGAACTCGATCGAGTTCCTGAAGTGGTATGTCAGCGCCGAAACCCAGGCCAAGCTCTCCGAAGCCGGTTCCATTCCCGTCAAGCGCAGCGCCTTCGGCATCGCCAAGCCCGGCAACCGGCTGATCCCGGTCGCGCTGCAGCAGCTCGACGCCGGGGCGCTGCCGAGGCCGCGCACGCCGGACTGGGCCAAGGTCGAGGAACTGCTCGGCATCGAGCTCAACAAGGCGCTGCAGGCCGGCTCGGGCGGCGGCGCGGCGCTGGACAACGCGGCCAAGCAGGTCAAGGACTACCTGACACAGGCGGGTTACTACTGATGCAGACCGGGACGCAGGTGCGCAAGGATCGCCTGCAAGGGGCGGGGCTGGACCTCGCCCTCCCCTACCTCATGCTGGCGCCCGGCCTGACGATCGTGCTGGGCGTGCTCGTCTATCCGCTCTGGGATGGATTGAGGGCCAGCACCAAGGCATACCGCTACGGCTCGCCGATCGCCGACGTCGGCCTGCAGAACTACGCGCAGCTGTGGAGCGACGGACAGTTCCTCAACGCGCTCTGGGTCACGGTGAAGTTCGTCGCACTGTCGGTGTCGATCGAGGCGGTGCTGGGCTTTGCGCTGGCCCTGTTCTGCCTGCACGAATTTCGCGGCATCCGGCTGCTGAGGACAGTGCTCATCATCCCGATGGTGATCACGCCGGTCGTCGTCGCCATCGTCTTCCGGCTGATCTACGCCAGCGACGCCGGCATGCTGACAGCGCTCTCGCGGGCCATGGGCGGCGGCGAAGTCCAGATCCTCGGCAATCCGCTCAACGCCTTCATCGGCCTTGTGGTGCTCGATGTCTGGGAGTGGACGCCGCTGATGTTCCTGATCCTGCTCGCCGGGCTGCAATCGCTGCCGCACGAGCCGTTCGAGGCGGCGCGCGTCGACGGCGCCGGCGCCTGGCGCGTCTTCGCCGACCTCACCTTTCCGATGATGCGGCCGGTGCTGGCGGTCGCCATCGTGCTGCGCACCATCGATGCGTTCGGCACCTTCGACCAGGTCTTCGTGTTGACCCGTGGCGGGCCGGGCGAAGCGACGAGGCTGATCTCGATCTACGGCTACGACACCGCGTTCAAGTTCCAGCAGACCGGATACGCGGCGGCCTTGTTCGTGACGATCGGCCTCGTCGTGCTCGCGCTCGCCTTCAGCGCCATCAGGCTGCTGCGCAGGATCGACGCGTCATGAGCACCCGACTGACGCGCATCCTGACCACCATCTTCGTGCTGGCCGTCGTGCTCATGCCGATCTACTGGCTGGTCTCCACGTCGCTCAAGTCCAACCGCGAGATAACGCAGGAAGGCACGCTCTACCCGCACGCGCCGACGCTCGACAACTACGTCCGTCTGTTCACCGAAAAACAGTTCGGTTCCTACCTGACCAATTCGCTGGTGGTGACCTTCTTCTCCGTCGCCATCGCGCTGGTCGCGGGCGCGATGGGCGCCTATGCGATCGCCAGGTTCCGCCTGCCTTTCGCCGCGGAACGCAAAGTCGGCCTGTTCCTGTTGACGCTGCGCATCATCCCGCCGGTCGTCATCCTGATCCCCGTCTACCTGCTGATGCTCAGCCTCGGCCTGCTCGACAGCTGGCTCGGCCTGATCGCCACCTACACGGCTTTCAACATAACCTTCTGCGTCTGGATGATGGAGAGCTTCTTCCGCGAGATCCCCGTCGATCTCGAGGAGGCCGCGATGGTCGACGGCGACTCGCGTTTCGGCGCCTTCCGCCGCATCACGCTGCCATTGGCGGCGCCTGGACTCGCGGCCACCGCCATCTTCGCGGTGCTGGTCACCTTCAACGAATTCCTCTTCGCGCTGGCGCTGACGGCGACGCCGCGCGCCATGACCATGCCGCGCGGCACCGCGACGCTGATCGGACGCATCGACACCGACTGGGCCTCGATGGCTGCGGCCGGCGTCATCGGCGCGCTGCCGATCGTCTTCTTCGCGCTCCTGGTGCAGCGCCATCTCGTGCGCGGGCTGACCATGGGCGCGGTGAAATGAATATCGCTCAGGACAAGTTGAACCGGCCGCCCCCGCGATGGCGCGGCCTGATGGGAAAGTCTAACGCATGATGGATGTCTGTCTGTTCGGGGTGGGGCTGATCGGCCGCGTGCATGCGGGCAATCTCGCGCGCCACCCAAAGGTGAGGCTGCGCTACATCGTCGACCCCAATCGCGAGGCGGCGGAGAAGGTCGCCGCGGTTACCGGCGCCGAGATCGCGGACACCGAGACGGTGATGAACGATCCGTCGGTGAAGATGGTGTTCATCGCCTCGGCGACGCGCACGCATGCCGAGCTTGCAATGGCCGCGGCGGCGAGAGGCAAGGCGATCTTCTGCGAGAAGCCGATCGACCTCGACCTCAAGCGCACGGACGAATGCCTTGCCGCGGTGGAGAAGGCCGGGGTGCCGTTCCAGATCGGCTTCAACCGCCGCTTCGATCCGAGCTTCCGGGCGCTGAAGGAGCGCCTCGCCGGGGGCGAGATCGGCGCCGTCGAGCAGGTCATCATCACCAGCCGCGACCCCGAGCCCGAAACCGAGGAAGCGCTGGCCGGCGGCGGCGGCGTCTTTCGCGAAATGACCATCCACGACTTCGATATGGCGCGGAACCTGCTCGACGAGGAGCCGGTCGAACTCTTCGCGACCGGCTCCTCGCTGGTGGCGCCGCAATATAGCAAGCTCGGCGACTACGACACCGCGATGTTCATCCTGCGCACCTCGTCCGGCCGCCAGTGCCACATCAACAACAGCGTGAGGGCCGCCTATGGCTACGACCAGCGCATCGAGGTGCATGGCGCCGATGGCATGCTGCTCGCCGGCAACCGGCTGCCGACCTCGGTGGAGATGCATGGCGGCAAGGGCATATCGCGCGACAAGCCCTATTACTTCTTCGTCGAGCGCTACGCGGAGTCCTACGCCGCCGAGATCAATCACTTCATCGATTGCGTCGAAACAGGCAGGAAGCCGGCCGTCACCGCCAGCGACGGCCGCAAGGCAATGATCCTTTGCGAGGCGGCGCTTGTCTCCGCGAGGTCCGGCAAGTTCGAGCCCGTGAAGCTGTGAGCGGATGGTCTGAAGTCAACCGGGAGTTCCCAAATGAAGATTGGCATGATCACCGACAGCCTGGGCAACCTGTCCTTTGACGAGATGCTGCGCGCCTCGGCCGAGCTCGGGCTGGAGACACTGGAATTCGCCTGCGGCAACTGGTCGTCCGCGCCGCATATCGATCTTGCGGCCATGCTGGGCAGTGCGGTTGCCCGCGCGGAATTCGTCGCCAAGGTCCGTGACCACGGGCTGACGATCGCCGCGCTCAATTGCTCGGGCAATCCGCTGCATCCGGGGCCGCAGGGCAAGAAGCACCGTCAGGTGACCGAGGACACGATCCGGCTGGCGAACCTGATGGGGATCGATCGCGTGGTGATGATGTCCGGGCTGCCTGGCGGGCCGGGGGACGCCAATCCCAACTGGATCATCACCGACTGGCCGCCCGAATGCGCTGACATCCAGCGCTACCAGTGGGACGATTGCATCATTCCGTACTGGCGCGACCTGGTGACGTTTTCGAACAATCTCGGCATTCGCAAATTGTGCCTGGAGCTGCACGGTCACCAGGCCGTGTACAATGTCCAGACGCTGTTCCGCCTTCGTGACGCCGTCGGCGAGACGGTCGGCGCGAACTACGATCCAAGCCATCCGATGTGGATGGGCGCCGATCCGATCGCCGCCGTGCGCAAGCTTGGCTCGGCCATCTACTATGTTCACGCCAAGGACACACGTGTCGAGCCTATACCGGCGGCCATCGACGGCGTGCTCGATGCGCGCCCGCCAAACCACTATGCCGACCGGGCATGGAACTACATCACGCTGGGCTATGGCCACGGCGAGACCTGGTGGCGGCAGTTCTGCACGGCGCTGAAACAGGCCGGCTATGACGACGTGCTCTCCATCGAGCATGAGGACATGATGCTGTCGCCGATGGAGGGCATGCGCAAATCCGTGGCGCTGCTGCGCAACGTCGCCATCAACCTGGCCTAGGGCGCGTTGGTACGACCGATGGCGCATGTCGAGTTGCCCACGCCCAAGCCGGCCTTCCGCCGGCCGACGCCGACACGGTCGGCGAGACCGGTACCGCCACCATCGCTGGTCGCGGCGCTGGCCTGCGAGCCGAAACTCGTCGCCAAGCATCCCGCGCTCGGCGATTTCCTGCGCTGTCGATGGGCCGACGCCGCCTTCATGACGGCGGCCGGCATGGCCGAGGCGACCGGCCTTTCCACCACGACGCTGATCAGGCTGCTGGCGCTTCTCGGATTCCCCAGTTTCCGGAGTTTTCGCGACGCGGTGCGCCAGCAGTTGAGGTCATGCTGAACGTTTGTTTCCGCAATTGCGGAACGCAAAACCGGTTCGCGCTATCCGTGGAATCAAGGCACGATGCCCCGGCAGGCCCAGGCGACGTTGGCGAACGACCTGGGACCGTCGGGACGGCCGGCCTGATAGGCATCGCGGACAGCGGCCTCGACGCGCAATCGCTCTGCCGCATCGAGCGTCGTCATGTACTTTCCGAGCGGACCTTCGCCGGCGGCGATCGGCGCCCAGTAGTCGTCGAAGTCGTCGTAATCCATGCGCACCATCAGCTCGGTTTCGGTTACGTCGTCCAGGCCCTGATCCACAAAAGTCCGCTTCATTTCACCCGGCTGCATCATCGGCTGAAAGCAATAGCGCGTGCGCAGCTGGCGCCCGCTTTCGCCAAGCGCCGCCACCGTGTCGACCATCATGCGGAAGCTTGGCATGCCGCCGTAATGATCCCACACCACGGCGGCGACCACACCGCCCGGCCGCACCACGCGGCGCATCTCGGCCACCGCCTTGCCCGTCTCCGGCACGAAATGGAGAACGAGCAGCGCCAGCGCGCGATCGAAAGCATTGTCGGCAAAAGGCAGCGCCGTGGCGTCGGCCTGCTGGAAAGTGACGCGCGGATCGGTGTTGCGCTGCCTTGCCGCCTCGACGAAGACGGGCGAGAAGTCGATGGCCTGGATTTGAGCGAGATCGGCGGATTTCGCCAGCTCGAAGGTCAGGCTGCCCGTGCCGCAGCCGACGTCGAGGATCTTTTCGTTGCTTGCCAGACCGGCAAAGTCGATGAAGAGCGGCGCCAGCCGCCGGCTCCACCGGCCCATGAGTTGCTCATAGCCCGAGGCCGCATGAACGGTGAAAATCGACGTCATTTCGCTCTCCCTTGGATGGAGGCGAGGCTAGACCTTGACGGGTTCGATGCCAAGCGAAGGGCGGAGCCGCCGCGGCTCTAGTCCGGCATCACGGCGCGCAGCCAGGCGGCGATCGCATCGAAATCGACAGGCTTCGTCGTGTCGACGTCGAACAACGGACCGCGCCTGAGCGGTTCGGCGCGCCTGGCCAATTCGACCAGTTCGGGGATGTAGGCCGCGCCCGGATGTCCGGCCGGACGCTGGTCCAGGCGGGCGCGGTAGCGTTCGGCCAGCACCTCGCCCGGCGCGTGGCACCAGATCTCGGCGGTCTGCCCGATTCCGGCACGACGCAGATGATCCTCGAGCAGCTCGCGCGGCTGGAAGCCGAACCAGGCATCGACGACGAAGGTGGCGCCCGCCGGAGCCTCGCCGACGATCGACCAGATGGCGGCGTAGCTGGCGCGGCCAAGGGTGCGGTTGAACTCGCGGTCGGCGCCGCCAAGGGCTTCGAGGAACGGGTTCTTGACGGTGTCCAGCGCGAGCTGTGGCCAGCCCATGTGCTGCGAGATGAAGCGCGCGACAGTGCTCTTGCCCGAAGCCGGGATGCCATTGACCAGCACCGCGCGTCGGCCGCCGGCCGAAGCCGTGGGGGCCGGCATGGCAAGTGCTTGCAGACCGGCGCCGATGACACCTGCGTCGTCGCCGAGCCGGGCCGCCTGAACTGGCGCCTGGTACCATGGCGCCTCGGCCGGGATTTCCGCAAGCGCCCTGTGCGCCGCCTGGCCGAGGCCACCGCCCAGCAGCACCAGATCCGGGCTGAACATCGCGACCGCCGTATCGATCGCGGCACGCAGCGGTCTTGCCCAGGCGTCCAATACGCCTCGCGCCGTCGCGTCGCCGCAAGCCGCGCCGGCAAAGAGCGCGTCGACCCCGATGTCGGACCCGAGGCCGGCGCGGGCGATATGGCCGCCGAGCGCCGTTCCCGAACTCGTGGTCTCGACGCAACCGCGCCGGCCGCACTTGCAGGCCTCGCCGCCAGGATCGACGCCGATGTGGCCGAGCTGACCCGCCGTCGCCCTGCCGCGCACGATGCGTCCGCCTTCCGCGACCGCGCCGCCGATGCCGGTGCCGATGGTGAACATCACGACGTTGCCGCAGCCGGTTGCCGCGCCCAAGGCCATTTCCGCGACCAGCGCCATGTTGCAATCATTGTCGATGACGACGGGCTTGCCGGTCATGCTCTCCAGGCGCGGCGCCAACGCGATGGAGGCAAGGTCGACATAGCCGCCTGACAGAACAGCGCGATGCCGGGCATCGACACGCCCGGGCACGCCGACACCGATGGCCGCCACCTCTGGCCTGTCCAGCCGGCGCACCATATCGGCGATCCGGCCGAGCACCAGTTCCGGATCGGGCGCGCTCTTCTCGGACACGCGCCTGAGGATTTCACCCGAGCCTGTGATCACGGCGGCACGCAGATTGGTGCCGCCGATATCGATCCCTATGGCCATCGACCTGTGTGGCATGATGTCCCGTATTGTCTGGCTCCAACCTGCGATTCAGGTCAGGCCGAGCCGAAAACGGCGGTTTTCGAGAACCGGAGCGGAGCGTACTTAAAGTAGGTGAGCACCGGAAGCGCAGGAAACCGGCGTTTGCAGGCCGGCCTCACCTGAATCAGGCAGCCTTGTGGCTGTAGTTGCCGATCACCGCCTGGATCTCGCGCAGCCTCGCGACGGCGACGGTCCGCAGCCTTTCGCGCTGGACGTCACGATCGAGCGAGATGCAATCCTTCCACAGCGAACGGCCCGCGATCACGCCCGAGGCGCCGTTCTTCATGGCGATCTCGACCTGGCCGAGGAATGTGGCGTGGTTGACGCCGGCCGACAGCACCGCCCACGGCACATCGCCGGCAAGACTGGTGATCCTGGCGCAGGCCTCCGGCGTGCCCGGATAGGGAAGCTTGAGCACCTTCGCCCCGCAATCCAGCGAAATGCGCGTGCCTTCCTCGACCAGCGAGGGAACCCTGGCGGCATAGTCCTCCGCGCTTTCGCCCTCCAGCTGGTAGGTCAGGAACTCGACGACGAGCAGAAGGTCTTCCCTGGCGAAGTCGGCGATGCATTGCTTGAGAATGGCGATGTTGTGCCCGTTCGCCTCGGGCCGGTCGGCCCTGAGATAGACCATGATCTTGCCGCCGGTGCCGCCAAGCTCACGCACGCGACGCGCGTCGATGCCGGGAACGAGGCGCGACAGGCGATAGCCTTCCGGCGAGACATCGTAGCCCGAGGCATCGAGCCCGATGAGGAGCGCGGTATCGCGGTTGAGCACACCCTCGTCGACGACGCGCGGCACCGCGCAGAGCGGGTCGAGCAGCACGCAGGACGCCTCGCTGGCGAGGTATCTGGTGATGTCGGACTTGGTGTCGCCCAGCATGTCGTTGGTGATCCTGGCCTGTTCGGCCGGATCCGACGCCAGCAAGGTGCGCATGCCGCCGCGCTGGTCGCAGGCGATGGCCATTATGGCCCCGTCCGGTCCGCAGATCTGCTGGTAGCCGCGCAATTCGGAGGTGGTCATCTTTGCCATGGTTCTTCCATCCGGGTTGGCGCCCGATTGCCGGACGCGGATATACTGCGAGGACGAGAATGCTCCGTTTCCCATCCTCGCCGGCGGGGAAAATCTTGTCGCTTTGGCGCGTTATCGACCTCGAAGGGAGAGGCCCCGCCTACGTTGCCGAGCTACGTTGCGAGTCCGCGAAATTTGCGCGATAACTCCCGTCGGCATGTTCTGTAACACGTTGCTGAAAGGAATTGCAAGCTGTCTGTGCCTCCCATCCAGGATGCGACCGCTTCTCGCACGATGCTCCACACGGTCGCCAAGCTGCACTACGTGTCGGAGATGTCGCAGGTCGACATCGCGCGGCAGCTCGGCGTCTCGACGGCGACGATCTCGCGCCTGCTGCAGCGGGCGCGAGCCGAGGGGATCGTCAGGATCGAGGTCATCGATCTTGCAACGCCGGAGGACATCACCAGACAGTTGATCGATGGACTGGGGCTTCGTGAAGCCGCGGTGATCGAGACGCCATCGGCTGGCGCGTTGACGGCGCTGGCCGCGCCGCTCGGCGGCCTGCTCAAGCAGGCGCAACTGGCGGCCGGTTCGGTGGTGGCCATCGGCTGGGGGCGAGCCGTGCGCGAGGCGATCCGGGCGGGCCTGCCGCGCATTCCCGGGGTGATGACAGTCGCCGCCACCGGCGGCATGCAGCAGCACGCCGCGCATTTCCAGATCAACGAGTTCGTGCGGCTGGCGGCCGAGGAGCTTGGCGGAACGCCGCATTTCATCCATGCGCCCTATCTGCCATCCAGCGAGCTGCGCCAGGTCTTTCTCGGCGACGCAGCCATCCGCGACGCCGTGGCGCTTTGGGATCGGACCGACGTCGCGATCGTCGGCGTCGGCCTGCCGCACGCCATCAACGCGCCGGAGGCGAGCGCGGCCACGCCGAGCGAGCAGGCGCTGGTTCACGCGGCCGGCGATGTGCTCCGGCATTATTTCGACGTCGAAGGCACGCTCATCTCATGGGAAGGCGAGAGCCGGATGATTGCCATGTCGCCGGCTCAACTTCGGGCCACACGGCTCGTGATCGGCATCGCGGCTTCTCCCGAGAAGGCGAGAGCGATCATCGGCGCCGTTCGCGCCGGTCTGATCAACGCCCTGGTTACGGATACGAACACGGCGCAGGCCATCATCGACATCCTGCCGCGCCGCTAAGCAGGATCCGACAGCCCTTCGTGCGGCAGGCAACCGGCGTGAAATCGGTTGTGTCGCCGCAAGCTCGGCGCGATAGTCCGCCGGGGCTCTTGGAGCAGGTCGATGCTGCCGATGCAAAAGGCTGTCGCCGCGACCTCGGAAAACCGAGTTGCAATTTATTTCTGCAAAGTGTTACAAGTCTGGGCGCCCGGTGTGGATGAACCTGGGCGACGCGGTTGCTCGGACCTGGCGGAGGCCAGCAAACGAGGCCGCGACCAACGTACCGATCGGCCCCAACCGGGCTGATATATCGATCGAAGGGCGCTTGGGAGGAAAGCCGCCTAAGAAAGCAGACAGGTGTTTCCGGCCGTCGGCATCCTGAGTGGATCAGCGGCCATCCCGATGTCACTTGCAACGGCGAATCCGCCGACCACAATGAGGAGGAGTTCATGAACAAGATTGCTGCCGCGCTCGCGGCGCTTGCCATCTCGGCATCGGCGTTGATCGCGCCCGCTCACGCCGAAGACAAGAAATTCACCATCGCGCTCATTCCGGGCCTGACCACCGACGGCTTCTACATCACCATGCGCAAGGGCGCGCAGGCCGCGGCCGACGCGCTCGGCGTGAACCTGGTGTTCCAGGGCGCACCGGATTTCAACCCGGTCACCCAGGTTCCCGTGCTCGACGCCGTCATCGCCAAGAAGCCGGACGCGATCCTGATCGCGCCGACAGACAAGGTCCAGTTGATCGAGCCGCTGCGCAAGGCCAATGACGCCGGTATTCCGGTGATCACCGTCGACACCTTCATCGGCACCGGTGCTTACCAGACCGGCGCCGGAGACGCCGATTTCCCGCTGGCCTATATCGCCTCCGACAATGTGCTGGGCGGCGAGATCGCCGCGCGCGCTCTTGCCACCGCCATTGGCGACAAGGGCAAGGTCTATGTCTCGAACGTCAAGCCGGGCGTCTCGACGACCGACCAGCGCGAGGAAGGCTTCAAGAAGGAGATGGCCAAGCACTCCGGCATCACCGTGCTGGAAACCCAGTTCAACGACGACGACGCCAACAAGGCGGCCTCGCAGCTGCAGGCGGTGTTCGCGCGCAATCCCGACCTGGTCGGCGTGTTCGGCGCCAACCTCTTCTCGGCGCTGGGCGCCGCCAACGGCGTCAAGCAGGCCGGGCAGACGGGCATCGTCAAGGTGGTCGCCTTCGATGCTCCGACCAGCATCGTCGACAACATCAACACCGGGCTGGTGGACGTGGCTATC
>JBFLWR010000189.1:0-8071 GCA_040755925.1 Pseudomonadota bacterium
AGGATTTTCCGGTGATGCGGGTATTGCGCGATGTCGAACTGACGGCGGCCGACATGGCCTTCGTCAACGGAGCCGCGTGAGCAGCATGGCTGTCTATACCGACGTCAACGAAGGCGAGCTCACCGCGTTCCTGAAATCCTATCCGGTCGGCGAATTGCTGTCCTACAAGGGCATCGCCGAAGGCACCGAGAACTCGAATTTCCTCGTCCATGCCTCGACCGGTTCCTACATACTGACGCTCTACGAGAAGCGCGTCGACAAGGCCGACCTGCCGTTCTTCCTGGGCCTGATGGGCCACCTTGCCAGGAAGGGCATCTCCTGCCCGCTTCCGGTTACCGCGCATGATGGCGCGGTCATCGGCACGCTCGCCGGCCGCCCCGCCGTCATCATCACCTTCCTCGAGGGCCTGTCGCTCAGGCGCCCGACGGCGGCGCATTGCGGCGAGGTCGGCAAGGCGCTGGCCGAACTGCATCTGGCCGGCAGGGACTTTCCGATGGAGCGGCCGAACGCGCTCGCCATCGACGGCTGGCGCAAGCTCTGGGCCGCGTCGCGCAACCGCGCAGACGAAGTGGAACAAGGGCTGGCGGCGGAGGTCGACGCCGACTTCATCGACTTCGAGCGCAATTGGCCAACGGGCCTGCCGCAAGGCATCATCCACGCCGATCTGTTCCCGGATAACGTCTTCTTCCTCGGCGAGAAGCTGTCGGGGCTGATCGACTTCTATTTCGCCTGCGACGACCTCTATGCCTATGACGTCGCCACCTGCCTCAACGCCTGGTGTTTCGAGAAGGATTTTTCCTTCAACCTCACCAAGGGCGCGGCGCTGCTTGCCGGTTACCAGTCGGTGCGACCGCTGCAAGGCGACGAGAAGGCGGCGTTGCCGATGCTGGCGCGCGGCTCGGCGCTGCGCTTCATGCTGACCCGGCTCTACGACTGGCTGACGATTCCCGACGGCGGCCTGGTGATGAAGCGCGATCCGACCGAATATATCCGCCGCATGCGATTCCATCGCGCGATCAGATCGCCATCCGAATACGGGCTGACATGACCAAGCAGGTTGAAATCTTCACCGACGGCGCCTGCTCGGGCAATCCCGGGCCGGGCGGCTGGGGCGCCATCCTGCGGTTCAACGGCAAGACCAAGGAATTGTCGGGTGGCGAGGCCGAGACGACCAACAACCGCATGGAACTGCTGGCCGCCATCTCGGCGCTGAACGCCCTGAAGGAGCCTTGCGCCGTCGAGCTGCACACCGACAGCAAATACGTCATGGACGGCATTTCCAAATGGATCCATGGCTGGAAGAAGAACGGCTGGAAGACCGCCGATAAGAAGCCGGTGAAGAATGGCGAGCTCTGGCAGCAGCTCGACGAGGCCAACAGGCGCCACAAGGTCACCTGGAATTGGGTCAAAGGCCATGCCGGCCACCCCGAGAACGAGCGCGCCGATGAGCTGGCAAGGCAAGGCATGGCGCCGTTCAAACCGAATTCCGTGAGGTCCTCGCCGGTAGCGGCTGCGCCGAAGCCGGGCAACGCCCCGGCCAGGAAGCCTGCGCCCCGCCGCTCAACGCAGAGCTACTGACGGGCTAACGGATCAGCAGCGCCGTTGAGAACATGCCGAGCGCGAACACAGTGTGCGCCACGAGGTTGAGCGCGCGCACCTTCATCGGATTGGGCAGCTTCGACGCCGCCCAGCCGGCGCCCATGCCCGGCGCGAGCAGGAACCAGCCGGCTCCGACTGTGACGATGCCGAGGATGAAGGCCGGCAGGAAGGTCGGCTCGGCCAGCCATCCTGCCCCGGTCAGCAGGACCAGGATGATGCCGTAGGCGATGCCGACGAGATAATGGAAAACCCAGCCTAGCGCTTCTTCATGGGCGTAAGGCGTGGCCTTGCTGATGTCGTCGTGGAAGACCTTCCCGGGCAAGTGCCGGACCCAGCGTCCGACCAGTCCCCAATTGGGCCGGGGCAGGCCGAACACCTTGTTGAGAAGGATCGCCCAGACGTCCATGAACACCGTGGCGCCGATGCCGATCGCAACCGCGCGCCAGACGATGTCGAGCATCAGAGTATGATCCCGAAAAAAGGGAACCGGTTTTCGGACAAGATCATGCTCCAACAAAAAGTGAGATCAGGGTGGCGGGTCAACGAAACGTGATCCTGATCTAAAGCTGTTCGAGGATCTTGGCGGCGCCGCTCTCGTCGACGCCGGGCTTGGTCTCGATATTGAGCGCCACGACCTTGCCGTCGTCGACGATCATCGAAAAGCGCTTCGAGCGCAGGCCCATGCCGTTTGCGGAAAGGTCGTTGTCGAGCCCGACCGACTTGGCGAAGTCGCCGCTGCCGTCGGCGAGATAGAGGATCTTGCCTTCGCCGCCGCTGAAGCGCGCCCACGCGCCCATGACATGGACGTCATTGACCGAGACGACCGCGATGGTGTCGACGCCGCGGGCCAGGATGGCGTCATGGTTCTCGAGATAGCCGGGCAGGTGGTTGTTGCTGCAAGTCGGCGTGAAGGCGCCGGGAACGCCGAACAGCACCACCTTCTTGCCGCCAAAAATCTCGGCGCCCGTGATCGGCTTCACGCCATCGGCGGTCATCATCTTGAAGGTCGCGTCGGGCAGTTTTTCGCCAACCGAAATGGTCATGGGGATCCTCGCTCGGGATAGGGGACGGTCGATGACTGCGATATCGGACTGGGCGGCGTCCCGCAACCTTTCACCAGGGCTGGATCAAGGGAAAGGCAGCAACCCGTCGACCGCGCCTTCGGCGCTGGTCAGCGTATAGTAGAGCCCGCCATCCGTCGGGGCGGCCGCCGGCCGGTCGAGGATCGGCACGCTGAACACCAGCTTGCCGTCCTTCTCGCTGCGCACCGGCGCGCCGAACATGTAGTCGTGCTCGCCGGCGACGAAGAAGTCGACGGACTCCGGATCGCCCGGCGAATGCGCTTCGACGACCAGCGTCTCGTGGTCGCCAGGCAGCACGCGGATCCCGAAATCCGCCGTTGCGGGGGAGGGGAGCGTCGCCAGCGCCGTCTTGACCAGCGCGGCATCCGTGGCGTTGTCCGGGTCGGAAGCGGGATTGACGCTGAGGCGGGTCTGCACCGGAATACAGATCGTTTCGCAAATGCCGAGGAAAATGTTGGCGTCGATGCTGGCCGGCTGGTTGGGCGTCGCCAGCGTGAAGGTCACCGGCAGCGAGACCGGCCGGTCGTAGCCGGCCCATTTGCCATAGCCGTCGTCGTGCCGCCGCGGCGCCGGAAACGACAGCCGGGCATCGGCGATGTTGGTGCTGCCCGAGATATCGAGCTGCGGCGGCACGCCGGCATCGCCGGGATCACGCCAATAGGTCTTCCAGCCGGGTTTCAGCGCAATGTCGAGCACGCCGTGGATCTTGCCTGCATCGTCGGCCTTGCCGCTGGTCACCAGCCGCACCTTGCCGCCTTCGCTGTTGTACCAGTCGGACGAGGAAGCCTCGGCCGGAAGACCGGCGCCCAACCCAAGGACGGCGCCGAGCGCCAGTATCTTCAGATGTTGCATGGCGGTGATTTGAGCGTGGGTTCTTGGCGGCGCAATGTTTTCATGACCTTGCCGGTATCATATTTGCGTGACATCGCGCACCCGCGACATCTTTCCGGCGTCGCGGAAACGCGTTACGCTCTCGACATGGATTTGTTGCGCCACAAGAAGGCGGCCGCCGGACGCGGCTTCCTCGACGATCAGTTCCTGATTGCCATGCCCGGCATGAAGGACGACCGCTTCACGCGCTCGGTCATCTACATCTGCGCCCACAGCGACGAAGGCGCGATGGGGCTGATCATCAACCAGACGCAACAGATGCTGTTTCCAGACCTTCTGGTGCAGCTCGGCATCATGAACGAGCAGGAAGCGATCCGCCTGCCGGCGCATACCCGCGATTTCGTCGTGCGCAACGGAGGTCCGGTGGACCGCAGCCGCGGCTTCGTGCTGCATTCCGGCGACTACCGCGTCGAATCCTCGCTCAACGTTTCCGACGACATCTGCCTCACCGCCACCGTCGACATCCTGCGCGCCATCTCGACGGGGCGCGGCCCGCGTCATGCGCTGATGGCGCTCGGCTATTCCGGCTGGGGCGCCGGCCAGCTCGAAACCGAGATCGCCGAGAATGGCTGGTTGACCTGCCCGGCGACGCCCGAGCTTCTGTTCGACGCCGACCTCGATCGCAAATACGACCGCATCCTGGCCTCCATCGGCATCGATCTCGCACATCTGAGCGCCGCCGCCGGACACGCGTAACTTTCGAGCCGACGCAGAGGCCGTTTCGAAACTCGCTCATGGGAGTCATATGGTGGCGATTTCGAGAACCGGAGCGGAGCGTACTTAAAGTACGTGAGCACCGGAAGCGCAGAAAGCGCCGCCAGATGGCCGCAGGAGTGGAGTTTCCAAACGGCCTCTAAGCCTGCGTCAACGGATACTGTTCCCTCAGCGTCTTCAGCACCTGGTCGCCCGGCATGGGCGCGCCGAACATGAAGCTCTGGACATATTCGCAGCCCATCTGGCGCAGCTCCAGCGCGTCGCTCTCATCCGAGATGCCCTCGGCAACCACCGACAGGCCGAGCTCATGAGCCATGTTGACCATGGATTTGAGCAGCACCGCCCGTTTCGGCGTCGCGTCGTCGACGAAGCTCTTGTCGATCTTGATCGTGTCGAAGGGGAAGCGGGTCAGGTAGGAGAGCGATGAATAGCCCGTGCCGAAATCGTCCAGCGACAGTCCGATGCCGAGCTGCTTCAGCTTGGTCAGCACATGGGCCGTCTGCTCGGGATTGTCCATCACCAGAGATTCGGTGAGTTCCAGCCGGAAGCAGCGCGGCTTCAGATTGGCGCGCGCGATGACCGAGCGGACGTCGCTGACCAGGTCGCGACGGATCAACTGACGGCTGGAGAGGTTCACCGAAACGGACAGCGGCGCATCGCCGATCTGCTTCTGCCAGGTTGCCAGATCCTCCGCCGCCTGCTGCATGGCGAACAGGCCGAGCTGCACGATCAGCCCGCAATTTTCCGCTACAGGGATGAAGTCCGCCGGCGGGATCATGCCGCGTCGCGGATGGTCCCAGCGCAGCAGCGCCTCGAAACCGGCGACGGTGCCGTCCTCCAGGCGCACGATCGGCTGGTAGGCGAGCGTGAACTCGCGCCGCTCGATGGCGCGGCGAAGGTCGGATTCGAACTGAAGGCGGTCGGTGCCGACGGTGCGGAACGCCGGGCGGAACGGCTCGATCCTGTCGCCGCCGAAGCGCTTTGCCTGGTGCATGGCGAGCTCGGCGTCCTTGACCATGTCCTCGGCCGAGGTTTGCGCCGTCGTCCAGGTGATAAGGCCGATCGAAGCGGTGAGCACGATCTCGCGCTTGGCGAAGGTGATCGGATTGTTGATGGCGTGCTTGATGGCGTCGGCTACGGCGGCGATGCGGGCTGGATCCTGTTCCGACAGCAGCATCAGCCCGAACTGATCGCCGGCGAAGCGCGACAGCGAATCCTTGGGTTTCAACAGCCGGTGCAGCCGGCGCGCGATGGTCAGCAGGATGGTGTCGCCGGCCGAGATGCCGAGGCCGTCATTGACCTGCTTGAAGCGGTCGATGTCGATGACGAAGACGGTCGGGCGCACCTTGTCCTCGGTGCGGGCGATCGAGATGATCGCCTCCAGCCGGTTCATGAACAGCTCGCGGTTCGGCAGGCCGGTGAGGTTGTCGTGCACGGCGTCGTGCAGCAGCCTTTCCTCGGACTTCTTCTGCTCGGTCACGTCGACCATGGTGCCGACGCAGCGGATCACCTCACCGTCCGATCCGATGACCGGCCGGGCGCGCAGCGCAAACCAGTGATAATGCCCGTCGGCGCCGCGCAGGCGGAAGTTTTGCGCGACACGGCCGCGTCGGTGCTCCAGCACCACGTCGAGCGTGGTGCGGAACGTGTCGCGGTCGTCGGCATGCAGCACCGGCAGCCAGTTGCGGGCCGCCCCGCCAAGGCTGTTGGGGGCGAGGCCGAGCTGCAGGCTGACATCGGGCTTGGTCACCACGCGGTCGCGCAGAACGTCCCAGTCCCACACGGTATCGCCCGACCCGGCAACCGCCAGCGCCTGCCGTTCGAGGTCCGAGAACAGGCCCTGGTGCAGCGCGCCGCCGGCAAAGGCGTGCTGCATGACCGTGAACCCGATCAGGAGGATGATGAGGATCAGCCCGCCGCCAAGCGCCGGCTGGGCGATGTCGTTGTCGAGCATACCGGTGATCGCCATCCAGGAGCCGCATAGCCAAAGCAGCACCATCACCCAGCTGGGCACCAGCATGATCGCGCGGTCATACCCGCGAATGCCGAGGAAGACGATAAGGCCGAGCCCGGTGAGCGCGGTGGCGGCAAAGGAGATGCGCGCGATGCCCGCCGCGACCGCCGGATCGACGATGGCGACGCCGGCAATCAGCAGCAGTCCGAGGATCCAGACCAGCGCGCCATAGCTGAAATGGCCGTGCCATCGGTTCAGGTTGAGATAGGCGAAGAGGAAGACGACGAAGGTGGCGGCCAAGGCCACTTCCGAGCCGGCCCGCCACATCTGCTCGTTGACGGGCGATATCTCGATGATCTTGTTGAGGAAGCCGAAATCGACGCAGATATAGGCAAGCACCGCCCAGGCAAGCGCGGCGGTGGCGGGGAACATCGAGGTTCCCTTGACGACGAACAGGATCGTCAGGAACAGCGCCAGCAGGCCCGCGATGCCGATGACGATGCCGCGGAACAGCGTGTAGGAATTGACCGAGTCCTTGTAGGATTCAGGCTCCCACAGATAGACCTGTGGCAGCTTCGGCGAGGCAAGCTCGGCGATGAACGTCACCACGGTCCCGGGGTTCAGCGTCACCCGGAAGACGTCGGCGTCGGGACTGGTCTGGCGGTCGAGCGCGAAGCCTTCGCTGGGCGTGATCGCCGCGATGCGGGTCGAGCCGAGGTCCGGCCAGAAAATGCCAGAATTCACCAGGCGGAAATGCGGCGCCACGATCAGCCGGTCGAGCTGCTGGTCGGTCGAGTTGGCGAGCGCGAACACCGCCCAGTCGCCGGTCGAGCGTGCGTCATTGGCCTCGACCTCGATGCGCCGCACGATGCCGTCGGGACCAGGTGCGGTCGAAACCTGGAAATGCTCGCCCTGGTTCCGGTAGATTTCCACGGCGCGGGAAAGGTCGAGCGCCTTGTCGTCGCGCGCGATCTTGATCGGCTCGACGGCAAGCGCGGGAGCTACCGCCGAAAGCGTGACGACGGCCGTCAGGATGAGGGCGAACAGCGACGCGATTCGCGAAAAATTCGTCACAGTCAGCCCTTCGTTCCATCGCCCGGCGGATCGTCCGCGATCCGGGCGTAGAGGTAGTGATCCTGCCAGATGCCATTGATCCTGAGATAGGATCGCAGAAGTCCTTCGCGCCGGAATCCGGCTTTTTCAAGCACGCGGATCGACCGGGCGTTTTCGGGAATACAGGCAGCTTCGATCCTGTGCAACCTCAGCGTATCGAAGGCAAAGCGTGACACCAGCTTGACCGCTTCGGTCATCAGTCCCCGCCCACCGAAACGCTCGCCGATCCAGTAGCCGATATGGCCGCTTTGCGCGACGCCATAGCGGATGTTGCCGAGCGTGATGCCGCCTGCGAGCCTGCCGCTCGACTTCTCGAAGATGAAGAAGGCGATGGCCGTGCCTTGCGCGTAGTCCTCGCGGTAGCGGCTGATGCGCAGCCGCCAGGCGGCGCGGTCGAGCTCGTCGGGCTGCCAGCGCGGCTCCCAAGGCTCCAGGAAGGCGCGGCTTTCACCGCGAACCGTCGACCACTCGCGGTAATCATTGGTCAGCGGGACGCGCAGCGTGACCTTTTCACCCTTCAGCGCCGGCAGGTCGCGGCGAAAGAAAGGGAGCGCGAACACAGTGCGTGGTCTGGATCAGACGGCGAGCCTGCGGGCCGTCGTCTGCGGGCCTGCAAGCGATTCGAGGATCGCCTCGTAGGGCGCCAGCGTGCCCACGGGGCCGACCGCGGTCAGCGTCGGCTTGGTCGAGAACAGCCGCGACGAGAGGTCGGTCAACC
>JBFLWR010000019.1:0-22052 GCA_040755925.1 Pseudomonadota bacterium
CCAATATCTACATGACGCTGGCAGCACTGTTCATCGCCCAGGCGACCGATACGCCGCTAACCTTGAGCGACCAGATCCTGCTGCTGCTGGTCGCCATGCTGAGCTCCAAGGGCGCCGCCGGCATCACCGGCGCGGGCTTCATCACCTTGGCCGCCACGCTCTCGGTCGTGCCTTCGGTTCCGGTTGCCGGCATGGCGCTGATCCTGGGCGTCGACCGCTTCATGTCGGAATGCCGGGCGCTCACCAATTTCGTCGGCAATGCGGTGGCGACCATCGTCGTGGCGCGCTGGGAAGGCGAACTCGACCAGAAGCAATTCGCCGCCGCCATGGCCGGCAGCCTGCCGGAAGAGGCCGATCTTTCGCTGCCCGGCCTGCAGCCTGCCTGATCCCATCAGGCGCGCCTCGACCCGCAACAGGCCGTGGCTCCGCCACGGCCTGCTCTTTTTTGCGGGGCGCCGCATAGAGCCGGATGATTTCAGGTCGAGTCGACCTGAAATCTGAATCCGGCTCTAAATCAAAGAGATAGAGCATGGTGTCACCCGAAAACCGCTTCGCACTTTTCGGCATCATGCTCTAGGGTGACGGCGGCCGCTTCCCGGCCTAGACAACCATTCAACCCGAGGCCGGCGAATGAGCAGCGCGTTTCCTGAAATCTACCTGGTCCGTCATGGAGAGACGGAGTGGAGCGCGTCAGGCAAGCACACCGGCCGCACCGACATTCCGCTGACCGCGAAAGGCGAGGAAGCCGCTCGCGGCGTTGCGGACCGGCTGAAGGGCCTGACCTTCCAGGCCGTCTGGTCCAGCCCGTCGCAACGCGCCTTCGATACCTGTCGGCTCGCCGGCTACGGCGAGCGCGCGGTGAAGAAGCCTGACCTGCAGGAATGGGACTATGGCGCCTATGAAGGCGTGACGACCAAGGAGATCCTTGCCGGGCGCCCCGGCTGGCAGCTCTTTCGCGACGGCTGCCCGGGCGGCGAGACGGCTGCCGATGTCGGCGCCCGTGCCGACGCCATCATTGCCGGGCTTCGTGCCGTCGGCGGCAATGTGCTGCTGTTTTCCAGCGCGCATTTCCTGCGTGTGCTGGCCGCTCGCTGGGTCGACCTGCCGCCGCAGGGCGGCGCGCTGTTCGTGCTCGACACAGCAAGCCTCAGCATCTTCGGCTACGAGCACGACCTGACCGAGCCGGTCATCCGCAGGTGGAACCAGAGCTAGTGTAGTCCCGCGGTGATCCCTTACGTCGCAAGAACCGCCAACTCTTCAGCCGTCAGATGCCGCGCTTTGCCCTTGGCGAGGTCGCCAAGCTGAAGGCGGCCGATCGCCACCCGTACCAGCCTCAGCACCTCTATGTCGAACGCGCCGAGCAGCCGGCGGATTTGGCGGTTCCGTCCTTCGTCGAGCACGATCTCCAGCCACGCCGTGCGCCCGCCGCTGCGCAGCGGCTCGATCGAGCTTGCGGTGAGCAATTCGCCGTCGACGACCGCTCCCTGCCGGAAGCGCACGAGCATCGCGTCGTCGGGCGCGGATGCGATCTGCACATGATAGGTCTTGGCGACATGCGAGGCGGGGTCGAGCAGGGCGTTGGCCCAGCGCGTGTCGTTGCTCATCAGCAGCATGCCTTCGCTCGCCTTGTCGAGACGGCCAACCGGCGACACGAAGGGCAGGTCCAATCCTTCGAGACAGTCATACACCGTGCCGCGGCCCTCGGGGTCGTCGCGCGTGGTGACCAGCCCGCGCGGCTTGTTGATCATCAGATAGACCTTGCGCTCGGCGGCGATGCGCTCGCCGTCGACCGATATGCGGTCGCGTTCGAGATCGATCCACATCGAAGGGTCGCGCGCCACCTTGCCGCCAACCTGCACGCGCCCCTCGGCGACAAGACGCTCGGCCTGCGTGCGCGAGCAGAATCCAAGCTTCGACAGGGCGCGGCTGAGGCTGGCCTTGGAGGTGGGGGCTTGTCTGTCGGAGGGATGCGCCAACGCTTTGCTTTCGGTTAGACAGCTCGACGCATGCCACGTCGACCGACGTCGGCGCAACCCGGCTCACCGGTTGCACTGCAGACGGGTGAACCCGGATGCGAGACGTCACTCCTTTGGCGCGCTCAGCCGCCTGTAGACGACGCCCCCGAAAGTCGCGGTTACGAGGCTCTTGACGGACATCTTGCGCTTACGACCGTCGCTGCAGACATAGACCGGCCAGCCGGCCTCGCTGCACTCGTTGGCCGTACAGATGCTTGCAAGGCAGTTCCCGACTGTAAACCGGAAGCCGCCCTTGCCGGCAAAACCTTGCAGCAGGCCGCCGTCGGCCGAACGCCAGGTCCGTTGCCGGAACTCCGGCCGCAATGACAGAGGCTCCAAAGGGCTTGCGAGAACGGTCTTGTCGGCGCGCCCGGCGAGCTGCAGGCGGTAGCGCGCCATGCCCGTCGTGTAAGCAGTCGCCTGATCAGATTCGCTGAGATAGGCTGTCACGAAAGCGGAGCGGTCGAAAAGATGCGAGGGCAGCCCGCCGGCCTCGGATGGCGTTGCCAGGGCAGCGATGGCGATAAGAGCCAAGCAAGCGCGCAGCATCTCGTGTTCCAGCAGACATGCCAATCCCGCGGATGAGCCCGAAAATCCCAAAAGGGTTTCGAAAGGTCATGCGCAAAACAAGTGTTGGAGCGCCGAATTGCCCCGGCGGCCGTCCGGCACCATCCCGCCAATCGCGGCATCGCGCAAGCCGCCGCAGGAGACAGGCGTGACCTTATCAGCCGTTGCGGGCCGGCGGCAGTTCGAACAGCGTGGCGCCGTCCTCGCGCCCGCGCTCGATATACCCGATGACCCTGAACCACCTTGCCGCATCCGGCCTGTCCAGCCAGCTGCGCGAGTGTATGGGCAAATTGCCGGCGAGTGCCTGGATATGACGGATATGCCGCTTGCAGAAGCGGACGGTCGCCGCCGAGAAGAAGTCCTCCTGCGCGGCAAACAGCGTATCGGCTGCATCGCCATGCTCGTGCCAGGCGATGATCGCCACGGCCTTGTCGCCCTGGACGAGGGCATGAGCCCGACCCTCCTTCAGGTTCATCATCAGATTGTCGTAGGCGCTCTTGCTGTCCTTGCCGGCGGCCACATACTCGTCCGACATCCGTTTGGACAGGTCATGGAAAACGTCTTCCAGGTCACCGACCGTCGCCGCGCGTGCTCTCATTTCTCCTCCTGAAAGCCCGGCAGGGAGTTTGCCCTAGGAAGAGGGGATCACCAAGCAAAGTGAATCCGCAATCGGCGAGATGAGAGCAAATCAATTCCGCTTGCGTGGGAGAGCCGGCGCCGATTCCGAGGCTGCGCAACGAAACTGCGGAAAAATCACCTGAGTAGATATGGGCTGGGAAAATTGCTGGTG
This sequence comes from Pseudomonadota bacterium, assembly GCA_040755925.1. Classification (GTDB taxonomy): domain Bacteria; phylum Pseudomonadota; class Alphaproteobacteria; order Rhizobiales; family Rhizobiaceae; genus Mesorhizobium. Next base: position 3,373 of record JBFLWR010000019.1, read on the forward strand.
CCAGAGGCGGAATCCAAACAAGAGAAATATGCCTTTGTTTTCAGATGGTTGAAGACCACGGAGCCGCAATATCAACCAACAAGAATACCAACAAAATATTTCTGTGGATTGGTGCTGTTCCCGAGTGCGGTGTTTGTTCCAGAGTTTTGAGCGGGCGCTGACGGCGGCTTCGCGCCTCTGACGAGAGGTCCCGAAGGCGACTTCCTCCGGGTTTGCCAAAGCATACCGTCCGATCTTTTCGAGCTGCCCTGGCAGGAGCACTCGACGGGCCGCGAGGCGCCCTTAAGCCACCATCAGCGGCATTAGTCAGGCAAGTCCACCCGGGGATCGTCCGCCCGAAACCGAAGTTTGCAACTCCGCGGGATCCACCTTCTTGCGTTGTGCCCACTCGATAGGGTTGGCCGGGCGGTATGTGGGATCAGCGCGCCATTGCTCGAAGACGCTGGCGTCAATTGTCTCGTTGACATTGATGTCGGATCCATCGTCCTGAACGTCCGGCTCTCGGGAGGCCCGCTCCCTACGGATTGTTGTTCAGCGTGCGGTCGAGGACGACCCCAGGCGCATGGACGACGAGATTGGCCACCGGAATTTCTTGATGCCGGAAACGTCGCCTAGCTGCGTTCGATCGGCCGATACTGGACCCTGGCCCCCATCGACTCATTGGTCCGAGAATCGGAAAGGGCTGCCCTCCGTCGCGACTTCATGGCCCTTGGCTGATATCCGATTGCGAGAAGTGAAAATTGTCACCGGGAGAGCATAGTGTCGTGGCTTGGAACGGCGCGCAAATGGGCGGACTGTCTGGCTTCTCTGGACCAACATCCACGGCTGCACAAGCGCTCACGAGCGTATGCGGACGTCAGCGGGATGGAACCGTCGCGTCCAGTTCGTAGCCGTGTCGAGATACCGTGACGGTCTTTCGAGGGAAACCCGCCATTGATCCCCCAGGAACGTGCTCCGGTTCGCCGTCGCGAACCCCTTCGGTATCGTTGCCGTAGCGATGCCCCCGCGGTAATCTAGGCTCGATTGGATGAGACGCATGCCTCCTGTCGTTAGTGCAGAGGTTCCTTCCTGTCTGGGCAGATTGTGAACTCTTTAACAGACCTCCGCGCCGCAAGCTGCGTTCTTGGGCCCGACAGGTCATAGCGCTAGGGATTTTGCCATGCTGCGACGCTGCGCGCTGATTGCAGTCTTGATCCTCGTGGGCCTCACGACAGTGCAAGCGCGAGCCGATGGAAGGGTTGCGCTTGTAATAGGCAACTCGGAATACCGCGAAATCCCGGCCCTCAAGAATCCTGACAAGGATGCCGAGGATGTGTCGAACACATTTCGGCTGGCCGGGTTCGATGTGTTCGTCGCCAAGGACCTCACCAAGCTTCAGTTCGAGAAGGAGTTCCGCAATTACCTCGCGGCGGCGGACGGGGCCGATCTGGCGGTGGTCTATTATTCGGGTCACGGCTTTCAGATCGGCGGTGAGAATTTCCTGATCCCGGTCGACGCGTCGCTGAAAGGTGCGGCCGACATCGAGGTCCAGGCGGTCAAGCTCGACGACGTGCTGCAGCAATTGCGCGCCAAATCGAAGATCCAGGTGATCATCCTCGACGCCTGCCGCAACAATCCTTTCCCGCGCAAGGACTATTGGTTGCGCGACCAGTTGATCGCGGCGGGCGGCACCGGCCTTGCACAGGTGAGAAGCTCGCTGAACACGCTGATTGCATTCGCCACCGAGCCCGGAGCGATCGCCTATGACGGAAGCGGCGACCTCAGCCCGTTCTCATCGGCCTTCTCGCGCCGCGCGCTGGCGCCGAACCAGGAGATACGCTCGGTCATGGCGGCCGTCCGCCGCGACGTGGTCGAGGCCACCAAAGGCGCGCAGGTTCCGTGGGAGAATTCCTCGCTGATCGACGAGGTGGTCCTGATGCGTCGCGCCAGCCGGCCCGCGCTGCCCCCGGTGCTGGAGAAGATCGTGCCGTCGGGTGTCGGGCCCGTCGCGCTCGGCCTGCCGGAGCCGGTAGATGTCGACGGCGGTGCGGTCACCATCAGCATCGAAAGATCGCCGGCGTTGGGACGCCTGATCCTCGACGGCAAGCCGGTCGCAACGGGCGAGCCGATAGAGGGCAAGGATCTGCCGCGGCTTCAGATGGATGTGCCGAAGGGCGCCGACGCCGAGGACCAGGTCGATATGCTGGCCTACGCCACGCATGACGAATGGGGTGGTGGATCGCAGGGCATCATGGTGTTCCGGATCAAGAACGGCGAGGGCGCGGCGGGCAAGCAACTCGTGGCCTCGCTCGAATCCGAGCAGAAGCAGGAGACGGTGGAGCGCGGCATCCACATCACCGGCGCCGCGGAGGCGATCGACAACCGCGACGTCAAGATTCCCGTCGGTGTCGGCCCCGTGCCGCTGAAACTGGATTTCCCGACCATGGATCCTGGCGTCAGCTTGAAGCTCGCGAGCTATCCGGCAACCGGGACACTGTCCTTGCCTGATCGGACCTTGTCGCCGCAATCGAGCCTGATGGCCGACGAGGTCGACAAACTGCGCTACGAACCTCAGATAGGGACGGTCCAACCATTGATAGTCGGCGTCGAAATCAGGGCCGACAACACACCGTCAAAGCCGGCGACGATGAAGCTGTCGCCCAGCGTCGATCCTTGCGACCAGCAGGCAGGCGAACCTTTGGATCTGCAGGGTGTCGTTCCCGGCCTGCTGCCGAACGAGATCGGCGCCGGAGCCGTTGAAGCCTGCGAGGCAGCGGTGAAAGCCTATCCCGATGTTGCCCGCTTCCGTTACGAGCTCGGACGGGCGCTGCTGGCAGCCGGCAAGGTTGACGAGGCGAAGAAGGTCATCCAGGAAGCAGCCGACAAGGGGCATGTCCGCGCGGTCTTCGAACTCGGCTATATCGCTTCGTCTGGCATAGGAACGGCCGTGGACCCTGGGAAGGCGAATGGCTTCTATGCTAGGGCATCCGACAAGGGCGATCCCTACGGAATGACGGCCTGGGGACGTGCTCTGTTCAATGGTCTCGGCGTCAAGCGCGACACAGGCAAAGGCCTGGACCTGCTGCTCAAGGCGGCGGCCATGGGCCACACCTATGCCATGAACGATCTCGCTGCGATCTTCACAGAAGGCCGCAATGGCGTGCACGCCGACCCGGCCCGCGCCGTTGCCTTCCTGAAGGCCGGCGTCGAGCGTCAGGACATGTATTCGATGAACATTCTGGGACGCAGCTATCTCAGCGGACGTGGTGTCGAGAAGGATACGAAGCAGGCGCAGGCGCTGTTCCAGGAGGCGATGGATCTCGGCCAGCCTTATGCGCCCGGCAGCCTTGCGCGCATGTACCGCGACGGCGAGGGCGTGGACCAGAACCTTGCCGAAGCGCAAAGGCTGTTCGAGCTGGCGACAGACCGCGGCGACTACTCGGCCGCATATGATCGCGCGGCTATGGAAATGCAGAAAGGCGACAAATCCGATCAGGCCGTCGCCGTCCGCTATCTGGCGTTCGCGGCCGGACTTGATCTGCGAAACGAGTTGCCGAGCGCCCGCACGACCCTGGCGCAGTTCGGCGCGAAGCCGAAGACGGCTGCCCTCAAGCAGTTGCGCTCGGAGCTCAAATCGAAAATTGCGGCGGGTGGCTCGGTCGACGACCAACTGGTCAACACGGCCAGAGCCGTCTGGGAACAGGCCAATCCGCGCCGGGATCTGTTCTGATCAACAAGGAGGTAATGGTGGGCAGGGCATTGAAGCAGGCGGTCATCGCGACATTCCTATCCTTTGCGGTCGCTGGGTGCACAACCCTGGCACCCAGCGTCGAACCGGCGCCGACAATGAAACACCGCACCAAGCACGTTGGCACGACGGCGACGCCGAAGGTGCTCCGGCACAAGAAAGTGACCGCCAAGAAAGTTATCAAACCGGCCAAGAACGAAACCGCACCTGTCATTGCGCCTCTGGGTGGTGGCGGCGGCAGCGGCGGCGGGGGCGGCGGCGGATGGTGACAACGTCCCCGACACCCTGCTTTCCCGGCGCATAGCGACTGTATTCGATTTTCTGCAGCCTGCCTTGAACCGCTCGCCAAGCAGGGCCAGGTGCTCTATGCTTCCGCCACGTGCCGGTATCGAGATCGGGTTGTCCTGCGGGGGGCGTTCCATGTTCGAAGTCGTTGCATTGTGGCGCAGGCTGCGGGCGAAAGCCCCGGCCTTCAGCCTGGCCGCCGTCGCGCTTCTTGCTTTGCTGCTCTTCGGGTCGCAAGCGGCGAGCGCCGCGCCAAACTGGACGCTTGACCCCTCCGCCTCGGTACTCACCTATCAGTCGGTTAAGAAGAACACGATTGTCGAAACCAACAAGATCAGGAATATCAGTGGCTCGCTGAGTTCCACCGGTGACGCCAAGATCAGCTTCGACCTCAATTCCGTCGACACCGGCGTCGACCTGCGCAACGTCCGTATGCGCTTTCTGTTCTTCGAAACATTCACCTATCCGACGGCGGAGGTGACCGCGAAGGTGAATCCGACGGCATTCGCCGACCTGGCGACCAAGCGCCGGGTGAAGGCGACATTGCCGTTCCACCTCAATCTGCATGGCGTCAGCAAGGATCTGGAGGCCAGCGTCGTCGTCACCATGATCAGCGATACGCAGGTCTCCGTTGCTTCGGAAGCGCCCGTCGCAGTCCATGTCGAGGATTTCGGTCTGCTTCCCAACATCGACAAATTGCAGCAAGCCGCCAATGTGACCAACATCGTGCCCACCGCCTCGGTGTCGTTCGATTTCGTCTTCACCGCCGATGGCAGCAAGCCGGCCGCCGTGCAGACCGTGGCGGCCAGCGCGGCCGAAGTGGGTCCCGTCGCCACCGATGCCGCGAAAGCCAATTTCAGCGACGATGAGTGCCTGAACCGGTTTGCCGTGCTTTCGCGTACCGGCGCCATATACTTCCGCCAGGCGAGTGCAAGGCTCGACGCCAAGAGCCGCCCGCTGCTGGCGGAGGTCGAGGGCGTCGTCGGCAAATGCCCGACCCTCAAGGTCGAGGTGTCCGGCTACACGGACTCCGACGGATCGCCCGAGGCAAACAAAGCGCTCTCCGAACGGCGCGCCCAGGCGGTCGCCGCTGCTTTGGTCGCCGACGGCGTTCCGCGCAACCGGATCAGTTCCGCCGGCTATGGCGAGGACAAGCCGGTCGCCGCCAACGACACGCCCAAGAACAAGGCGCTCAACCGGCGGATCGAATTCTCCGCCAGCAAGCTCGCCAACTGAGGTGGCGGTGGGTCCCGGTCCGATCGCCTTTTGCGTTGGCGTGTTTCGCGCCGCAGGATTTGTGGCGCTTGCCTTGCTGGTGACGCTGACGGCGGCAAACGCCGAGAGTCGCGTCGCGCTGGTGCTCGGCAATTCGCAATATCAGCATGCGGCGCCGCTCGCCAACCCGGCTCGGGATGCGCAGGCCGTGGCTGAGCGGCTCAAGGACCTCGGCTTCGAGGTGGTCTCCGGTTTCGATCTTACCAAGCAGCAGACGCAAGCTACGGTCGCCCAGTTCGCCAAGCAGGTGCGCGGCGCAGATATCGCGCTGTTCTTCTATGCCGGCCACGGCCTGCAGGTCGCGGGTAAGAACTATCTGCTTCCGGTCGATGCGGCGCTCGAGGACGAGACCTCACTCGATTTCGAGGCCGTCTCGGTCGATTTCGTCCTGCGCCAGATGTCGCGCGAGACCAGCATCAGGCTCGTTTTCCTGGACGCATGCCGGGACAACCCGCTCGCCGACGTGCTGGCGAAGAGCGCCGGCATAAAAGGCGCAAGCAGCGGTCTCGCAGAAATCCCGATCGAGAATGGCGGCGCCGGCACGCTGGTCGCCTTCGCCGCCAGTCCCAACCAGTTGGCCTATGACGGGTCGGGCGACCATTCACCCTTCACCGGGGCACTCCTCCAGCATATCGGTGAGTCCAACGTTTCCATCACCGAGGCGATGAACAGGGTGACCAGTGACGTCTTCAAGGCGACCGCCGGCAAACAGCGTCCCTGGATCAATGTCTCGCTGACCACCGAGGTCGTGCTGCACAAGGTCGACCTCAACGCGCCGCTGATTGTCGGCGAGGCGAATGCGCCGCAGGCCGAAGCCGGCTCCGGGACACGCAACACCGGCGCGGCATCGGGCCAGGCCGATGATCAGCTTGCCCTCAATGCGTTGCGCGCAAAGCTTCCGAAGCTGGCGACGGATGGGCCGATCTTGTTCGATCGTCCGGTGAAGTTCGGCGATCCGGCGATCGACGGCAAGAGCATCGCCCAGCTGATCAAGGGAGAGCCGCTTTTCAGCCCGGTCGAAGGCCTCGACAAGTCGGTCTGGCAAGGCAAGCACTGCGACGGTTGTCACGAGTGGAACGAAACGCGCCTGTGCGAGCAGGCGAAGAACTTCGCCGCCAACGACGTCTCCGTCCTGCGCCTGCAGCATCCGCTCGGCACTCGCTTCAAGGTTGCCTTGGCCAGGTGGGCGCAGGGCGGTTGCCAATGACAGCAGATCGGGGCTTTCGGAGCCTCGCCTGGGGCAAATCCTAATGCGCGTCGAAAGATTATCGTTGCGCCTCCATTTCCACCATCTGGATGCCCATTTCGACGAAGGCCGAAAGCACGCCAAAGCGGTCCGCTGTCGAGACGCGGGCCAACCCCGCCAGGATCCCGGCATTGACGGCGTGGGCGGCGGGGAACCCAGTGGAGATCATGTCGAAGGCCGGGTCACGCCACGCCGCCGACAATGCGATCCACTCCGCCGGCGTCGTCGGCGACAAATCAACGACTTCGCCAAGGGCCGCCCGATGGCCGGGATTGCCTGGCTCGACGACCCAGTCATTGACCAGCGCCAGCAATTCGAGATCCTTGTCGACAAGCAACTCGGCGAGGTTGGTCAGGCATTCATGTCCCCACCAGACCGCGGCGCGTTCGGGAAGGAGATAGGCACAGAAGGTGACGGCTTCCTCCGGCACACGCCCAGCAAGCAGGGCGCGACAGAACTCGAGCGGGGGTTGAGCGGCGGCCGGTGATTTCATGTCCCTGGCGATAGCGGGACAGGCAAGGAAGAGATCCCTTGCTGTTCGATAACCGAGTTCATTGGCCATGGCTGCCACACCCCCAGCACCGGCTGAACAGCACTCAAGCCTGCGGCAGGGCGCCGGTCAAGCGTTAAGCCTAGCAGACGTTGGCATCCGGCAACGTGCGTTTGTTCACAGACAACCGCCCCGCGATTTGATATGGTTCGCGCCAGGAAAATCCCGCTCTTACAGGAGTGACGGTCATGCGGTGGGGCAGTTCAGCCTTGACATTGGCGGCCGTGTTTTTTTCGACGCACGTCTTCGCCGATCCGCTTCAGAAGTCGGAAGATATCGTGAAGTTTTTCGCCGGCCAGAGCAATCTCGGCGCGTCACGCGGCATTTGCGTTGGCACCGAGGAAGAATGCAAGAGCAAGGCCGAGAAGAACGGGGCGCCTCAGAAGGGCGGCCTCGACATGATGATCAATTTCGCGCTGGATTCGGCCCAACTCGACCAGACCGCCCGCACGGAGCTCGACGAGTTCGCCAAGGCGCTGAAGGACAATAGGCTGAGCACGTTCAGCTTCGTCGTAGAGGGCCACACCGACGCGACCGGGACGGACCGCTACAATCAGGACCTGTCGCAGCGAAGGGCGCAGTCCGTGGCGGCCTTCCTGACGGCAAACGGCGTTCAATCCACGCGGCTCGAAGCGATCGGCCTCGGCAAGTCGCACCCGCGCGTCGCCGATCCCTATGATCCGGTCAATCGCCGGGTGGAAATGCGGATCAGGACGGAATAGGCCGCCAGCGCAGAACTAGCCGGGCTCCAGCGTATCCTGGATCGAGCCGATCAGCGCGGTGATCGCCTGCTTGTATTTTTCGAATTCCGGCGACGTCTGCCGGACCTCGGTCTTGGTCGTCGTCGGCTGGCCCTGATCGGTCGCAACGCGCGGCGCATTTTGCCCCATCTTCCGCTCCGCCCAGTCGACGACGTAACTGGCGGTCTTGCCGGTAAGGAACGGATTGGCCTGGATAACCGCCGATCCGAGTACCGCGCTTAGCTGCGCCGAAGCTGGCGCGGCCAGCACTTGATGCGCGCCTTCCATGCCGAGGAAATGGCAAAGATAGAGGCGCCCCGCGGTGATCTGGTGGCCTCGGGCACGCAGATAGGCTTCCCCCTCGCGCGCAAGGTTGCGCACCATTTCGCGCGACAGCGTGGCGTCGTAGCGAAGTGCCAGCAGGTCGGCGGTCGACAGCGAACGGGCAAGGTCGGGCCGATAGGTGTTCATCATCCGGATCCAGGTCTTGGAGATGAACTGGCCGGCGCCAGTGGCCGAGGAAAGCGGGTTCTTGGCCCGGGAGCTGCCGCCGCTTTCGACATGGACGATCCGGTCAGTCAGTATCTCGACGGGGGCGTCGCCGGAACCGTCGGAACTGACGGAGACGGCCGTGGCCACCGTAGTGACCGTGCCCAGCGGGTCGATCGCCTCGCCGTTCTCGTAGAGCTCGAAATGCAGATGCGGACCGGTCGAAAGCCCCGTGGTGCCGATATAGCCGATGACGTCGCCAGCCTTCACCTTGGTGCCCACCCCGCTGGCGATGGCGAATTTCTGCATGTGAGCATAACGCGTCTCGCGGCCGTTGGCATGGGTGATCTTCACCAGATTGCCATAGCTGCCGCCATCGCCCTGGAAAGAGATCTCGCCATCGAAAGCGGCCATGACCGGCGTGCCGACCGGAGCCGCCCAGTCGACGCCCTTGTGGATACGAACCGTGCCGAGGATCGGATGCTTGCGCGGTCCGAAGGTCGAAGTCATCACCCCGCTGACCGGCGTGACCATGCCGTTGGTGACGGTCAGCGAGTGGACCTGGTCGTCGCCGGTCACGCAGGCATACTGGCCGTCACTCTGCTGGAAGACGAAACAGTCGAAGTTGCTGTCCTTGCCCTGGACGCCGACATAGAGCACCCGTCCGGAGATTTCGCCCTGGCCGCGCGGCGTCTGCGAGTAGATCAGCACCAGGCGCTGGTCCTCGCTGGCGAAGGCGTCGAGGTCCTGCCCTCGTGACAGATACATGATGGCCTCGCCGATGACGCTGGTCGGCACCTTGTTGCGCGCCGCCGTCGAATAGATCGCGTCGAGCAGGCGATACTGACGCTTGGGGCCGCCCTGGTCGGAAGCGCCGGAATAGTTGAAGAGGTCCTCGCGCACCCAGGGGTCGACGCCCGATACGAAGGCGCCGGCCGCATTGCGCGTCAGCGTGCCGACATAGACATTCCTGGCGTAGATGGAGACCTGCATCAGCGACATGGTCGTCGTCTCGCGGCTCGGACGGAACCCGCGCATGGCGACGACAAAGCCGGACTCCAACCTATCGCGATTGAACAGCGCCTTCAGCGCCTCGCCCGCGAGCTTCGCGTCGTCGGCGGAAAAATGCGCGTCGAGCGCCACGCTGTCCAAGCTGCGGTCGTTGAGGATCTTCACGAAGGTGTCCTCGGTAGCCTCGAAGCGCTGATATTCGCTGGTGACGGTCGCAACGGTCGTGTTGTTCTCGATCGCGGTTTTCTTGAAAGCGGGGAGCGCGGCTTCACCCTGGTCGACGGTCTCGCCCCAACCGGCCTCGGGGTCATCGGCGTCGGCTTTGGGCGCCGAGCCGGCGTGGACATCGCTTTCATCCGGCGGCGCTTGGAGGTCGTTCTCGAGATCGCCCTGCGGCTCGGCCTGTTGATCGTCCGGCGCTGCGGTTGGAGCCGGCGCGGCCGATCGCTCATCATTGGGTGCCGTTGCCGAAGACTTGGGTGCGGGCTGCCGCTGCGCCTGGAAGAAGGCGAAATCCTCTTGCGTCGACGGGATCGTCGTCATGAACTTTTCGCTGGCGCTCAGCATCACGTCGGATAGGATTTCGATCTGCGGCGAAGCCCCGGAACTGTCGAGCTCGGCGGGGCGCGCGACCGTATGGCCCTTCGTTGCGGTGTCGGCATCGGGTGCGAGCGTGATCCACATCGGATCGCCGGCCAGATCGATAATCGCTGGCACATAGACCGGGGTGTCGGGCGGGACGTCTTCCATACCCTCGACGGGATGCAGTTCTTCATCCTCGTCGCCGAACGACCAATAGTCCTTGGTCAGGTAGAAGCCGGTGGCCAAAGCAACGACGGCGAGCGTGGCAAGGCCGGCAAGAGCCCGGCGCCAGAGCTTGCTTCGGCGCTCGGCAAGGCGGGCCTGTTTCTTCTGCCTGAAGCTCGTGTCGATCGAGTGCGTCACGGGCTGTTTCCGGTCAGGAAATAGGTCCAGCGCACCTGCTCGAGCGTATCGACCTCGACGAAGCGCGCCGCGATATGGCCGCGCTGCCAACATTCCTCGATGCCGCGGATCGAGAAGCGCCTCCGGTCGACGCACATCTCGGTCGATCCGTTGAGGATCGCGTGGCCGAAGACGTCCGTCGCGTAAAGGTAGACGTAGCGGTTGGTCAACTCCTCTCGAATGACGTTGACGCACTGATTTGCGCCGATCGTCCACCAGCCATCCGTCTGGTCGGCATTGTCGACCTTCTGTCCGACGGCGAGGTTGACGACATCCAGCGTCTGGTTGCAGACGGTGAATTCGGCATACGCCTTGCCGGGCGAAAGGATTGCGAGCAGTGCCGCGCCAAGCAGCGCGGCAAGCGTCGTGCGGCCCGGGAGGTCAGGCAGCAATCGGAGCCGGCTACGCTTCTTGCGTGGCGAGGGCTGATACATTGAACGCGGGCGGCGAAGGTCCATCGGCGATCATGCTATCCGCCAAGCCGGAAATAGGTGGCCGTGGCGGAGAACTGCGATCCGTCGGCCTCGATCTCCTCGAGGATCCTGGGCAACAGCTCCGAGGCCAGCGTCGGTCTGGAGAACATGGCAGCCTGGAGATCCTTGGGGCCGGTGATCACCAGCATGATCTGCGGCACGGCCTTGCCAGCTGCCTTGTCCGTCGGGCCAAGTCCGATCGGGATGTTGAAGGTCACCTTGTCGGTTTGCGGCACCATGCGGTCGTCGAGGTTGAACGCGACGCCCTTGTGATCGATCAGCATTACGTTGGAGATGAGCCCGCCGCCTGTATAGAGCGCGCCGCTCACCGGCGTGCCGTCTGGGACCGATGTCCGGTCGAGCACAAGCTGAGGCTTTTCAGCCGAGCTGCGATCGAGGAAGCGCAGGAAGGTGGGCACGCCGCACTGGGACGGGGTAATGAGGCGCACGCTGATGTCCGGCTCGATATGAAACTTGGACTGAAAATCGTTGAGCATCTGCTCGAACGGCTGCACCGCCATGCCGAACCCCTCGATCGTGGGGGAAGCGCCTGGTCCCGATGTCACGTTTGCATAAAAACAGCTGCCGCCGCTGAAATCGCGCACCCAGGAACGGCGCTCGGTCCACTTGGCCGTTTCCTGTTCCAGTGTCGGAAGCGCCGGCTTGGGCACATTGATGGCGATGCCGGTGTTATCGGGCTGCTTAGCCGGCGGCTGCGGTTGCTGTGCTGGCTGTGTCGGCGCGATCGGCGTCTCGGGCTGGCTGGCTGTCGGTGTCGGCGAGGTCGGCCGACTGGGCGGCTGGCTTTCCGGTGCCGGGGCTGGAGAAGCCTTCGGCTCGGGTTGCTTGGAAAGGATGTCCACGATGTCTTTCGCCCTGGGCTTGACCGTTGGCGGATTTGTATCCTGCGCCGGCTTGTTTTCAGCCGTCTGACTCGGTTCCGCCGTCTTGACCGCCGGACGCTCGCTGCTCGGTTGGGCTGGCGGCTGACTCTCTGTGGCCTTTGGCGCAGGAGTAGGCACAGGCGTCGGCGATTGCTCTGCTCGCGGCTGCGCAGGTTTTGTCTCGGCTTGGGGTGCTTTCACCTCGTTGTTGGCTTGGTTCTCCTGCTGAGTTGCAGGCGTTGGCGGCTTCGCGTCCGGCGTCTTGACCTCGTCGGGTTGGGTGGGTGGCTTCGCCGTCTCGACGGCGGCTGCGCTGTCCGGTTTTGGCGCTTCCGGCTGAGCCGCCGACGGCGTCTGCGGCGGCGGTATCGACGCTTCCGGCTGCCGCGCTTCGGTTGCTGGTCCGGCCGCCTCCTCGACCGGCTTGGGGGTCAGCGGCTTGGAGTTTTCCGCCACCGGTGGCGGCGTCAGGACGCCGCTGAAATAAAGGCCGGTTCCCACCAGAACGGCGAGCGCTGCGACGCCACCGGCGATTGCTGGCGCCCGCGAAGCCTTTTTCGGCACAGCAGGTTTGGGCGCGCTGGCCGAAGCGGCGGCCGGAGAAGGGCGTGGCTGCGACAGAAGCGCGGGACGCACATGTTCGACGAAGCGCGGTTCGCCGGGAGGCGTCGGCGGCTGCGGGTTCGAGGCGGGCGGCTCCGTCCAGCCGGCGCGCGGCAGGCCGGAGCGTTCGCGTGCGCCGAACGGCACCGGCGGCGGTAATGTCGCCTCGAGATCCTCGCCGCGCGTCGCCCTGGCGATCTCGGCCATGCTGGCCGGCCGGTCGCGCGGATCCGGCTGCAGCATGGCTTCGACAAGATCATGGAAATCGGGATCAATGCCTGACAGATCCGGCACGGCCCGGCGCTTTTCGATGACCTCGTATTGCGAGCCGCTCATGTCGAGTGGTTTTCCGCGCAGTGCCGCGGCCAGCACCAGCCCGAGGCTGTAGATATCGGATTGCTCGGTGACGTCGCCGCCATAAAGCCCGAGCTGCTCCGGCGAAACATAATTGTATTTGCCGGCGAATCTTCCGCCGATCAGCGTCTCGCCGCCGGTCGCCGAGCGTGCGATCCCGAAATCGATGATCTTGGCGCGCTCGACCCGTCCGCCCGGCAAGATGATGTTATCGGGCGAGAGGTCGCGATGCACGGCGCCCGCCTGATGCACGGCGCTCAAGCCCGAGGCGAGGCGATGGCAAAGCCGGCGCACATCTTGCCCCGGCATCGGCCCTCGCCGCATGACGTCGAACAGCGACTCGCCGTCCACGAACTCCATGGCAAGGTAAGGCCGGCCGATCCCCGTATCGATCGTAAACACATGGTAGCGCACCACCGCGTCATGCGAGAGATGGTTGAGGATCGATGCTTCCTTGCGGAAGAGCGACAGGATCGTCTGATCGCGGGCGAATTCGGGCAGCACGATCTTGATCGCCACATGGTCGCCGGTCTGGATGTTGTGGCCGCGATAGACTTCGCCCATGCCGCCCGAGGCGATCCGCTCGTCGAGTTCGTAGATGCCGCTGAGCTGCGTGCCGACACCCGCATAGGCGATGTTCGTCGATATCCGCGTCTTGTCGTCGTCGGTCACCGGGCCAGGCCCTCCACTGCGGACCGATCTGAATAGAGTGCGCCGTTGCGGCCGCCACCGATCTTCACGAGTACGATGGTCACATTGTCGGTGCCGCCGCGTGCCAGCACCATGCCCAAGAGGTCCTGGCAGGCCGCCCGCGCCGTGGCGGTCTTGACCGCGGTCTCGATCTCGGGGTCGCTGACATGCGCCGTCAGTCCGTCGGTACCCAGAACGAAAATATCGCCGGGCATCAATTCGCCCTGCTGGAAGTCGATCTCCAGCTCGTCACTGACGCCGACCGCATGCGTGATCACGTTGCGGCGCGGCCAGCTGAGCGCCTCCTCCGCGCTGATCATGCCGCGGTCGAGCAATTCCTGCACCTCGGTGTGATCCTTCGAAACCTGGAATATCGCGCCGTTGCGCACGAGATAGATGCGGCTGTCGCCCGCCCACAGGCAAGCGAACCGCCCATCCATGGCCAGCAGGGCCGCGAAGGTGGAGCCGATGGTGATGCCGCGCGATCGCGATATGCCGCGGATCTCGGCATTGGCGCGGCTGAGACGATCCTCGAAGCGGGCGCGCAGGTCCGGCGCTGAGCTTGCAATGCCGATCGTCGCCAGGTGGTCGACGATGCTGGCCGAGGCGACTTCGCCGGCCTCATGCCCGCCCATCCCGTCAGCTACGACCCATAGGCCGGTCTGCGGTTCGATGAGGTAATTGTCCTCGTTGTGGTCGCGCACGCAGCCCTTGTGGCTCACGCCGAAGCTGTCGATTGGGAGGGCGACAGTGCTCAATTTGCCACCAAGCGCTTCGCGAGCGTCCTCTGTGACCAACCATGGGCCGCGTGCCCACGCCACTCTGCCACAAGCATATACATTGGAGTACCGAAATGAAGGCTGGACCCGGCCATGTCAAAACGCCTTCGGACAGCTGAAGCTGGACAGGGCCGGCAGCAGCAAGGGGTTGGCGCCCGACCCGACCTGCATCGTGTAGGCGACGTCGCGTCCGCCAATCACGAACCGCGCCTCGGTGTCAGAGCCATCGCCGGCGACGGTCGCCTTGTCGAACAGCCGCTTCAACGCCCAAGGCCCTTCGAATTTGAGCGCGGACTCGCGGCCGGGCATTTCCGGCATGAGGCTGAGGCTCGCCGATCCAGAAGCGGCTCCGCTAGGCCATGTCACAATGCTCGGCGCGTTGCCGGCTTGCGCGCTCTGGACCGTCTGTCCGTCGACGTTGAGCACAGCGCTGTCGACTTCGCTGTTCACTGAAGTGGGGGTAATGGTGATCGAGACCGAAGGCACCGAGCCGCCGGATGGGAAAAAGGCGCTACGGATTTCCGCGGCCGACTGAAACGCCTTCAAGGTCGACTTGGCCAGGCCGCGGCTGGAGCGGGCGTCCTGCTTCCAGGTCCATTCCTGGCCTGTCATGTCGATCAGCGGCGCAAGATTCTGCGCGAAGAAACGGTCCATCAGGCCGCCCGGCGCGAACAGCTTGGTGAAATCCGCCATCGAGATCTCATCTGTGCTGTCGCGGGCGAAGGGATAGCGGCCGTTGACCGCCTCCTCGCAGGCGCGCGTCACCGTCTGGTCGAGGTTCTGGTTAAGGTTGGCGACGGAAGTCTCAGCGACATTGCCTTCGAATTCGTCCGCCGCTCCGTTGACCATTCGCGCCAGCGGCTTGGGCAGGCGCGAGACATTGGCGCGCAAGGTCGAAATCTGCAGCTGCAGATTGGCGTTGACCCGTTCGGTCTGCGAAGGAACATCGGCCGCGAGCTTCTGGCTCTGGTAAATGTCGTGGAAGTTCTGCGTCAGGGCGTCGAGCGGCCGGCGGCCCGCTGCCCCGCTGACCAGCGCCTGGAAGGACCGGAACTGCGCCTCTACGCTTCCGCCGGCATTTTGCGCAACGGCCGAGCTTGCGCCGGCGCGGCTCTGCGACTTGCCGCCGGCGGCCTGAAGGCCGATGCGGGCAAGGCCCTTGGCCATGCCGGCAGGATCCTGCTGCGGCGGGCCGGTCCCGCCGTCGACGGCCGGCGCGTCCTTCGTCAAGGCGGTTTCATCGGCGATCGCGGTGAACAGCTGGTCCAGGGGCGAGTCCGGCGAGGCGATGGCCGAAAGCGCCAGATATTGCGGTTTGTCCTTCAGTATCGCCTTGAACTTTAACTGGTCGAGCACGCCGTTCCAGGCGGCGGCGAATTCCTTGCCGTAGCGGTCGATCAGTTCGGGACCGAGCTTGGGCAAGTCCTGATCGATGCCGCCCTGTTCGCCGCCGCCGCCGAGCACCCACTGGTCGTCGACGAGCATCTGGGCGATGCGCGAGAGCTGCGGCAGGAAGAAGCGATTGAACCCTGCGCGTGTGTACAGGCCGGGGACATGAAGATCGGCAAGCTCGCTGCCGTCCATCCGCTCGAACAACAGCTGCGCTTCCGGACCGGCTTTCGCGGCGACGGAGAAATCCTGCAGCTTTGCCGCGTAGACAGCCGACCTGATCTGCGCCGAGGCGCGGTCGGCAAGGCTCATGCGCCCCAGCGAGCGTTGCGCGGCCTCGACCAGCGGCTGGTTGAGCTCGAAGACCGGGTCGTACGCCTCGTCGAGCGCAAGCATGGCGCGCAGATGCTTTTCCAGCTGCGCGCGGCCCTCGCGGTTGTTCTCGCCGGGGTAGCGGTTCTCTTCCCAGTCCTGCTTCATCCACGAGACGATCAGCTCGTCATCGACCCTCGGTGCCTTGCCGCCGAGCATCAGATAGATCTTGAGGGGCTCGTAGAGCGCGATCGGATCGGCCATCTTGGCCTGGATCGTCCGCTCTGCCTGCACCAGCAGCCGGGAGCGGAAAGTGCGCTCCAGCGCTTGCCGGTAGGCAGTCTTGGAGGCCGACAACAGCCTCTCGCGCTGGCTGAGCCCGAACGTCTCCTCGATAGGCTTTCCCTGGTCGCCGTTTTCGAAACCGGCAGGCAGGTTGCGCAACTGATCGAGCGGGCCGATGACGTTTTCGAGATCGACGTCGCTCACCGTCATGCTCTTCAGCAACGAATCGGCGCTGTCGCGATAATGCGCGATGGCTTGCCTGGTGGAGACGATCAGCTGCTTGTTTGCGAAGAAGCTGAGGCCAAGCACGCCAAGAGCCGCCAATGCCGCCAGCGCGATCACCGAAAGGCTGCCGAACCTGGCAAGTCTGGCGCGCCGCTCGGCGGCCCTGTCGAAGGACACCCATCCCGATTCCGGGAAAATCACATTGGTCAGGAGATCATGCAGGAAGAAGCTTTTGCCGGCGCCGGAAAGATGCGCCTGCGAAGCGTTGCCGAAACTGCGGCCGATCATGCCAAGCACCTGATCGAAGGGCGTCCCTTCCTGAGTGCCCGACGAAAAATAGAGCCCGCGCAGGCTGACATTGACCTGTGACCGCGCGGTGTCGAACAGGCTACCGACGAACTGCGCTATGCGGTTCTTCAGCGCGCCGAACTGCGCTGGAAAGCCGAACAGCGCGATCCGCGCCACAGGATCGGTCTCTTCCTGCAGGCGGTCGGCGACCTCTCCTGCGAGCCGCTTGGCCAATGCGTCGAATTCCGCCGGCGCCTCGCCGGCCATGTTTTTGGTGCGGTCGGCCGTCTGGAATGTCGCGCCCCACACCTTGCGCCTGCGCGCCTCGTCGAAAGCGCCAAAATAATCCGTGAAGCCGGAGACGAGGTCGGCCTTGGTGAAGAGCAGATAGACTGGGAACTGGATTTTCAACGTCTCGTGCAGCTCGCGCAGACGGCTCCTGATTTCGGTGACATGCGCTTCGAGCTGCTGCTCGTCGAAGCCGATCAGATCGGCGAGGCTGATGGCCAGGATCACGCCGTTGATCGGTTGCCTGGTGCGATGTTTCTTGAGCAATCCCAGGAAGGCGAGCCAGCTCGCTTTGTCGCGCTCGCGATCCGATTCCTGCATCGTGTAGCGGCCGGCCGTATCGATCAGCACCGCCTCGTCGGTGAACCACCAGTCGCAGGACCGCGTGCCCCCGACGCCTGCCACCGGCTGCGCGCTGCTGGAGCCGGCAAGCGGGAACTTCAGCCCGGAATTGACCAGCGCCGTGGTCTTGCCGGCCCCTGGCGGGCCGATGATGATGTACCAGGGAATGTCATAGAGGAAATTGCGCTTGCCGCTCGTCCGCTTCAGCGTCGCGATGGCATCGCTCATGCGCGATTCGAGCACCTGTGAATCGTCGTTGCGCTCACCGCTGCGCACGATGGCCGTTTCCAGCGCCTTCTGCGCCCCGCGCCGCTGCCAGAAGCGGATGCCGTAGAACAGGGCGAGCACCGCAACGCTGAGCCCTATGATCGTGGCCCTGAGCCACACGGGCCCCAGCGGGCGTGTATCGGCGAAACGGATCAGCGGTCCCGCGTACCAGACCGCCGCCGAGAAGCCGGCGAGCGCAGCCAAGCTGAAGATGCGCAGCATCCAACGCATCAGTTGCCGTTCTCCGCCGTGCCGGTCTGCAAGGTCTCCTGTTTCGGGATCATCACGTCGACGCGACGGTTCTTGGCGCGGCCGTCCGCCGTCCCATTGTCGGCGATCGGTTCGTCCTCGCCCTTGCCGTCGGCGCTGAGTCGCGTCGGGTCTTTCAATTGCTTCGCCACCAACGCCTGGACGGCCTTCGCCCGGGCGACGGAAAGGTCGAAATTCGATTTGAACTGGCTCGACTTCTTCGGCTTCACATTGTCGGTGTGGCCGACGACCTCGATCGGCCCGGGTTCGGCATTGAGCGCTGCGGCGATGTCGGCGGCTATCGGCTGGAATTGCGCCTCCAGCTCTGCCTGGCCGGATGCGAACAGAAGCTGGTTGCTGATCTCCACGACGATGAACCTGCCCTTGGTGCCGACGTTCAGTCCGCCACTGGCGATCTCGCTGGCAAGCGTCGCGCGGATGCGGTCGATCTGCGTGCTGTCCGGAACCGGAGGCGGCGGTGGGTTGGCCTGCACCGGTTCGGCGGTCGCCGTCACGCTGGCGCGTTCGATGGTGACCGGAGTGGAAGGATTGAGCGCCAGCAGTTCGCCGGCGGTCGCGTCGCCTTCGTCGGTGATCAGCACCCGAAGCCCGAAGAAGGTCGCTGTCACCAGCGTCGCTGCGGCGGCTGCGACCGCCCAGAGCGGCAGCCGCGCCTTCGGCCTGGAGATTGCCGCCGCCATGCCTTGCCAGCGGGGTGAGATGTCATCGCCGGCGCGCGGCTTGAAGTAGCGTAGCGTGTCGTAGACGTCGCGCCTGACGCGTTCGAGCGTGTTTCGTTCGTTCGCGAGCCCCCGATACTGGCCTTCGAAGCCGAGCGACAGGCAGGCATGCATCAGCTCGAGCAGGTCATAATGCGCTTCCGGCTTAGCGAGGATCTTGTTCAGCGCTTCGTAGAAGCCGGTGCCCGTGGGTTGGGTGCGGAAG
>JBFLWR010000190.1:0-14998 GCA_040755925.1 Pseudomonadota bacterium
GCCATGATCAACCAGGCGCCGCGGCGTTATGGGTCATGGAAATATGCCGGTCCCCGGTGAGCCGGCCGTCGACCAGTTCGATGATGCGATCGCACTGCGCGGCGAGTTCGTGATTGTGGGTCACGATAAGGAAAGTGGTGCCGCGCTTCAGATTGAAGCGCCGCATCAACTCGAACACACCCTGGGCTGAGGCCGTGTCTAGGTTTCCGGTCGGCTCGTCCGCCAGCACCAGTAGCGGGTTCATGGCCAGTGCGCGGGCCACCGCGATACGTTGTTGTTGTCCGCCCGACATATTCAAGGCGCGGGTGTCGCGCCATTTGATGAGGCCGACCTGATCGAGCAGCTCGTCGGCGCGGCCTTCCATCTGGCTGTCGGGCCGGCCGCGGTCGACAAGCATCGGCATGATGACGTTCTCGCGGGCCGTGAACGCCGAGATCAGGTGGTGATATTGAAACACGAAGCCGATCGCGTGGCCGCGCAGGCTGGTCAAGGCCGATTCCGGCAGTGCTGTCGTGTCATTGCCTTCGATAAGGAGGCGGCCCGATGATGGGCGGTCCAGCAGGCCGATGATGTTGAGGAGCGTGCTCTTGCCGCAGCCGGATGGCCCCATCAACGCAACGAATTCCCCTGCCTGCAGCACAAGATCGATGCCGTGCAGAACCTCGGTTTCGATCGGTGTGCCGACATTGTAGGATTTGCGGATCCCATCGAGGACCAGAAGATCAGCCACGGATCGCCTCCACCGGATCGAGCCTGGCGGCGCGAAGCGCGGGCACCATTCCTGCCAGCACGCCGGTGACCGTCGCCAGCAGCGCCGACATCACGAAGAGGCTGGGTTCTATGATCATTGGAAAGAGTTCCGCTCCGTTGGCCTGGCGTGCGTAGAGGTGCCACACCAGCAAGGCAGCTCCGCCTAGCGCACACCCAACCAGAGACCCAAGGAAGCCGAGCACCCCGCCCTGGATGAGAAATATCCGCAATATCTTGCCGCGAGAGCTGCCCATGGCTCGCAGGATGCCGATGTCCTTGGAACGCTGCAGCACGGAAACGACCAGCACCGCGGCTATACCAAAAGCAACAGAGAGACCAACGAAGACGCGGATGAGCAGGCTGGAAAGGGTCTGGGCCCAGATCGCGGTGAAGAACTGGGCATTGGTGACGATCCAGCTCTCGGCTTTCACCGGCAGGACCGCGCCGATGTCCTGTGCGATGGTCTCGGCCGCGTAGACATCGTTGACCGTCAGGTCGATGCCTGTCACGCCTCCGATAAGGTTGAGCAGGCTTTGCGCCGTCCGCAGCTCAACATAGGTGTTGCGTTCGTTGGCGCCCTTGCTTCCAAGGTCAAAAATCCCTCGGATGGTGAGGATACGACTGCCCCCGGTTCCGGTCGTAACGTTCAGCTTGTCGCCGACCGTGGCACCAAGATCGTTGGCGAGGTCGATGCCGACGAGAATGTCGTCGGTTCCCAAGCTGGGCTCGCCGGCGATGATGTAGTCCGGTAGACGCACGATGCGGAAATAGTCGTCCGGCTCGATGCCGAGGATGCCAATGCTGCGGCTGGCATCGCCGCGCACCGCCAGCGCCGAGCCCGACACGGAGGGTGTCGCGACGACAATATCGGGCCGCGCCCGCATCCGGGTAAGGATCGTCTGCCATTGATCGACCGAGAGGATGCGCTGCGTTGGACGCTGCACGATGGCCGCTTCTATCACTCCTGCGCCCTGCCGCAGCGGGCGCGCGACTTCATCAGGGGGCTGGAGTTCGATCTGTGGCTGCGAGGTCAGAACCCGGTTGGTGAAATTCGTCTGCACACTGGTCAGCATCGCCGACATGAAGACAATCACGCCGACGCCAATGGCGATACCGCCCAGGATGAACCCGGTCTGCATGCGGCCCTCGCCCAGGAAACGGAGCGCCGCGATCCAGGCGAATGTCAGCCAGCGCTTCATGAGCTCACCGGTCGGATGTGCTGCCCTGCCCTGACGCCCGCCGCGATTGGCACCACCAGGTCGCCCTGCGCAAGGCCACTCAGGATCTCAACCTGGTCGCTGGCGCGCAGCCCAAGTTGCACCGCTTGCTGGCGCGCCCGGCCGTCCCGGGCGACAAGCACCCATGGCGAGGCCGAGGTTGGATCGTGGACGGCTCGGGCCGGAACGATAAGCGTCGATGGGCGGCGGTCGACAGCGATATCCACCGACACCGTCATGTCCTGGCGCAGGTAGGCAGGAGGGTTCGCGACCGTGAGCTTGACCTCGACGGAGGCCCGCGTGATGTCAACGGACGGATTTATATAGGTCAGCTTGGCGTCGAAGCGTTGGTCAGGATAGGCATCGGCGGATGCCTGGGCGCCCTGCCCTAGGGAGAGAAGCCCGAGGTTCTTCTCGTCGATCTGCAGCACGAGCTGAGTGTCGCCGGCCGGGGCCAGCACGAGGAGCGCCACTCCCGGCTGGACTACAGCGCCACGCTCGACATTACGGGTGATCAAGACACCATCACGCGGCGACGCTATGGTGGCATAACCAAGGCGCGCCTGGGCAGTGGCGAGATTCGCGTTGGCCTGATTGAGTTCGGTCTCCGCCATCACATAGTCGCTTCCACCCGGCTGTGAGGTGTACACCTGCAATTCGGCCGTGCGAACCTGCGTGCGCGCGACATCGAGGTCTTTGGTGGCACCGTCGAGCGTTTCCTTTGTGCCGAAGCCCGATTTGAAGAGATCTTCCGCGCGCTGATAGGCGGCTTGTGCATCGGTAAGCGTCGCCTGGGACTGCTTGAGCGCCTGTTCTGCCGCCGGCAAGGTCAGTTCGCGCATCTGGCGAACCTTCGCCTGTGCCTGCGCAACCGCTCCCTCGGCGACGACGACTGTCGCCTTGAGCTCACTAGGCTCGAGCGCGACCAGCGGCTGTCCCTGAGTCACGGTCTGCCCCTCGTCGACCAGCACATCCTCGACGGTCCCGGTGATCTGGCTCCCGATGTTGACGCGAAATGGCGTCTCCACATGGCCGCTGGCCACCACGGTCTTCACCAGGTCGCCGCGCGTGACAGAATAGACGGCGACCTCAGGGCCGATCAGCCACCGCGCAAGAAACCAGCCGGATATGGCGAGGGCAATTATGAGGCCGACAACGAACCACCTGTTGGCCGAAAGGAACCGAAAGAGAGTTTGCCTCGTCGGCACTGGAGTGGTGACGGGATTGAATTGCGTGTTGGTTTGCAGCATGTCGACCTCGACCCAAGCATTCCATGCATTTGCTATGGCAAGGTCGCTCCGAAGGCTTTGCGCCAAATCAAGAACCGTAGCCGGCAAGGATTTGATTGCCGCGCGCGTCCGCGACGATCATCGCTACCGACCGTTTATCCCGCCATTGAGATGGCACCTTTGAGCGACTCCACCGAGTGTTTGACGAAATCCTTGCCGATCTCGCCCACAAGCTTTGCGCTCAGCGCGGGCTGGTAATGCTTGCGCATTTCACCAAGGGTGCGCGGATCGGCGATCACAAGTATGTGCTCGCAGGCTTTCTTGAGCGCCTGCTGGTTGAGGTAGGCCGCGACCGATTCCGCAAAATCGTCCTCATGCAGCCTGCCGTCATCCGGATTGGCGGCGGAGCTTCGGTGTCTGCCACCGGATCCAGCGTGAGCCACTTCAAGGACTGGATCCTCGATTTCGACCAGATCGAGATGAGGCTCGTGGCCCTTGTTGTGGAACAGCCGCAGCCTCTCGCCATCCGTAACCGCGACAAGGGTGCCATTGTTCAGGATCATGTGTTTCTCCGCAATCGGATCAGGCGGGTGTTGGTTCGCCTGATGCTTCACCGCAAAGGGCCGCGTAGCAACCCAAACGGTAGATGCATAATTGCACTTGCCCCACGCTCGGCTTTGCGCTGGATCAAACCACCAGCACCTCAGCGTGCGCGCCATGGGCGGGCAGCTTCGCTGCGTATCGACACGCTGCCAGGGCGAAACCGATGGGTCGCCCAACCGGAACAGCGATCCCAGAATGCGCAGTGCCATCCGCCCGGGGTGCCCCTCGAATTGGGCAGCGCCGGCAGGTTGCGCCTGGTCGACGGCACTGACAGCCAATTGTCAGCTTCCTCGTGGGATAGTGCGTCCCATGCGATCCAGAATGGATTCGCGTGTGCAGGAGCCAAGCTTGATTGAGACGCGGATGAAAAAGATTGCCTTGTCGCTTTTCGTGATCGCCGCCTCGGGTGCCTATGTCTGGGAACAATCCGGCAAGGCCCAGCCGGACGACATGCTTGGGTCGGCGCTGCCCGCGGACGCGACCAAACGTGATACTGCACAGCCTGTGATGCTTCCGACACAGGCGGACGTCGTGCCGGCGCCGGCCTCGCCCCAGCCTGACCGGCAGAGTTCGGGCCTGGAGCCCGGTGTCGACCTACCGTCGCCGGCGGTCAGCAAGGAAACGACGGCGGCTATTCCGGTGCTCGCTCCAAAGCCCGAGCTACCCGCTGTCGTGCCATCGCTGACTCCTGCCTCCAAGCCTGCTGCTCCGGCATCGACGCCGGCTCAGCCCAAGCCCATCGCCGCCGTTGTTGAAACACAAGAGACTTCGTCCTTCGCGGTAACTCCCGCCGTGTACATCCCTATCCCGCGACCGCGACCGGATTATCCGCAAGCGCCGGCCCGCCTCATCCGTGCGGGAATGAAGGCGGTCGCGACAAAGCCGACCGCACAGCGTTTTGCGGACGGAACATATGCCGGCCCCGTCACGGACGCCTATTATGGCCCCATGCAGGTCCAGGTCTCCATCCAGGGCGGCCGTCTGAGCGCGCTGAAAGTGCTGAAATACCCATCGGACCGGCGCACTTCCGTGCGCATCAACAGGGAGGCGCTGCCCATGTTGCGGGACGAAGCGATCAGCGCGCAAAGCGCCAATGTGGACATCATCTCTGGCGCGACACTGAGCAGCCGAGCCTTCATCCAGTCGCTGGACGGCGCGCTGAGGAAGGCTTCTTCCTAGTTCGATGCGCGACGCACGCAATCTGATGGGAATGCCGATCACGGTCGATATCGGCGGCGCGCCCGGCCGACTAATCGACAGGGTCTTCGGCTATTTCACGGATATCGACCGGCGCTTCAGCACCTACAGGACCGACAGCGAGATCTCCGCCATCAACCGAGGCGACGTTCCCGTCAAGGACTGGAGCGGCGAGATGCTGGAAGTGCTGTCGTTGGCCGAGCGGACCAAGGACGAGACGGGTGGCTATTTCGACATGCGCAGGGCGGACGGCTCGCTCGATCCATCGGGAATCGTCAAGGGCTGGGCCATCCGCAACGCGGCCGAAATCGTTCGCACGGCCGGTTTCAGCGATTTCTTCATAGAGGCCGGGGGCGACATCCAGTCGAGCGGCAAAAACGTCTCCGGCCTCGAATGGAGCGTCGGCATCCGCAACCCCTTCAACATGGGTGAAATCGTCAAGGTGATCCACCCGCGCGGCCGTGGCGTCGCCACCTCCGGCACCTACGCGCGCGGACAACACATCTACAATCCCCATGGTTTGGGTGATCCGATCAGCGAGATAGTCAGCCTGACCGTTGTTGGACCCGATGTGCTCGAAGCCGACCGCTTCGCAACCGCCGCCTTCGCGATGGGCCGGGACGGCATCTACTTCATCGAGCAGGTCCCCGGACTCGAAGGCTATGTCATCGATATCGACGGGCGCGCCACTCTCACAACCGGATTCGGAGACCTTTGCGCAGCATGATCAAAGCCGTCGACCGATTCCTCGATCACCTGACCATGTACAGGCTGGTGCTTTACTATCTGATCGCGCTGCTAGGCGCGGCCCTGGTGCTCGGCATCTTCAAGCTCATGCCGCAGGATCCGGTGGCGCTCGCCTTTACGGCGGCCGTCATGCTGGCGGCTTGCTGGATCACCAACCGGGTTTTTGCAGTCGTCTTCCAGGTTCCGGCCAACAACGAGTCCGTCTACATCACTACCCTTATCCTGGCGCTCATCCTCGATCCGGTAGCGACCAACGACCTCAAAGGGATCGGCGCAGTGGTGCTCGCCTGCATCTGGGCGATCTCGTCCAAATTCATCCTCGCCATTGGCAGGAAGCATCTGTTCAATCCCGCGGCGCTGGGCGTGGCGCTGACCGCTCTGCTGCTCGACCAGCCGGCCACTTGGTGGGTCGGCGGCAATCTGCCACTGCTACCCATCGTGCTTGCCGGCGGCCTGCTCGTCCTGCGCAAGCTTCGCCGGCTCGACATGGTCGCCACTTTCATCGCTGTCGCGATTGCAACGATCCTGGTAACCACCGAGCCATCGCAATACATTGCCGCGTTGAAGGAGACGCTGGGCTCGTCGCCACTGCTGTTCTTCGCCTTCGTCATGCTAACCGAGCCGCTGACGGCGCCGACGACACGGTGGCCACGCATTGCCTTCGCCGCCATCGTCGGCTTCCTGTTCGCGCCCAACATGCATGTCGGCTCGTTCTACTTCACACCGGAACTCGCGCTTTTGGCAGGGAACCTCTTCGCCTATGCGGTCGGCCCCAAGGGGCGCCTCGTGCTGACGCTGGAGCGCATCGAGCAATCGGCCGTCGACAGCTATGATTTCATCTTCAGATCGCCGCGAAAGTTCGCCTTCGAGGCCGGCCAATACCTCGAATGGACGCTTGGTCTCGACCGCCCGGACAATCGCGGCAACCGCCGTTATTTCACGGTCGCGTCGGCACCCACCGAGGATTCGGTGAGGCTTGGCGTGAAATTCTATCCCCGCTCCAGCGCATTCAAGCAGGCGCTGGGCATGATGAAGCCGGGCGGCACGATCCACGCCTCGCAACTCGCAGGCGACTTCACCCTGCCGCCGGATCCCGATACGAAGATCGCCTTCCTGGCGGGCGGCATCGGCATCACCCCTTTCCGCTCAATGCTTCAGTACCTGATCGACCGCCGCGAACGGCGGCCGATCATCGTTCTCTATGGGGTCGAGACCCATGAGGACATCGCCTATCGCGATGTGCTTGGCGCGGCCAAGCGGGAACTCGGCATCAGGACGGTTCTTGCCGTGGCCCGAGACGCCGCGCGCGGTCAGTATCCCGGCTATATCGACGCGCGCCTGGTTCGCCTCGCCGTGCCCGACTACCTGGAGCGAACCTTCTACATTTCCGGTCCGCAGGCCATGGTCAAGGCGCTGCGCGAGACACTGCTGGCCATGGGCGTTCGTCGGGCGAAGATAAAGGTCGACTATTTCCCCGGTTTTGCCTGAAGCGGATCAAGCGTGCCGAGGCAAGACGATGGTTACCACCAGACCCGGATCGGCATTGGCCATCGCCAACCGGCCGCCATAGGCCTCGACAATGTCGGAAACGATGGCGAGGCCAAGACCGCTGCTGCCGCCCTTGCTGTCCAACTGGACGCCGCGAGACAAGGCGGCCTCCCGGTCAGTGTCGGGGATTCCCGGGCCGTCATCGGCGACGGCGATGGTCACTTCGCCGGCGGCCGCGGATGCGCTGACCCGAACCTGCGATCTCGCGAAGCGCGCCGCGTTCTCCACCAGGTTGCCCAGGATTTCCGACAAGTCGCCTTCATCGACTGGCGCGATGAGGTCCTCCGCGATTTCGACGACAAATGAGAGCCGCTTGCCACCGGGCGTGCGGCTGACCACCGCGATCACGCCAGCCGCGATCTCACGCGCCTGGCACGATGCCTTGCCCGAGACACCGGGCGCCAACCGGGCGCGCGCCAACTCGCGCTCCACATGACGGCGGATCGCGCCGGCGCTTTTTTCAATTTCATCCGCAAGCCCGGCCTCTCCCTTCGCGCGCAAGACGCGGATGTCGGCGGACAGCACCTGCAGCGGCGTCTTGAGCCCATGGGCGAGATCGGTGGCACGCGCCCTCGCGCGTGCAAGGGCCCTCTCCTGCGCATCCAGCAGGCGGTTGATCTCATCGGCGAGCGGCTGCACCTCGCGCGGCGCCGCCACGTCAAGCCGCGCCGTTTGCTGGGCGATAACGTTTCGAACGGCAACCCTCAGATTTTCCAACGGCGCAAGGCCGACGGTGATCTGGATGAAGAAGGCCGCCATCAGGGCCACGGCAAGCACGATAAGCGCCAGCGCCAGGTCGCGGACATATTCGCGCACCGAAACCTCGACGCTGCGATGGCTCTCCGCCACGATGGCGCGAAACGACCGGCCGTCGGCATCGGTGATGGTGCGCGCCAGCGCAATGGTCAGTTCCCCGCCAGGCCCCTTGAGCTCTTCGATCCTTCTCAGTTCGCCGCGGCCGCCCCCATCGACCAGGGCGAGCGTTGCGTCCCACAGCGAACGCGAGCGGACAAGACTTCCGGAGGCGACGTCTTCCACCTGCCAATAGTGGCCGGACAAGGGGATGGAAAAACGTGGATCGGTCAGCGGCGCCTGGACCGAAAGGTGGCCATCGGCGCCGTATGCGGTCGCGCTGATCAGTTCGTTGAGATCGACGGTGAGCTCGCTGACGATGCGCCGTTCGACATTCAACTCGAACAGGTAACGTAACCCGACGCCTGCGATGGCAAGGGCGATCAGGATGGAAACCGTAGCCGCCAGCCATAGCCTGAACCGGATCGAGTTACCCATCAGCGGCCATCGGTGGCTATGGCGTATCCGAAGCCGCGCCTGGTCTCGATGATGTCGCTTCCCAGTTTCCTGCGCAGACGGGCAACGATCACCTCGATCGTATTGGGGTCACGATCGTTGCCGGAATCGTACAGGTGCTCGGCAAGCTCGGTCGATGCCACCACGCGCCCGCCGTGGTGCATCAGGTATGCCAGGAGCCTGTACTCGAGTGGCGAGAGCGGCACAGGGACGCCTCGGATGGAAACACGCATCTGGAGCGTGTCGAGAGCCAGCGGTCCGGATATGAGCATCGGCGCGGCTTGCCCGGTCGAGCGCCGCAGGATCGCCCGCAGCCGCGCCAGCAGTTCCTCCATCTCGAACGGCTTGGGCAGATAATCGTCGGCGCCCGCGTTGATGCCTTCCACGCGTTCCGTCCACATGCCCCTTGCCGTCAGGATGAGGACGGGGAACCGCCGGCCATTGGCTCGCCAGCGTTTGAGGACGGCGAGACCGTCGAGCCTCGGCAGTCCGAGGTCCAGGATGGCCGCGTCATAGTTTTCGACGTCGCCGGCAAACCAGGCGTCCTCGCCGTCACGCACCACATCGACGGCCATTCCGGACGCCTTGAGCGCCGCCCCGACATCGGCCGCGATCCTGGGCTCGTCCTCGGCCAGAAGGATCCTCAATGGTCGCCCCCTGCGCCCCTCACGATGACGCCGGCCCCGGCATCGACGTCGACAACCTTGCGGTGGCCATCCGCGTCGATGACCTGCAGCCTGTAGATCCATTTGTTACCGAGGCGGACGAGGTCGACAGCAACGACATCGCCCGGAGCCTTGGCACGCACGACATCCAGAATCCTGGCGAGACCCTTGATTTCGCCGTGCTCGTAAAGATCCCTCGCCCGGTCGTGATCGCCGTCGTAATCCTCGTCGGCCCGCGCCGCGAGCGGCTGAGCAGCCGCAAGCCCGATGAGTCCAGCCACGACAAGGCGCTTGAAATCGACCGTCATAAACGAGGTATCTCGCACATAAAGGCTGTCAACCGGCTGACAGCAAAGCCTCCAGCCCCGGCACGCATGTTCTTATCAGCAAATCGGCTCGAGTTCATTGACGCAAAGAGCCAGATCCGAAAGCTTGAAGAAGCGCTGCGAGAACTGACCGGCGAAAACGAGAAGCTCCGGCACCTTCTTGCCGAGTCAAACATCCGCGTCCTACACCGGCCCTAATTCGCTCGAATAGCAACGCTTTCTGCGACCCTCGACAGCTGCTTGGTCGGTCTATGGCGAGTCGGCAGTTACCCTCAATCGCCGATTTGGCGTCGCTTGCCGAACACTCTCTTGTCTTCCCTGCCCGGAGCCCAATTTGCGAGTAGCAACACGAGTAACATTGACGTAACCAACTGATTGATATTGGCTTTTCCAGCATGGTATCAACAGTAAATCGGAAGCACGAGCGGCTGCAGCTGAGATATTGGAGTCACACAAACAAATCGGCCCGATCGCTAGATCGGGCCGATTTGTTTAGACAGATAACGAGTCCATGGAATGATCGACCACATCACCATCGAAGTGAACGACCTCGAAAAGAGCAAGCTCTTCTACGAAAAGGCGTTTGCGCCCTTGGGCTACAGCCTCTCCTTCGGCAAGGAAGGCATCTTCTGGGCCTTTGATGTCGGCAATGGCTGCCTGTTCGAGATCCAGAGCACGGGCGAGAAGCCGCCGCTCACCCATCTGCATGTCGCCTTCCGGGTGGGCAGCCGCGCCGAGGTTGATGCATTCTACCAGACGGCGCTCGAGGCGGGTGCCACCGACAACGGTCCGCCCGGTCCGCGTCCGGATTACACCGAGAACTACTACGCCTGCTTCGTGCTCGACCCCGATGGCTACAACATCGAGGCGATGATCAACGAGGCATAAGCGACGGCCGCCGTCCTCACTCGTCGATCGCCATCACCCGCACATAGCCTTCCAACTGAAGCGCCCGATCCCTGACGATATCGGTCGCATCGGAAGCCTCCATGGGCACATACATCGTGCCTTCCCGCGTTGCGTAGAGCGCATCCCTGGCCTTCGCCTCGCTGTCGCGGAACGCCAGCCAGGCACGCTGTGACAGGCGAAGCTGTTCCGCAGCCTTACTCGGCAATTTGCCCATGAGCGTTGCATAGGCGGCGTTCATGCGTCGGTCGTAATCGCTCGATGCCGTTGCCTCGCATCCTGTCTGGCCGGCGGTCGAAGCGTTGGCCGCATCATTGAGGCAGCTGTCGAGCGTCTCAGCCGTGGGGTCTTTCAGGTCTGATGCGGACAGGGCCGCGGGCAGTGCCGGCGCCAACAGGAAAACCATTGCCAACCTGGTGAGCCAAAGCCTGCGCATTTTCGCCTCCCTGGACACGGGGGTGAAGCCCGCGCCCGGAACATGCTCACATTCCAGCCCTGGCAACAAACGAAAATGATCCGCGCGGCGATCGGACGGCTCGGCGACGGCGCCTTTGGTCTTAGCGCACCGAAAACGCAAAATCGCTTGATCAAGATCAACGTGCCATCGGCCGTCCCGGTGTCTCCTCGGCCATCTTTCAAGGAGACTCGAATGCCTACCGACACCCTGATAGTTGTCGCCGTCGTGCTGACCTATTTCGCGATTTTCATGGCCGTTCTGGCCTACGCGACTTTTGCGGAAACGCGCCCTCGACCCCACCGGCAGGCCGACAAAAGCGGATCAATCCGCGTCGGCCATCATCTGACCGCCACCGCCGAGCCAGGAGCGCCATTGCCGCTCGTCGCCATGGAACACGTTAAGGTCGATGCGCCCCGTCACGCCATGCGATAGGCCGGAGCCCGAATACTGCCAGAACACCCACTTGCGGCCCGGATAGACCTTGGAAGGATGCGCTGCCACGGCGCGCAGCCAGAACGGATAGTCGGGGAATGCGCCGCGAAGATTGTCGCGATAGAAGTCCGGCGACGTGTAGATGATGGGCCGCTGGCCGTAGTGACGCTCCAGCTTGTCCATGAACACCTGCATCTTCTCCAGCACCGTTTCGCGCGACGGCCGCCGCTTGCAGGAGGAATCGCCGTTCCACTCGACGTCGATGACCGGCGGCAATGCGCCGTCGACCTTCGGCACGTTGCGGATGAACCAGTCGGCCTGCTCGCTGGCGACGCGGCACCAGTAGAAGAAGTGATAGGCGCCGCGCTTCAGCCCGGCGGCGTCGGCGTTGCGCCAGTTCTTCATGAACATCGGGTCGAGATGGTCGCCGCCATCCGTCGCCTTGATGTAGGCGAAGTTGGCGCCCTGGGCGCGTAGCTTGTCCCAGTTGATGTCGCCCTGCCAGCGCGAGACGTCGACACCGTGCACCGCAAGGTGCCGGGGCGAGGCACGGCCGAAATTGATCGGCTTGGCGTCCCGGAAGGCGTTGCGCGTAACCGGTCCGGCCAGCATGGCGGGCGCCGGGCGCGACAGCCGCTTCGGCGGCGAGACCAGTGCCGCGGCCTGGACCGGCGGCTCGACGCTGTCCGGCAGGTTGGGCGCCGGGAACGCCACCGTCTCCTCCTCGGCGAGGCCGAACGGGCGTGGGCTCTCGTCGCCAGGACTCGCGTTGCCGTCGTCAAGCAGCGGCGCCGGCGGCTTGAAGCGCGAGGCGCCGGACATCGATGCGGTCTCGACGGTGGCTTCCGTGTCGGTCGTCTTCACGACCCGCCCGGCCTTTGCGACCGATGCGCTCGGCCGCACGACGGAACTCGTCGTCTCGTTGGACGGCATTTGCAAGGCATCGACGCTCGACGTGGACGAGCAGCCTGCGAGGCAAAGCGATGCGAGCACGAAACTGACGACGCTGGGAATCCGCATCTTGACCTGTACGCAAAACAAAACAGACCGAAGGCAGGAACGACGCCGCCGGACAATCAGCCCTTTCCTAACGAGAAATTACCAACAAAGTTTGAATCAAAATTTACTTTTGGATTGGCGCTAGGCCATACGATTCGGTGTGTCCGCACCGCCTCGCCGGCATGAATTCGGCGCATGGCGGGCTCGGATCGTCCCGCCAGAGGCTTGACAGGCAGTCCCTGAGCCGGTTGAGACAAAACGAATTCCCATTCGCTCGCGTCTGAAACTCCGCGACCAAAAGGGCGGCCGCCGTGTCTCGTTTCGTTCTGCTCCTCCTTGCCTGCCTGATCTGGTTTTCGCCGGCCCCGGCCGCGCATGCCGATAACCTCATCGTCGTGCCTCCCGGCAACCGCTTCGAAACGCAGCCGACAATTCCGAGCGCCTCGGCGAACCGCACGCGCGCCTTCAAGACGACCTACGAGGAAAAATACGAAAAGATCATCGCGCTGCTGAAGCACGAGAAGAAGCTGATCGCGCATATCAAGCAGGTCGCCTCGGCCTACGACATCGACCCGATCCACATCATCGGCTCGCTGGTCGGCGAGCACACCTACAATGTGACCGCGGTCGGCTCGGTGCAGACCTACTACATCAAGGCGCTTTCCTACTCCGGCCTCGATTTCGCCTTCCGCTACAAAAACGTGCGCGTGCAGGACTTCGTCAAGCGTCCCGAGTTCGCGGCCTGCGAGCAGGCGAAAGGCAGCGCGGCGCTGTGGAGCTGCCGCGACGCGGTCTGGTCGCAGCATTTCAAGGGCAAGACCGTCGACGGCGTCGCCTACGAGCCGATGACTTTCCAGCAGGCCTTCTTCCAGCCCTTCTTTGCCGGCCAGACATTCGGGCTCGGCCAGATAAGCCCGCTCACGGCGCTCGAAGTCACAGACCTGGTCAACAGGGTGAGCGGCTACGACAAGCTGACGCCGGACAATCCGCAAGCCATCTATCGCGATGTGATGGATCCCGATCGCAGCATCGTCTACATCGCCGCGATCGTTCACGACTCCATCGAGGCCTACAAGGAACAGGGCTTCGACATCTCCGGCAACCCGGGCATCACGGCCACGCTCTACAATGTCGGGCAGCCCCGTCAGCGCGCCGCCGAATTGCGCAGCTCAGGTCGCAGGTATCCGGTGGAGAATTATTACGGCTGGCTCGTCAACAGCAAGCTTGACGATCTGAAGAGCCTGCTCGACAGCGGCTCCTGAGGTCGCAGTGGAGAGCTTCGTCGACCAATGCGTGCGCCTCATCGAGACGCACCAGGCATGGGCCGGACTGGTGGTCGGGCTTCTGGCATTCGGCGAATCGCTGATCCTGATCGGCATCCTGCTTCCCGGCACCACGGTTCTGGTGATTGTCGGCGGCCTCGTCGGCGCCGGCCTCATCCATCCGCTGCCGGTCGTCATCGCGGCGATCATCGGCGCGGCGCTGGGCGATGTCGTCTCCTATTATCTCGGCGTCTGGCTCGGGCGTGGCGTCGTCCACAAATGGCCGCTCAACCGCCACCGGCACGAGATCGCCCGCGCGCGGCTGTTCTTCCGCCGCTACGGTTTCGCCGCGATTTTCCTCGGCCGCTTTTTCGGCCCGCTGCGCGCCACAGTGCCATTCGTCGCCGGTATGACGGAGATGAACCGGTATCGCTTCCAGCTTGCCAACATCTTGTCGGCGATGGTCTGGGCGCCTGCCATCCTCACGCCGGGTTGGCTGGTCGCCAAGGGCGCCGGAGAACTCGTCCAGTTCAGCACCACGAATATTCTGGCTCTCGTGGCGGCGGTCATCGTCTTGGCGATCATCGCGGCCTTGGTCGGCCTCAAGCTCCTCGCCCGCGACAAAGGGCGCAGGCGCGAACGCCGGCTGAGCCGCGCTACCCGCTCTTCCTGAACACCCCGATCATCGGCCCCAGATTCCAGAAATCGTCGTTGCGGCCTATCGCCGGCGCATAGAGGCTGGAGATCGAACCGTCGAGGAAGAGCGCGTTCGGGCAACCGAGCGCGTCGCGGAACAGACGCGCGAATTCGTGGAAGGTCACGACATCGTTCGAGATCGCGAAGACGGCGACGCCATCGGCGCGCACGCCGACGCCGTCGCGGATTTTCCGCGAGGCGCTGTCGGGCTGGAATTTCGGATGCAGCTTGCCGTCTATCACCAGCATCGGCCCCGACTGGGTGGCGTAGTCCGCGCGCGGGCTTTGCCTCAGATAGTCCTTGGTCGCACGGACGCCTGCTTTACCACCACTGAGGTAGAAGACGCCGTTGGGCTGCATCGAGAAATTGCCGGTCCCCGATCCCGTCTTCGCCGGCGCGATCTGCCGACCCTGCTCGACATAGAGGCCGACCGGCGCGAGGTCGGGGTGGTACATGCCGGCGTTCATGCCGAAAAGCATGGTGCGTCCCGCGGCCTGCTCGGCGCTACGCAGATTGTGCAGCGAGCGGTACAGGTTGCCGGTCGAATCCTTCCAGAACAGCTCTATCGAATAGTGCTTCGGGTCGGCCTCGCAAACGAGATAGGTGGCGGTCTCGAAGCTGAAGTTGCGACACGGCGGCAGCGCCGCCAGCCATTG
>JBFLWR010000191.1:0-22186 GCA_040755925.1 Pseudomonadota bacterium
CGAAAGCCATGAAGAGGTAGTCGACCATCGATCCCGCCAGCGACAAAAGCAGCAATGGTCGGCGGCCGAAGCGATCCGAAAGGACGCCAAGCAGCGGCGAAAACACCACTTGCATGGCGGCATAGACGGAAAGGAAGGCGCCATAGGTCCAGCCGATGTCGTCAACATGGCCGACCGTGCGCAGCAGCCCGGGCAACACGGGCATGACCAGGCCGATGCCGACGGCGTCCATTGCCATGGCCATCAGCAAAACGAGATAGGCTCTTTTCATCTGGCTGCCTTTTGTTAATTTATCGTCGATAAGGATAGCGCTTATCATCGATAAGGAAAGTCGACAAGCCATGAAGCTGGACAGGGCGCTGATCGTCGGCGTTGCTCTCGATTTGCTGAACGAGGTCGGCATCGACGCGTTATCGACGCGGTTGCTGGCGCAGCGCCTGAAGGTTCAACAGCCCGCGCTGTATTGGCATTTCAAGAACAAGCGAGCCTTGCTTGATGCGATGAATGAGGAGATGCTCAAGCGCGGCCACACGCACCAGATGCCTCGGTCCGGAGAGACCTGGCAGGATTTCGTGCGCAACAACGCGCATAGCTTCCGTGGCGCGCTGGTTGCCTTCCGCGATGGCGCGCGCGTCCACGCCGGCACGGAGGCCGAGCCGGGGGAGCTCGGACGAATCGAGCAACTGCTGCAATTCCTGGGCGCGGCCGGGCTCGCTCCCGATGTGGCCATGGAACTGTTGATGTCCGTCGGGCGCTACACCGTGGGCTGCGTCCTGGAAGAACAGGCCGACAGTCCGATCGGTCCCGCCCGGGGTGTGACGTTGGACGCGGCGGCAACCGGCTATCCATTGGTCGCGGCCGCGCTTACGCGCCATCGGGCCGGCGGCCACGAGGCGCTTTTTGAAAACGGCCTCAACCTGCTGATTGCTGGTGCCGAGGTCCGTTTGGCGAAGGAGCGCTAGACCGGCGCGGCCGCCCCGAGCCATTGCCGGGCGATCGCGGCGTCGGCGTCGCCGAATTCATGTCCCGAGGCGACGATGCGCGCATCGATCTCGGCGCCGCGCTGGCTGAGCAGCGTCACCAGCGCGGGTGCGAACGGCCCATAGGTCTGGTCCGCGGCGCCGGCGACGATCAGCACCCGCGTTCGGCCGAGGTCGGTCGCGGGCGGATTGTCGAGCACCGGCATGGCCCTGAGCAGGGCAGCCTGCCTCACCAGTCCCGGGTTAAGCAGCATGAGCGTGGAAACCAGGTTGGCGCCGTTCGAATAGCCAAGGAACGTCGCGCGCCCAAGGTCGATGCCGTGGCGCCTGGCTGCCTCGGCCGCGAATTGGGCATATGCGGCCGTTTCGGTCCGGATGCTCGCCTGCTCGAAGCTGGTCGGCGTGATTCGTTCGAACCAGCGGAAACCGTCGTCCTGCGGGATGCGGCCGCGCGCGGCGACGAGGGCCGCGTCGGGCGCGATCTGCCTTGCCAGCGGCAGCAATATCGTTTCGTCGACGCCCGATCCGTGGAGCAGGAACAGGCATGCGGCGCTTCCATTCGCCGGTGCGATGAAGCGATATGGAAAGGTAAGATCGACCTGTAGCGCGCTGATTTTGCTGCCATGTTCGGACATGATCACATCCTTCTGATTTTATTGTGATTTCAGCCGTTAGCCGGCTTCACAACAGAATGTTTTATTGCTCCCCGAAAGTTGATTGAACCAAGCGCATTTCGGTCCGTTTCTGCGTCGATATACTCCCTGCGGGAGGAATCGGAGCGGTGCGTCTCGGGGGTCGCATTGCTGGCTATGAACAACCAGCTTTGAGGCCTTTTGTCGATGAACAACCCAGTGTCAACCGCGCGCGATACGCGCATCGATGTGCTGCGAGCACTCGCTTTGCTTACCATTTTCGTTGACCATGTCCCGGGCACGGTCTTCGAGAATGTGACCTACAGGAACTTCGGCTTCTCCGACGCGGCCGAAGCCTTCGTATTGATCTCCGGCATCTCCGTGGCGCTTGCCTACGGCACAAAATTCCAGCCCGGCGCCCGGCTTCTGTCGACCTTGAAGATGTGGCGTCGGGCCGGCGTGCTTTATGTCGCCCATATCGTCATCACCATGGCGGTGATGGCGATGTTCTGTGCCGTGGCGGTGTTCGCGCATCGGCCGGAACTCCTCAAGATGATCAACATCGAGCCGCTGATGCGCAACACGCCCGAAGTGCTGCTCGGCATCGTCACGCTTGGCCACCAACTCGGCTACAACAACATCCTGCCGGTCTATGCGGCGCTGCTTCTGATGGCGCCGGCCTTCGTCCTGTTCGTCAGTTACCGGCCGGTGGCCGCTCTGACCGTTTCAGGGCTGCTGTGGCTTGTGGCCGGGATCTGGCAGATCGCGCCGCCTAACTATCCGGAGCCGGGCCTCTGGTTCCTCAACCCGCTTTCATGGCAGTTCCTGTTCAACATCGGCCTCGCCGCAATGCTGCATGTGAAGCGCGGTGGTACCATTCCGGTCAACCGCTGGCTGATCGGCGGCGCCGCCGCCTATGTGCTCATAGCGGCCGTCTGGGTGCACACCCCGCTCTGGGGGCAGGTGACATGGTTCAACCTGCCGGTGGTGATCGGTGGCTTCGACAAGACCTTCCTGTCGCTGCCGAGGCTGATGCACATTCTCGCGGTCAGCTACCTGATCGTCGCCCTGCCGGCCGTGTCGAATGTCTTCCGCGTCAGCCCGGACAACCCGCTGGCGATCCTCGGCAAGCGTTCGCTGCCAGTGTTCATCGCCGGCACCCTGATCGCCATGGCGGCCCAGGTGTTGAGGCTGATCAATCCGGGCGGCCTTGTCTACGACACGCTGCTGATCTCGGCTGGCATCGCCATCCAGTTCGCCCTCGCGCTTTATCTGGAATGGCTTGCAGGGCTGAGCCCGTCGCGTGCGAAGCCGATGCGTGAGGGGGCAGCGCCTGCATCCTTTGGCGTGCCGGCGAGGGCAGGCGGGTACTGAGAAATCCGAAGGTTAAATCCGGGGCGGTTCGGCGAGAAGCTGAGCCGCTCCGGATGCACAAGCCTAGGCGGAACCCGATCGGACTTTTCCTGGAATTTGCCTCAGGCTCGACCCTTCGTGGCTGGACCCGTCGAGGCCCTGACGACCAGTTCGACGCCCATCGTCTCGCGCCGCACGGCGCCGTCGAAGTCGAGGATCATGCGGGCCGCCCGGCGGCCGATCTCGGTGATCGGCTGGACGATCGTGGTCAGCGGCGGATCGCAGAGAGCGCCGTCCGGCACCCCGTCGAAGCCGACGATGGAGACATCCCGAGGCACGTTCAGGCCCTGCGCCTTCAGCCATTCGATGGCGATCAGCGCTATCCTGTCCGACATTGCGAGGATCGCGGTCGGCCGCTCGGGCCCGGCGAAAATCGCTTCGAGCCCGGCCCTGGTGCTCTTCTCCTCGTTTTCGGTCTCGTAGACCGGGATCTTCCCGGTATCGATGCCGAAGCGGGAGAGCTCCTCGAAATAGCCGGCAAGGCGGTCGCGCGTTCCCGTATAAACCGCCGTGCGGATCACTTCCGGCGTGGCGAGGCCGGTGCGGTTGTCGGCGAAGCCCAGCGACAGCACGCCGAACCGACGGTGGCCAAGCTCGGCGAGGTG
The DNA here is from genome assembly GCA_040755925.1 of Pseudomonadota bacterium. GTDB lineage: Bacteria > Pseudomonadota > Alphaproteobacteria > Rhizobiales > Rhizobiaceae > Mesorhizobium. Next base: position 3,631 of record JBFLWR010000191.1, read on the forward strand.
GCGGGCGGCAAGCCGCGCGCCGGCGACGTTGTCGACGCCGATCGCCGATACGGTCTCGTCCTCGAAGCCGAGTTCGAGTGCGACGAAAGGCAGCCTGCGCTCGCGCGTCAATTCGACGAGGCGCGAGCCGCCTTCGATGCAGAACAGCACGAAGCCGTCGACGAGCGCGCTCTGGATGTTCCAGGCGAGTTTTTCCTGGTTGGCCGCCGACACCAGCGCAATCCCAGCGCCGGTGGCGTCGCAGGCCTCGGAAATGCCGGCCATCATGACGCGGGCGAAGGGGTCGTCGAAGAAATAGGAGAGGGGCTCGGTCGTGCCGACGCCGATGGCATTGACCTTCCCGGCGCGCAGCAGGCGGCCTTTGGGATCGGGGCCGGCATAGCCCATGGCTTCCGCGACCGCCTTGACCCGCTCGCGCACCTCGGCGCGCACGATTTCCGGCCGGCTGAAGACGTTGGAGGCCGTGCCGTGCGACACGCCGGCCGCCTTGGCGATATCCGCCAGCCGGATGGGGCGCGCCTGGCTTTCGATCAGTGATGCCATGAGGTTCCTCCGAATCCGGCACATGACGAACATGACCGGGGAATGGTTGCCGGTCATCTAACATTTTTGTTGGATCGATTCAAATTTCTCCTTGACTGCGCCGGGGCGCAATCTATGTTTTGAATCGATCCAATGAATGCCGCGACGTTTTAGGCTGCGGCTTGGCGAAGGAGGATGCGATGCATCCGGTCAGCTATCTGTTCGAAGACGTCTACCGCAACTATTGGGGCATAACCCGGGCCGATCCGCCTGAGCGGCGGCGCGCCGCGGAACTGTCGGCGAGGTCCGGCAAAAACAGATACCTGGCGGCGTTGGCTCGATCGTTTTCGACGCGACGCCCCTAGGTATTGATCGAGAAAACGTGTTCCAACCGCGCAGGCGCTCGTGTTGTGCCACCGCGGGAGCCGATGCTAGCCTTGTGTTTTTGGGGAGGGGCTACACCATGAGGAAGCTGCTTTGTGGGGCGTTGGTCGGCATGCTTGGCGTCGCACAGGCTCACGCCGCGCTGCAGATATTGCGCCACGAGCCGCCCAAGGGGCAGTTGCTGGCGGGCCAGACGGTGCTGGTCGACGATGGGAGCTGCCCTAAAGGGCAGATCAAGGAGGTGAAGGGCGGGAGCAACCTTAGCCTCTCGACCGGTATGAAAAAGAGGACCGGCTTCGGCCGCACCCACCGCTGTATCCCGCGCCCCTGACGCCGGTGGTTCGAGGGACCGTTCAGTTCGCAGGACCGTTCAGGATTGGCGGATAGGGCGCCACAGCGCCGACACGGCGATCGCCAGCCAGCCGCCAATCAGCAAGGTGCCGCCGATGGGCGCCGACATCGGAAACAGCCGCGAACCGAGGAAGTCGCGCGCCAGCAGATCGCCGCAAAACAGCAGCAGCCCGACCAGTAGCACCACGGTTGCGATCCTCAGGCAGCGGCTGCCGCCGGCAAGGCCGATGGCGAGGAAGACCGGCGCGTGCATCAGCAGGAAATTGGCGGCCGTCCCAGTGAAGGCGCCGCCGCGATGCGCGGCCGCCGCCGACAACGCCACGCCTGCCGCGCCGATGAGACCGCCGGCCAGCACGAGGATACGGTTGCCGCCGTTTGATTGTTGCCCGGCAATGCTCATGTCGGATGCTCCGTGCCTTGACTGGGCGAACCCGATCAGGATTCGCCAGCTTCCAGCAGCATATGCCGCGCGCGCCGCGACTGGACAATCCAGTTATATGCCGCACCCAGCGCCATCAGCACCGAGGTTCCGAGAAACACAGCCCGCATGCCGAAATGGCCGCCGACGAAGCCGCCGGCGAGCGGTCCCGCGACCTGGCCGACATATTGCGCCGAGATCGCCAGGCCCAGCACATTGCCTCCGATCCCGTCGGGGATGTTGTGACGGATGACGCTGGTGATGCAGGGCAGCAGGCCACCCAGCGCCAGTCCCATGAGGAAGCGCAGTCCGATGAGTTGCCAGCTGTTGGTTACAAAAGCCTGGGGGATGAGCAGCAGCGCCGAGACGGCAAGCGCTCCCACGACCACGTTCCAGTGGCCGACGCGGTCGGCGAGCTTTCCCAGCCATGACGAGGACAGTATGGTGCCGAGCGCGGCCGCCGACATCACGACGCCGGCGACCATCGTCACCTTGCGTGGATCCTCGACGAGCTGCTGCACATAGACGGTGATGATCGGCTCGATAGACATGGTGGCGAAGGCCAGCAACATCCCGGTTGTCAGCATTGCAACGACAGGGCGTTTGTCGGGAATCTGAGACCAGCCACTCTTCGGCTTCCCCTTCGAGACGGGCTTGGTGGCCGTCGGATTTTCCTTGATCAGGAACGTTGTCGCCAGAAACGCGAGGAAGATGACGCCGCCAGACAGGAGGAAGGTCGCGCGGATGCCGATCACCGGCGGCAGCAGGCCACCGAGCAGCGGACCGACCAGTGAACCCGCGGTGATGCCGGCGGCCAGCACGCCCAGCGCCCAGCCCGAGCGCTCCTTCGGCGTCTGCATGGCGACGAGGATGGTCGAGCCGGAGGAGTAGCCGCCGGCAAAACCTATCAGCAGCCTGAGCAGCACCAACTGCCACACGCTCTGCACCATCCCGGTCAGCGACATGCAGAACGCCATGCCGAACGAAGCCCGCACCAGCATGAGCTTCCGGCCGTAGCGGTCGCCGAGCCTTCCCCACAGCGGCGCCACCAGCGCGGCGGCGAAGAAGCACGCGCCATAGGCGATGCCGGACCACTGCACGATCGCCGCATGGCCCTCGGCGCCCAGCTGCTCGACATAGAGCGGCAGGAAGGGCAGCAGAAGCGTCATGGCGACGAGCGTGCTGAACGAGCCGGCGAAACAGACGGCGAGATTGCGGCGCCAGTGGATGTTGTAGCCGCCTTGTTCTGAATTTCTCTCGGTCATGTCATGCCTGCAGGATGTCCGGGATTGTTGTGGATACCATTTTGGTATACCAAATCGGTATCCGTCATGAACCTCCATCCGGCCGCTGTCAATCGGCGCAAAAGAACGGAACGACGATGTCGCAGATGCAGAACGTTGAAAGACAGCTTCGCGAGATGATCCTGGGTCTCGAGATCGGCCCGGGCGAGCGGCTGACCGAGCGCTGGATCGAAAGCCGCTTCGGCGCCTCGCGCACGCCGGTCCGGGCGGCGCTGCTGCGCCTCGAGACGGAAGGGCTGATCGGCCGCGACGGACGCGGCTGGACGGTGGCGCCGATAAATCTAGCCGAGCTGGCGCAGATCGCCGTGTACCGCGAGGCGGTCGAGGTCGCGGCTGTCCGGCTGACCGCGGCGCAAGATCACCGCGGCGGGGTCGACGTGATCGAGGCGATGCTCGATTCCTGCGATGCAGCGACACCGCGCGAGGAATGGCACCGCGTCGGCATGGACTTCCATATCGAGCTCGCAAGGCTCTCAGGCAACGAATTCCTGCTGCGGGCCGTGCGCGACGCGATGACCAGGCTGTCGCGCGCCCGCTGGCTGGAGGTGCGCGACGAGGCGGCGCTCGGCCGCGCCTGGGCCGAGCATCACGCCATCCTGGCGGCCGTTAGGGCAGGCGACGCCGATGAAGCGGCGCGGCAGCTGACCGCCCACATAGCCGGCAGCCGCGACCGGCTGGTCACCTCGCTTCATGACGAGCGGCGCAGCCTGCGCGCCAGGGGGTTTGCCGTCGTGGCGGCCTGAGGGCAGGGGACGTCCACGTTCGTTTGATGCAGCCGGGCTTGCAAGATCGCCCGCACAATGCTGTAGCGGCGCGTGACTGACGCTTCCTTGCGAGACGACTGACCGATGGCCTCACTTCTGCGTACCGCGGCGCGGCTGTTCTACTTCACGCGCAACATCACGCGCGACACGGCGCCTCAAGCCTTCTTTCGAGCCAGGCTGGCCGGGAAACTCAAGCAGGCAAGGCTGTCCGGCGATGTTGTTCGCAGGCGGGTCAATTACTACAACACGCTGGAGCACAGTTTTGCGCCGAGCCCGAAGGCTGTCCGCGCCGGCAAGCTGCCGAGTTTCGGCAGCATGTATTATTACGACCTGAAAGAGTTCACGCGTTATTTCGACCGCGATCTGCTTATCGATATCGAGTTTGGCGACGTCATCAAGGTGCCGAAAGTACCTTCGGTCGTTAAGGACAGGCCGCTGCTGCCGGACAACGGCAACGCCGTGATCATGAACCTCGACAAGTTCCGGCACTTCAATATGCCGGCCGACAGCCTCTCCTTTGCCGACAAGCGTCCCGAGGTTGTCTGGCGCGGCAACTTCAACAATCCGATCCGCAAGCGCTTCGTCGACGCGGTGCGTAACCTGCCGTTCTGCGATGCCGGCTCGCCCAAGCCGAATGCGCCCGAGGGATATCGTAAGCCCTATCTTACCATCCCGCAGCAGCGGCAATTTCGCTACATCGTCTCGCTGGAAGGCAACGATGTCGCGACCAATCTCAAATGGATCATGTGTTCGAACTCGCTCTGCCTGATGCCGACGCCGACCTATGAGACATGGTTCGCCGAGGCCGAGGTCGAGGCCAATATCCACTACGTGCCGCTGGCGCCGGACTTCTCCGACCTCGCCGACAAGGTCGCCTATTTCGAAAAGCACCCGGAAGAGGCCAGGCGCATCATCGCCGCCGCCAATGCCTATTGCCGCCGGTTCCGCAATCCGAAGGAAGAGAGGCTGGTTTCGCTGCTCGTACTCTACAAATATTTTGTCCTGAGCGGGCAGATCGAACCCGACCCCGAGGTCTGGCGCTACATCGCCGGCTGATCCCGGGCGCCTTTGCGGCGCGCCGGAGAGCTTTTCGCGCCGTTAGAGCGTTTCAGCGTTGCGCGGAAACGGCGAACCGCTCCACCTCGTTGTTTTTACACAATTCCGAACGGAAAACCGTTTCACACTTTTCCTCGAATTGCTCTAGATCACGCTGCGGTCGAGCACCAGATCGGCCGGGCCGAAGCGGTCCTTGGCCGTGAATTGCTGGTGCCAGTAGGGGTAGAGCACGGGCGGCCGGCTGACGGCGTCGAGGCGCATGCGCTCATCGAGCGAAAGCGTCAGGCTGGCGGCGGCGAGGTTGTCGTTGAGCTGCTTTTCGTTGCGGGCGCCGATCACCAGCGAGCTGACCGCCGGACGCCCAAGCAGCCATGCGAGCGCGACCTGTGCTGCCGAGACGCCGCGCGCCTTGCCGATCTCGACCAGCACGTCGACGATCCGCCACAGCCGATCCTCGTCGCGGATCGGCGGCTCGGACCAGCCGCCGACCTGGCGCGCGGTGGGGCTGTCGCGACGGTATTTGCCCGACAGCAGCCCGCCGGCCAGCGGGCTCCACACCAGCACGCCCAGCCCCTGGTCGACAGAGATCGGCAGCAGTTCGTATTCGGCCTCGCGCGCTTCCAGCGTGTAGTGGATCTGCTGGGTGACGAAGCGCGGCTGATGATGGCTGTCGCTGATCGCAAGAGCCTTCATCACCTGCCAGCCAGAATAATTGGAGCAGCCGACATAGCGGACCTTGCCCTGGGTTACTAGCGTATCGAGGGCGGCGATCGTCTCCTCCAGCGGGGTGACGCCGTCCCATTCGTGCACGAAGTAGATATCGATGACGTCGGTCCTCAGCCGCTTCAGGCTCTTCTCGCATTCGCGGATCAGGTGGTGGCGCGACAGGCCCTCGTCGTTCGGCCCCTTGCCGATGCGCATGCGCGCCTTGGACGCGATAAGCACGTCGTTCTTGCGCTGGCCGCCGAGCGCCTCGCCGACAATCTCTTCCGACAGGCCGCTCGAATAGACATTGGCCGTATCGATGAGATTGACGCCGGCGTCGATACAGGTGTCGATGATGCGCCGGGCTTCCGTGAGGTCGGAGTTGCCGACGGCCGCGAACGGGCCGGCGCCGCCGAAGGTCATGGTGCCAAGGGTCAGTGTCGAAACCTTCAGGCCGGAACGGCCAAGGGTGCGGTATTCCATGTCTATTCCTCGCGATTGTATCTGAAGGGCGCGCCGCATCGGGCGCCGGGAAGAGGCGAGGGCATTTGTAGGACAATTCGGCTGGCTTGTCGCCCCGCCATCGATACGGGCGATCACGTATCGGCGGGGGCAGGCGTCTTGCCGGACGGCCCTTGCAATAAAACCGTCACTGCGCCTCTGTATCTCAGTCGGCTCAGGGAGTTGCGTTTCCGGCGCTGCCGGAAAGCACCCGAGGCCATGGTGGCAGAGGCAGGCGGAGCAACGTGATGAACGAAGTCAAACCGAATTCCGGGGCCAAGGACTGGCTGGAGGCTGAGCTCGAGGACACGCTCGACGAGGATTACGAGCTGGAGATTTCCGAGCCGGCGCTCTCGCTCGAGATATCCAAGATCTACAAGAAGTCGCATCCGCCTTCCATCGAGCGCATGACCTACTTCCGCGAGCTGCTCAGGTTGCAGTCCGAACTGATCAAGCTGCAATCATGGGTCGCCTATCACAAGAAGAAGCTGGTGGTGATTTTCGAAGGCCGCGACTCCGCCGGCAAGGGCGGCGTCATCAAGCGCATCACGCAGCGCCTCAACCCGCGCATCGCCCGCGTCGTGGCATTGCCGGCGCCGACAGAGCGCGAGAAGTCGCAATGGTATTTCCAGCGCTACGTCCCGCACCTTCCCGCCGGCGGCGAGATCGTGCTGTTCGACCGCTCCTGGTACAACCGCTCCGGCGTCGAGCGCGTGATGGGCTTTGCCGATCCGGATCAGGTGGAGGAATTCTTCCATGACGTGCCGGAATTCGAGCGCATGCTGGTGCGCTCCGGCATCACACTGGTGAAATACTGGTTCTCCATCACCGACGAGGAACAGCAGATGCGCTTCCTGATGCGCATCCATGACCCGATGAAGCAGTGGAAGCTGTCGCCGATGGACCTGCAGTCGCGCGTGCGCTGGGAGCAGTACACCAAGGCCAAGGAAGAAACCTTCGCCCGCACCAACATCAAGGAAGCCCCCTGGTTCATCGTCGAAGGCAACGACAAGAAGCGCGCACGGCTGAACTGCATGGATCATCTCCTGCATCAGCTGCCCTACGAGGATGTTCCGCACGAGGAAATCACCTTGCCGGAACGCGTCTTCAATCCGCAATACGAGCGCCAGGTCCTGCCGCGCGAGCTCTACGTTCCGGAAAGATATTGAGACGGTGAAGCCGCAATCTCCCTTTGTGGGGAGATTGCGCTCTCTATACCCGCCCGATCATCACATGCATGGCGTTAGCCGTCGCGATCTGCTCGGTACAGCGATAGCCGAGCTTCGGCATGTCGAGGCCGGCGAAGAGATGCTCGCCCTTGCCGAGCAGCACCGGCGAGATCGCCAGATGCATTTCGTCGATCAGGCTTTCCTGCAGGAATTGCCGGATGGTGGAAACGCCGCCGCCGACCCGCACATCCTTGTCGCCGGCCACGGCACGTGCCTGTTCGAGCGCCGAATGGATGCCGTCGGTGACGAAATGGAAGATCGTGCCGCCTTCCATGGTGATCGGTGCGCGTTTGTGGTGGGTCAGCACGTAGGTCGGCACATGATAGGGCGGGTTGGGGCCCCACCAGCCTTTCCAGCTGTCGTCCGGCCAGTCGCCGCGGATCGGTCCGAACATGTTGCGGCCAAGGATCCATGCGCCGACATTCTCGAAGCTGCGGATGGCGAGATCGTCGTCGGCGCCGGTAGCACCGCCCTCCTTGCCGAGCACCATCTTGTGGAACGTGCGCGTCGTGGTCAGCCACTTATGCAGATTTTCGCCGCCGACACCGAGCGGGTGCTGGAGGTCTTGGTCGGGGCCGGCGCCATAGCCATCGAGCGACAGGGTGAAACCATTGACACGCAGCTTGGGCATGATCGTCTCCACAACCAATTGTTTTTTGCAAGCGGTTATCGAGTAACTTAACCGATTGCAGATTGCAAACGGTTCCCCCGCGGGGCGGGCTAATCCGATCAGAATGCTGTCAGCTCATGACACCTGCGAGGCAGGACGGCGCTGTTGCTTGAGCGACAGTATGGACCGGACGCCTGACGCCCGCCCGGACGGCAGGGTCAGCCCCTCAGCATCTCCGCCACGGTGGGGGCGAAATAGGTCAGCACGCCATCGCAGCCGGCGCGCTTGAAGGCGAGCAGCGATTCCAGCATCGCCTTTTCGCCGTCGATCCAGCCATTGGCGGCGGCGGCCTTGATCATCGAATATTCGCCCGACACCTGGTAGGCGAAGGTCGGCATCTGGAATTCGTCCTTCAGGCGGCGGATGATGTCGAGATAAGGCAGGCCCGGCTTCACCATCAGCATGTCGGCGCCTTCGGCCAGATCTTGCTCGGCCTCGCGCACCGCCTCGTCGGAATTGGCGTGGTCGATATAGTAGGTCTTCTTGTCGCCCTTGAGCAGGCCGGCGGTGCCCACCGCCTCTCGATAGGGGCCGTAGAAGGCGGAAGCGAACTTCGTCGCGTAGGACATGATCGCCACGTCCTGGAAACCATTGGCGTCGAGCGCGTCGCGGATGGCGCCGATGCGGCCGTCCATCATGTCCGACGGCGCGATGATGTCAGCGCCCGCGGCCGCCTGGAGCACGGCGGCGGCGGCGACCTGCTCGACCGTCTCGTCATTGACGATGATCCCGTCGCGCAGGATGCCGTCATGGCCGTGGCTGGTGAACGGGTCGAGCGCGGCGTCGGTGATGATGCCGATCTCCGGGACCGCGTCCTTGATGGCGCGCGTGGCGCGGTTGATGACGTTGTCGGGGTCGAGGATGTGCGAGCCGGTCTGGTCGCGCAAGCCGAGGTCGACATTGGGGAAGGTGGCGATGGCGGGTATGCCGAGCTTGGCGGCGCGCTCCGCCTCCTTCACCGCGAGGTCGACCGACAGGCGATAGACGTCGGGCATGGCCGCGATCGGCTCGCGGATGTTCTTGCCGTCGACGACGAAGATCGTCCAGATCAGGTCGTTCACCGAAAGCTGGTTCTCCTGCACCAGCCGGCGCGACCAGTCGGCCTTGCGCATGCGACGCAGTCGCCGGCTGCCGGTGATCTCGTCGACGCTGCGCGCTCCGGCAGGCTTGGCGGGGGTGAACTTGTTCATCGCAAAACTCTCTTTTGCGCCGGCTTTTACCACGCGCTCCGGCCGCTGACCAATGCGACACGATTGTGCCAAGGGTACTCCAAGGCAGGGCAGGTTGAGATTCAGGTCAGGCCGAGCCGAAAATGGGGGCTTGTGAGAACCGGAGCGGAGCGTACTTTTCGTACGTGAGCACCGGAAGCGCAGGAAGCCGCCATTTGCAGGCCGGCATCACCTGAATATCGACCTGCTCTACGGCTGCCCGTTGCCCGACAGGATCTGCGCCGCGCCTCGCATAGCCACCCGGAACGCCTCGTCGAAGCTCACCCCGCGCGCTTGCCATCGGTAGGCCTTGCCGCCCTCGGCCATTCTCCAGTCGGCGATCCAGCCGAGCTCCTTGTTGCTCCAGACGATGCTGCCGGCGAGCGCCTTGCCGGCGCCTGCCTCATTCGCCAGCCGGTCGAGTGTCGCCATGTCGGCTGTCCGCAACTCGCCTTCATCCAGCCCGCCAAGCTGGCCGGTCTTCGGGAAGGTGACGTGCATGAGCAGCGGACTGGCGGCGTTGACGAAGGATTCGCGCATCGCCTCGCCGCGCTCTTCTTCCGCCGTCAGCGCGAAGTGGCGCGGCCCCTGTTCCGTCGTAAGGAAGACGGCGAGCACCGGCCGCTCGCCGAGCCAGGGCTTGCTGCCGAGCTGCGCCAGGAGCTTGTCGACCACCACCGGCTTGTAGAGGCAGGTCAAGTCGTGCGGCCGGTCGTGCGTGCCTTGCTCGTCATGGATCGGAATGCCTTCCAGCCGGTCGTGGTAACGGAAGCTGTCGACGAAGTTGCCGGCCTTGCCGCGCAGCGCCAGTATTTCCGGCTTCTGCACCAGCCGCTGGTCGCCGGAGACCTTGACCAGCACCTTGTCCAGGCAATCGCGGAAACCGATCTGGCGGTTCACTTCGCCGGTCCCGGTGACGATGGCCTGCGCCTGGTAGAGATCGGCGGCTGTCGCGGCAAGGGCCGAAGGGACACCCAGGCACAGGAGACCCGCCAATCCAGCCGCCAGACGAGAGTACCCAGTCATGTCGATCGCTCGCAAATCCATCGGGCCGCGCGGAAAAACTGCTTTGCCGGTTACCTAACACCCTGGCGGGGCGGCCTGCCAGCCATGCGACGCCACCATTGACGCATCCCCATGCCGCCTTTAGCACTTCTCTCCCCCGGGAGGGCCGAGCGAGGGATTCTTTTACAATGGATTTTGGCGGCGGCGATGAGATCCGCTTCGAGCGGCAGGGCAGGGCCGGCGTCGTCACGCTGACCCGGCCGCAGGCGCTCAACGCCGTCACCCACAACATGGTGAAGGCGCTCGGCAAGGCGCTCGATGCCTGGGAAGAGGACGCGGGCATCGGCGTGGTCGTCGTCAAGGCGGAGGGCAGGGCGTTTTCCGCCGGCGGCGACATCCTGCACATCTACGAGGCCGGTCGCGCCGGCAAGCCGCCGGTGGATTTCTTCGCCGACGAGTACAGGCTCAACGCACGCATCGCCCGTTTCAAAAAGCCCTATGTCGCGCTGATCGACGGCATCGTCATGGGTGGCGGCGTCGGCATTTCCTTCCACGGCTCGCATCGCGTGCTGACCGAGAACGCGCAGTTCGCCATGCCTGAGGTCGGCATCGGCTTCTTCCCGGATGTCGGCGCCAGTCACCTGCTGCCGGACCTCGGCGGCAGTTTCGGCATGTATCTGGGCTTGACCGGAAACCGTATCCGTTACGGCGACGCGCTTTGGTCGGGGCTCGCCACGCACACCATCAAGGCCGAGGACCAGGCAGGCCTGCTCGACGAGCTTGCGACAAGCGGCGACGCCAATGCGGAGCTGCGCGATTTCTTCACCCCGGCCAGGCGCGAGACGGAGCGGCAGGATCTGGAAGCGATCGCCAGCCATTTTTCGCAACCCTCGCTCGGCGACATCATCGCCAGCCTGGAAGGCGCCGCAACTGCCGATCCATTCGCGGCCAGGACGCTGGCGACGATGCGCATGCGCTCGCCGACCAGCCTTGCCGTCGCCTGGCGCGAGATCGGCGCCGGATCGACGCTGTCGATGGACGAATGCATGAGGATGGAATTCCGCATCCTGAACCGGATGCTGGCCGGCCGGGATTTCTATGAAGGCATCCGCGCCGCGATCATCGAGAAGGGCTCGACGCCCGTGTGGAGCCCGGCGAGCCTGGATGAGGTGAGCGCCGCCGACATCGACGCCTATTTCGCGCCGCTCGGCGACCGGGAGCTGCAGCTGTGAGCGAGGTGACCTCCCGGCGCGTGGTGCTCCAGCCCTCGACGACCGAGGTGATCTTCGCCTGGTTCCAGCGCGTCATCGCCGGCTACTGCCTGCTGTTCGGTATCCTCTACTGGATCCGCCTGATCGGCATCTATCCGGGCGAGTTGTGGCGCTTCGACCTGATGCCGGTGCACTGGCGGGTGGCCGCGGCCATGCTGGCGGTCTTTTTCCCCTTCGCCGCGGCGGGGCTATGGATGCTCGCGTCCTGGGGGCCGGTGATCTGGTTCATCTGCGCGGTGACCGAGACGATCATGTATGCCGGCTTTCCCGATCTCTTCGGCCATCGCCTGCTGATCGTCGTCTCGCATGTCTGCGTGGCATTGCTTTATGTCGTCTTCCGCGTCACCATTTGGATGCAGAAGCGTCAGCTCCGGCAGTGAGCTGCAGGCCGGTTTGCGGGCTTCGGCCGCCGGCCAAAATGGCCCAAAATCCAATGGCTAAATCTTTAGGTTAATTGTTCTTGCTCGGGTGACCGATCGTTAAGCGTCTTCCGAAACCTCTTACCGGTAAGCTCTTGTTAGCCCTGGCGTTTAAGTCGAATTTTATGAGTATTCGATAGTGTCGCGATCAAGGTGAAAAACAAAAAATCACCAAGGCGACAAACGAGAGGCAAAGACAATGATCAATTCGCGTCCGGCGGCGAAGACCGCAAACGTATCCGACGATCGCCGCGAGGCTATCCGTTCGCTGTACATGGAATCGCTGCAGCTGGTTGAGCGTCTGCACCGCCGTCTGCTTGACGTGATCAAGGACGAGTTCGACCGCAATGGCCGTTCCGACATCAACGCCATCCAGGCGCTGCTGCTCTTCAACATCGGCAACTCGGAGCTGACCGCCGGCGAGCTGCGCTCGCGTGGCTACTATCTCGGCTCGAACGTGTCCTACAATCTCAAGAAGCTTGTCGATCTCGGCTTCATAAACCACCAGCGCTCGCGCATCGACCGCCGTTCGGTCCGCGTCTCGCTGACGCCGAAGGGCAACGAGGTGGCGGACGTGGTGGCCGGTCTCTACGAGCGCCATGTCGGCTCGATCGAGGCGGTCGGCGGCATCAACACCGACGAGTTCAAGCAGATGAACCGCGCGCTGCAGCGCCTGGATCGCTTCTGGAACGACACCATCGCTTATCGGATGTGAGCGCATTCCCCGCCTGAGACAATGAGTCCGCGCCGCAGAAGCGCGGCCGGGGGAAATATAGGGACCGGTGCCGAAAAGCACCGGTCCTTTTCCTTTCATTGCGCCACCGCAAGCAAATCGCGGGCCAAGGCCACGTTGCCGCCATAATCGCAGTGAAAGCGAGGATACGGGTGATGCTGCGGGCCTGTGCCCTGCGCTTCGTGGAACTAGCCTCGTCACTGTGCGTTCTGGCAGCCGAGCGACGCTGGTCATGGTTGGTCAATTGTTAAGATTGCCAACCCTAGAGTGCGGGCAACCCGCCAGTAGAGCGAACTGAGCGAGATTGACACAGCTAGAATGTCTGGACCGTCCATGAGAACCAGCCGCCGTTTCTTCCTTACCGGAGCCTCCCTGCTCGCCGCAGCCGCCGTTGCCGGCCGGGCCAGCGCGCAGGACGTGGTGGGGGATATCCTGAAATCCTCGACACGCGGCAATTGGGACGACCAGTTCGACGCCCGCGCCAGCGACACCAACAAGGTTGCCTCGACGCTGCCTATCTTCAGCCAGCAGACCGTCGCCTTCACCGAGCAGGCGGTGGGGCGGTACCAGAACATCGTGTCCCAGGGCGGCTGGGAGCCGGTTCCGGCGACCAAGAAACTGCAACTCGGCGCCGACGATCCGGATGTCGTGCCGTTGCGCAAGCGCCTGATGATTTGTGGCGACCTGCCGCAGAGCGCCGGTATTTCTACCGCCTTCGATTCCTATGTCGACTCGGCGGTCAAGCGCTTCCAGCTTCGCCACGGCCTGCCGGCTGACGGCTCGATGGGCAAATACACCTATGCCGCTATGAACGTCACGGCGCAGGTCCGCCTCGGCCAGTTGCAGACCAACCTGCAGCGCCTGAAGGAAAAGGCCGGCACGCTGGGCAGCCGTTATGTGCTGGTCGATATCCCGGCGGCGCAGGTCGAGGCGGTCGAGAACGACCGCGTCGTGCTTCGCCACACCGCGATCGTCGGCAAGATCGACCGGCAGACGCCGATCGTGAATTCCAAGATCAACGAGATCATCGTCAATCCGTACTGGAACGCGCCGGTCTCGATCGTTCGCAAGGACATCATTCCGCTGATGCGGAAGAACCCCAACTATCTCAAGGACAGCCATATCCGCCTGTTCGCGCCGAATGGCAGCGAGGTCGATCCGTTGACGATCGACTGGTCGACGGACGATGCCGCCAAGTACCGTTTCCGCCAGGATCCGGGCAGCAACAACGCGATGGCCTCGGTCAAGATCAACTTCCCGAGCCCGGATGGCGTCTATATGCACGACACGCCGCAGCAGAGCCTGTTCGGCCAGATGATGCGCTTCGACTCCTCGGGTTGCGTGCGCGTCCAGAACGTGCGCGATCTCGTCACCTGGGTCTTGCGCGACACCCCCGGCTGGGACCGCCAGCATTTCGAGGCGGCGATCAAGACCGGCGAGAACACGCCGATCCAGGTCGTCAACCCGGTGCCGGTCCACTTCCTCTACCTGTCGGCCTGGTCGACAGGCCCTGGCGTCGTGCAGTTCCGCGACGACATCTACGGCCTCGACGGCAACAACACGCTGCAGATCAGCTCCGCGCAGTAAGTGCTTGGCAAAAAACAAAAAAGGCCGCCCTTGGGTGGCCTTTTTTGTTTGGCGGACGCAACGCGCGCCCAGCGACGCAATGCACACCTAGATCAGCCGCTGATTCACCATCCGGGCCACGGCCTGCGCGCGGTTGACCGCGCCCAGCTTGCGCCGCGCATTGTCGACGTGGAAGCGCACCGTCGCCTCGGCGATGCCGAGGATCACCGATATCTCCCAGTCCGTCTTGCCTTCGGTGACGAGCGCCAGACAGTCGCGCTCCCGCGCGGTCAGTCGCACGACCGCCGAAGGCGGTGGCAAGGCCAAGGTCATCAGACGCTCCGTCAGCGCCAGCCCGGCCATATGTATGGCAAAGCTCTCTTCCACGGAGAAGTCGCACTGGTGGAAGCCGAGATGCAACGAGGCGATCAGGCCGTCGGCGCCGTAGGAGGTGGCGCATAGCGCGTCGTCGATGCTGGCCTCGCTGAGCGCGTCCCAATAGGCGCCGTATTCACCGTTGCCGTGCGGGGCGAGGTCGCTGAAACGGTAACGCGTTCTGCTTTCCCGGATCGCGCCGAGCAGCGGGTTGCACTCGAAGCAGACATAGTCGAAGGCCTGGCTGCCTGGCCATGTCTCGGGCGCCAGCCTGGCAATGAAGCCGCCGGCGGCCCAGTGGCTGGCGGAGGTCAAAGTCGAGGCCGGCCGCCGGTAAAGCCGGGTTTGCAGGTAGGACGCGCCAAAATCCTTCATCGCGGCGAAGAAGGCGATACTGGCCGCTTCGGCCGTCGGCGCCGCATAAGCCCCTTCGATATGCGCCATGATCGCTGACAGCATAGGTCGTCCCAATTCTTACCCACGCACAACGCAGGGTGGCATGCGCCGTGCCATGCCGCAAGGGCATGTTTCGGCGGGGAGGACGCGTCAACCTCACGGTACAGGGAGGTTGATACGCCGCCAGCTTCGCGTATCAGGAAAGCGCGGCGCGGGCTTTCCGGCACTCCCGGCGGGGGAGTTCCGGGAGCGGGCACGCTCTTCTGCACCTGCCACGCCGATACCGGGGCCTTGGCGTGGGGCCGGCCACCCGGTGCCCCTAGGCAGCCGTGGCGCTGACGCCGGGTGCCGGCCGTTCTTTTTCACGCCCCGTGCCCGTCTGGACGCCGCGCCGGCAATTGCGCATGGTCGACGGGCATCCGGAATCGCCCCATGGACGTCGCTGTCTTCATTCTCGTCGTGCTCGCCTTCGTGACGCTGTCCGGCGCGCTGGTGCGACTGGTGCGCGTGCCGTTGCCGGTGTTGCAAATCGCGATCGGCGCTGCCCTTGCCTGGCCGGCGCGGGGCCTGCATGTCGAGATCGATCCGGAACTCTTTCTCCTGGTGTTCATCCCGCCGCTCCTGTTCGGCGATGCCTTCTCCGCGCCAAAGCGCGAGTTGATCGCGCTGCGCCGGCCGATCCTCGATCTCGCCATCGGTTTGGTCTTCTTCACCATCGTGGGCTTCGGCTACGCGCTGCACTGGCTGGTGCCGAGCATTCCGCTGGTCGTCGCCTTCGCGCTAGCCGCCGTGCTGTCACCCACCGATGCGGTCGCCGTCTCTTCCATTGTCGACCGCAGTGTCGTCCCGGCGCGCCTGATGCATATCCTGGAAGGCGAATCCCTGCTCAACGACGCCTCCGGCCTCGTCATGTTCCGCTTCGCTGTGGCGGCGGCGCTGACCGGCAGCTTCTCCCTGGCCAATGCCTCGCTGAACTTCTTCTACGCCGTTGCCATTGGCATTCTCGCCGGCGTCGCGGCCTTGTTCGTCGCAGCCAAGAGTCTGCAGATCCTGAGCCGCATCACCAGCACGCCGGCCGAAGCCCAGGTGCTTGTCCTGATCCTGTTGCCCTTCGTCGCTTATCTCATCGCCGAGCATTTCGGCGCTTCGGGCGTCCTGGCGGCAGTCACCGCTGGCCTGCTGACCGGGGTGTCGGGGATCGTCCGTTACATGGCTGTATCAGCGCGTATCCAGACGATCTCGCTCTGGTCGACGCTGATCTTCGTCTTCAACGGCGCGCTCTTCATCCTGCTCGGCCTGCAGTTGCCGGACATCATCCGCAAGGTCCCGCCGGAGTTGACCACTCGTCACTGGCTCTTCGAGCCGGCGTTGACCGTGCTCATCCTGACGCTCTGCCTGATCGGCCTGCGCTATGTCTGGATCTGGGTCGGCGATATGGGCGCCGTGCTTGCCGCGCGGCTCGGCAAGCGCAAGGCGGAGCCCTTCGGCTTTCGCGTCAGGCTTGCCGGATCGGTTGCCGGCGTGCGTGGCGCGATCACGCTCGCCGGCATCCTGTCACTGCCGCGGGCCTTGCAGGACGGCTCGCCCTTTCCGGCGCGAGACCTCGTCATCTTCCTCGCGGCGGGCGTCATCATCTGCTCGCTGGCGATAGCCAGTCTCACCTTGCCCAGGATCTCGCGCGGTCTCGTCGAACCTGGCGAGGATCCCGGCGCCGCCGAGGAACGAAAGGCGCGGGTCCGAGCGGCCAACGCGGCGATCGCGAGGATCGAAAGCCTGGCCAGCGAGAGCGGCGACGCGGAGGAGAGCGAGGCCCGGCTTGCCATGGCCGAGAGCGTCGTTTCCGCCTACCGCCGCCGTATCGCCATTTCCGATGACGGCGACGAGGCGCGCGCCGAAGCCCGCGATTCAGGACGGCTCGAGCGCGAGCTCAGGCTTGCCGGGATGGATGCCGAGCGTGCCGAGTTGCAGGCCATGTTCCGCCGCGGCGACATCAACGATCACACCGCGCGCAAGCTGTTCACCGAGATCACCTATTCCGAAGCGATCATGAACGGCCGCGAGCCGCGGGAATAGCGCCGGCCAGGCTGTCTTGGCGCAAACCGGCCAGCAAATTTCGCGCCGCAAACGTGGCGAGCCGGAAACAATCGTGTTAATGGCGCGGCGGATTTTCCAAAACCCTCGAACCTCAAGGATTTCAGGCCATGTCATCAGCAGCGGCAGCCTCCAGCAAACAAGAATCCTTCTTCGAGACGACGCTTGCCGATGCCGATCCGGAAATCTTCGGCTCGATCCGCAACGAACTCGGCCGCCAGCGTCATGAGATCGAGCTGATCGCCTCGGAAAACATCGTTTCCCGTGCCGTGCTCGAGGCGCAGGGCTCGATCATGACCAACAAATACGCCGAGGGTTATCCGGGCAAGCGCTATTATGGCGGCTGCCAGTTCGTCGACGTGGCCGAGGAACTGGCCATCGAGCGCGCCAAGAAGCTGTTCGGCTGCAACTTCGCCAACGTCCAGCCCAACTCCGGCAGCCAGATGAACCAGGCCGTGTTCCTGGCGCTGCTGCAACCCGGCGATACCTTCATGGGCCTCGACCTGAATTCCGGCGGCCATCTCACCCACGGCTCGCCGGTCAACATGAGCGGCAAGTGGTTCAAGGTCGTGTCCTACGGCGTGCGCAAGGATGACCATCTGCTCGACATGGACGCCATCGAGAAGACCGCGCATGAGACGAAGCCGAAGCTGATCCTGGCCGGCGGCACCGCCTATTCGCGCATCTGGGACTGGAAGCGTTTTCGCGAGATCGCCGATTCGATCGGCGCCTATCTGATGGTCGACATGGCTCACATCGCCGGCCTGGTCGCCGGCGGCGTGCATCCGTCGCCGCTGCCCTACGCCCATGTCGTGACCACCACCACGCACAAGTCGCTGCGCGGCCCGCGCGGCGGCATGATCCTGTGCAACGACGAGGAGATCGCCAAGAAGATGAACTCGGCGGTGTTCCCGGGCCTGCAGGGCGGCCCGCTGATGCATGTCATCGCCGCCAAGGCGGTGGCGTTCGGCGAGGCGCTGAAGCCGAGCTTCAAGGTCTATGCCGAGAGCATTGTCGCCAACGCCAAGGCGCTGGCCTCCAGCCTGCAGGAAACCGGGCTCGACATCGTGTCCGGCGGTACCGACAACCACCTGATGCTGGTCGACCTGCGGCCGAAGAACGCCACAGGCAAGCGCGCCGAGGCGGCGCTCGGCCGCGCCAACATCACCTGCAACAAGAACGGCATCCCCTTCGATCCGGAAAAGCCCTTCGTCACCTCGGGCGTGCGTCTCGGCACCCCGGCCGGCACGACGCGCGGCTTCGGCCAGGCCGAATTCCGCGAAATCGGCAAGCTGATCGCCGAGGTGCTGGACGGCCTGAAGGTCGCGAACTCCGATGAAGGGAACGCCGCGGTCGAAGCCGCGGTCAAGGCCAAGGTGACGGCGCTGACGGACCGCTTCCCGCTCTACCCCTACCTCGGTTGATAGCCGCTTTCGGTTGACCGGGCACCGCGTGTCATCTTTTATCCGGCGCTGCGCCGCCTTCATCGGGCGGCGCCGCTCACAGGAGAGTTGATGATGCGCGTTTTCCGTCCTGCCGCTCTGGCCCTGTCCGCTACGCTTGCCGCTTTCGCCGGGTCAGCCGCTAT
>JBFLWR010000192.1:0-5490 GCA_040755925.1 Pseudomonadota bacterium
CGAGACGGCGACGATGCAGCGCTTGTGTCGGTCCAGCGTGCCGCGCACGTCGTCGATGAAGCGCTTGGCCGAGAAGGCGCGCTCCGGCACATAGACAAGATGAGGGCCGCTGTCCGGATCTAGCTGCCAGGCGGCCGCGGCGGCGGTAAGGAAGCCGGCGTGCCGGCCCATGACGATGCCGACATAGATGCCGGGCAGCGCGCGGAAGTCGAGATCGACGGAGAGGAAGGCGCCGGCGACGAACTCGGCCGCCGAGATGAAGCCCGGCGTGTGGTCGTTCTCCTCGAGGTCGTTGTCGATGGTCTTCGGCGCATGGACGAAGGCTATCGTACCGCCGGCGGCGTCGGTCAGGATCTGCTGGGTGCCGGAGGTGTCGTTGCCGCCGATATAGATGAAGGCGTCGGCGCCGGCCTTCTTGAGGCCGTTGAGGATGACCTCGCAATAGGCTGCGTCAGGCTTGTCGCGGGTCGAGCCAAGGGCCGCGCTCGGCGTGCCGGCGATCAGCCGCAACCGGTCTTCGGGGATTGCGGAGAGATCGACGTAATTGCCGTCGCGGATGCCGCGCACGCCATGGATGGAGCCCAGCACCTTGGCGCCGGGATGACGCTTGCGGATCTCCAGCGTGGCGCCGACGACCGTCTGGTTGATGACGGCGGTGGGACCGCCGCCCTGCGCGATGACGAAGGTTCCGGCCATGGTCTTTCTCTCCCGGGCAAAGGTCTTCAGGGCACCTTCGCCTGTCTTGCGGCGTCGCGCAACGGGAGAGTCTAGCGGGAGGAAGGGATCAGACGACGACGACCGGGTTTTTCTTCGACACGCGATTGTAGAGGTCGATGATGTCCTGGTTGATCAGGCGCACGCAGCCCGACGACACCGCCTGGCCGATGCTCCACCATTCGGGCGAGCCGTGGATGCGATAGCCGGTATCCCTGCCATTCTGGTAGATGTAGAGAGCCCGGGCGCCGAGCGGATTGGTAAGGCCGCCGGGCTGGCCGCCCTGCCATTTCACCAGTTCGGGCTTGCGCTGGATCATTTCCGGCGGCGGCGTCCAGACGGGCCATTGCTTGCCGTACTGGATGTTGGCGCGGCCCGACCAGCGGAAGCCGTCCTTGCCGATGCCGACGCCGTAGCGGATGGCGTCGCCGCCCGGCTGGACCAGATAGAGCATGCGTTCCTGCAGATGGACGACGATGGTGCCGGGCGCCTCGCCGGTCTGGTCGACGACGATCTGGCGGCGGAACTCCGGCTTGACCTTCTGCCACGGCACTTCCGGCACCTGGAAACCGCCGTCGGTGAGCGAGGCATACATCACGTCGGCGCCGGTGATGTTCTTGTCGACGCTGATCGCCGGGCGGATCGGGCGGACGGATCCGGTCGTGGTCTGGTCGAGCTGCGGCAGATCGAGCGTCTCGGTGGTGCTGCAACCGGCGATGCCGAGCAGCGTCATGGCACCCGCGCCGGAAAGCACGGCACGGCGGGAAAGCTGGTTTTCTTTTTCGACAGTTTCGCCGTTCGAAGGCGGCGTCAGACTTTGCGGCAACTCGCGCATACACCAAACCCTACGCTGCCGGCGGGAAGCACGGTCCGGCCGGATGGAAGGGCATTTTCGTCAGTCATGGTTGAAAAAGGGTGAAGGCCCTCAAACCGGGTTTAACCCTAACCGCCGGTTACCGTGCCGGAGTGACCATCTGGCGGACGCCGAAGATTTTCCGCGACACCTCTTTACATTCCCGCCGGCCCCAGGATTTATCCTTTTCTTTGCGCTCAAGGAGTGAGGAAATGTCCTTCGAAAACTGGGCCGCCTTTGCCGCCGCCTCCACGATTCTTCTGGTCATCCCGGGGCCGACAATCCTGTTGGTCGTCTCCTACGCGCTCGGCCAGGGCTGGCGAACCGCGCTGCCGATGGCGGTCGGCGTCGCGCTCGGCGACTTCACGGCGATGACGCTGTCGATGCTGGGCATCGGCGCGCTGCTCGCCGCCTCGGCAACCGTCTTCACCATCCTCAAGGTGATCGGCGCCGGCTATCTCATCTATCTCGGCATCAAGCTGTTCCGCGCCGGCGGCGCGCTCAAGGCCGAGCCGCGCACCGACGCGGTGTCGGCGGCAAGGATGATGGCGCATGCCTGGCTGGTCACCGCGCTCAACCCGAAGAGCATCACCTTCTTCGTTGCCTTCCTGCCGCAGTTCCTCGACCGGCATGCCGATTTCTGGACGCAGATGCTGATCTTCGAGGCGACTTTCCTGGCGCTCGCCTTCAGCAACGCCTTCGGCTACGCGCTGATCGGATCCAGGGCCCGCGCCATCGTGCGCAACCCGAAGGCGATCCGCATCTTCAACCGCACCGGCGGAACGCTTCTGGTCGGCGCCGGCATCGCCACGGTGGCGATGCGCTCGGGGAATTAGGCAAGACACGCCTCGATCGCCGAAGCCTTCCCGGTTGGCGGTCCGGCGATCGATGTTCTAGGATCATCTTCTTCACAAGACGAGAACACCAGGGACATGGCATGTCGATGAAGGATGCATTCGGCCTGGCCTATTCGGGCGCGACCGAAGCCGGGCTTTCATCCTACGCCAGGGCGGTGCACGAACTGCAGTGCTTCATCGGCGATCCGGTCGGCTCCATCGACAGCGTTATCGCCGGCGATCCCGCTTTCGTCATGGCGCATGTGTTCAAGGGCTATTTGTTCGGCCTTGCGACCGAGCCCGACGCAACGGCGGTTGCCCGCTCATGCCACGCTGCGGCGCTACCCCTTGCCGCCAGCACGCGGGAGCAGGCGCATGTCGCCGCGCTCGGCCACCTCGCCGAGGGACGCTGGCATGACGCGGCCCGCATCCTCGAGGACATCGCGATCGACAATCCGCTCGATGCGGTGGCTCTGCAGGTCGGCCACCAGATCGACTTCTTCACCGGCAATGCCCGCATGCTGCGCGACCGCATCGGCCGGGCGCTGCCAGTCTGGCAAAAGGATATGTCCGGCTATCACGCCATTCTCGGCATGCAGGCTTTCGGGCTGGAGGAGATGGGCGATTATGCGCGCGCCGAAAACTTCGGTCGACAGGCCATCGAGATCGAGCCGCGCGACGGTTGGGCGCAGCACGCCGTGGCGCATGTCATGGAAATGCAAAGCCGGCAAAAGGACGGCATCGCCTGGATGCGCGCCAACCCGGACGCGTGGTCGAAGGACAGCTTCCTCAAGATCCACAATTGGTGGCATCTGGCGCTGTTCCATTACGACCTCGGCGAGGCGGACGAGGTGCTTCGGCTCTATGACGGCCCGATCTACGGCGCCCGCTCGACCCTGGCGCTCAACATGGTCGACGCCTCCGCGATCCTGTGGCGCCTGCATCTCGGTGGCATCGATGTCGGCGACCGCTGGCAGGCGCTCGCCGCCAATTGGACGCCCAAGGCCGGCGCCGGCCATTATGCCTTCAACGACGCGCATGCGATGATGGCCTTCGTCGGGGCGGGACTGGAAGGCCCAGCCAAGACCTTGCTTCAGGCGCAGCGCGAGGCGATGGGCGGACAAGACGACAACGCCGCCTTCACGCGCGATGTCGGCCATCCCTTGACCATGGCCATCAAGGCCTTCGGCGAGGGCGACTATGAAGAGGCAGTCCGCCTGATCCGACCGATCCGGTCGGTCGCGCATCGTTTCGGCGGCAGCCACGCGCAGCGCGACGTCATTGACCTGACCCTGATCGAGGCGGCGCTTCGAACCGGCGATGGCGCGCTGGCGCAGGCGCTGGCCGCAGAACGCCGGCTGGCGCGGCCGGACAGCCCGCTGTCGGCGTTGTTCTCGCGCCGGGCGGCCGATTTGTCTGAGAATTGACCCGAGGCGGATCTTGTCATAAGAACTGGCCGAGCCAGATTTTTTCGAGATCCGAAAAAATTAATGGCAATGGGAGGAAATCATGTATCTCGGCCTCGACCTGGGCACATCGGGCGTCAAGGCGCTGCTGATCGATGGCGAGCAAAAGGTCGTCGGCTCCGGCCACGGTTCGCTCGACGTCTCGCGGCCGCATCCCGGCTGGTCCGAACAGGATCCCTCGCATTGGGTCGAGGCGTGCGAGACGGCGATCGCCGAGCTCAGGGCCTCGCATCCGAAGCAACTCGGGGCGGTCAAAGGTATCGGCCTTTCCGGCCAGATGCATGGCGCGACCCTGCTCGACGCCTCGGACAAGGTGCTGCGCCCCTGCATCCTGTGGAACGACACACGCAGCCATGCCGAGGCCGCGGCGCTCGACGCCGATCCGCGTTTCCGCAAGCTGACCGGCAACATCGTCTTTCCGGGCTTCACCGCGCCGAAGCTCGCCTGGGTGAAGAACCATGAGCCGGCGATCTTCGCCAAAGTGGCCAAGGTGCTGCTGCCGAAGGATTATCTGCGGCTCTGGCTGACCGGCGAGCATATTTCCGAAATGTCGGATTCGGCCGGCACCTCCTGGCTCGACGTCGGCAAGCGTCGCTGGTCGCCGGAACTGCTGGCGGCGACGTCGCTCGATGAGAGGCATATGCCGTCGCTGGTCGAAGGCACGGCGAAGGCGGGCGGCTTGCGCGCCGAGCTGGCGTCGAGATGGGGCATTGCAGCCGGAATCCCAGTCGCGGGTGGCGCCGGCGACAACGCGGCCTCGGCCTGCGGCATGGGCACGGTCGGCGCCGGGCATGCTTTCGTCTCGCTCGGCACATCCGGCGTTCTGTTTGCCGCCAATGCCTCCTACCTGCCCAATCCGGAAAGCGCGGTGCACACATTCTGCCACGCGCTGCCCGATACCTGGCACCAGATGGGCGTCATCCTGTCGGCCACCGATTCGCTCAACTGGCTGTCGGAAATCACCGGCAAGAGCGCTGGCGAACTGACCGGCGAGCTCGGCGACACGCTCCATGCGCCCACGGGCGTCACCTTCCTGCCCTATCTGTCGGGCGAGCGCACTCCGCATAATGACTCCGCCATTCGCGGCTCGTTCACCGGGCTCGCGCATCAATCGGGCCGCGCGGCGCTGACCCAGGCCGTGCTCGAAGGCGTCGCGTTCGCGTTCCGCGACAGCCTGGAAGCGCTGAAGAAGGCCGGCACGACGCTGACCCGGGTGACCGCGATCGGCGGCGGGTCGCGCTCGCGCTACTGGCTGAAGGCGATTGCCACGGCCTTGCAGGTGCCGGTCGACATTCCGGCCGACGGCGATTTCGGCGCGGCCTTTGGCGCGGCGCGGCTTGGCCTGATCGCGGCGACAGGGGCCGATCCACTTGCGGTCTGCACCGCGCCGGCGACCGACGCCACGATCGAGCCGGATGCCGGCCTCGGCGGCGCCTTCGCGGATGCGTATCAGCGGTATCGCGCGCTTTACCCGGCGATCAGGGCCGTAACCGCGTGAGTTGGCGCGAGGCACCCGTAGTCGCATGAGTTGGCGCCAGGCACCCCCCTCTGCCCTGCCGGGCATCTCCCCCTCAAGGGGGGAGATTGGCAGCGTCGGCGGCCCTGGCTGTCTTGCTACGTT
>JBFLWR010000193.1:0-7477 GCA_040755925.1 Pseudomonadota bacterium
GTCGATCCTGCAGCGCTACAAGTCGCTCCAGGACATCATCGCCATCCTGGGCATGGACGAGCTCTCGGAAGAGGACAAGCAGACCGTTGCCCGCGCCCGCAAGATCGAGCGCTTCCTGTCGCAGCCGTTCTTCGTCGCCGAAGTGTTCACGGGCTCGCCGGGCAAGCTGGTCGATCTCGCCGACACCATCAAGGGCTTCAAGGGCCTTTGCGCCGGCGACTACGACCACCTGCCGGAAGCCGCCTTCTACATGGTCGGCGGCATCGAGGAAGCGGTCGAGAAGGCACAGCGCCTGGCGGCTGAAGCTGCTTAATCCACCATTCGATGGCGCGGGCGGCTCAGTCCGCGCCGTTTCGATGCAAGCGTTTGTGAGACACCATGGCTGAAGCTTTCAAGTTCGAACTGGTCTCGCCCGAGCGGCTGCTGCTTTCCGAGCAGGTCGAGTCTGTCGTCATTCCGGGCGCCGAAGGCGAGATGACCGTGATGGCGCAGCACGCTCCGGTCATGACCACGATCAAGCCGGGCGTCGTCACGGTGAAGACCGCGGGCGGCTCCGAGGAGCGCTTCGTCGTGTTCGGTGGTTTCGCTGACATCCTGCCTTCCGGCTGCACGCTTCTCGCCGAATCGGCGACGCATGTGAACGACATCGACCGCGCCGACCTTGCCCGCCGCATCCAGGAGGCCAAGGAAGACGCCGCCGACGCCAAGGACGACGAGGGCCGCAGCAAGGCGGAGCAGTTCCTTAGCCAGCTCACCACGCTGGAAGGCGCGCTTATACCGGCCTGAAACCGGCTGGCTACAGAATGAAAAGCGGGGCTTGCCCCGCTTTTTTTGTTTTTGACGCGGGCTCGGCGCTGGTCGGGGGGCAACCGATCGGGACCGGTGTCAACCGCCGATACCGAGCGCTGCCAGAGCAAGCGCCGGGCCGCCCTGCTGGAGGTGAACCAGGTGGGTGGCGACGAATTCGATCAATGTCTCCCGCTTGGGATGGTTCTTGGCGAAACCAGCGAGATCGAAGACGGCGGCTGCCATTTCCGCTGTCGGCGGAGACTCGGCGAAAAGTCCGGCGAGAGCAGTATCCAGCGGGTCACTAAAGTGGCCCTCCGGCAAGGTCTTGCCGCGTGCCTCGCATGCGGCGATCCAGGCGGCAATGACCAGCGACAGGTGCTCGGGCAGCAACCCGGCCTCAAGCCTCGCGAGCGCGGAGGCAACGATACGCTGCGGCAGTTTCTGGCTGCCGTCGTTGGCGATCTGCGCGGTGCGATGAGCGAGTGCCGTGTTGGAAAAGCGCTGGGCGAGCTCGGCCGTGTAGGGGATCGGGTCGAGCCCGGCACCCTGCGGCAGGGTCGGAATGGCCTCGGCCCACAGCCAGTCCACGAATTGCCTTATCGCCGGAGAGCCGAACGCCCGGTCGACCGTGGCGTGGCCGCTGAGCAGGCCGAGATAGGCAATGCCGGAATGCGCGCCGTTGAGCAGCCTCAGCTTCATGTCCTCGAATGGCCCGACGTCCTCGACCATGGTGACGCCGAATTCTTCCCAGGCCGGCCGTCCCGCGGGGAAGTTGTCCTCGATCACCCATTGGCGGAACGGTTCGGTCATCACCGGCCAGGCGTCCGCCATGCCGAGCGCCGATGCGACGCGCGTCCTGTCGGCATCGGTCGTCGCCGGCACGATGCGGTCGACCATGCTCGAAGGAAAAGCGACGCCTGCTGCGATGTGATCCGCAAGCGCTGCGTCGCGCAGCGCGGCGAACTCGATCAGCAACTGGTGCAAGGTCGCGCCGTTGGCCGGAAGGTTGTCGCAGCAGAGCACGGTGAAGGGAGGTGTGCCTGCCGCACGCCTGCGTGACAGCGCTTCGGCGAGGAAACCATGCGCTGTTCTCGGCGATCCGGGGTTCGCCAGATCATGCGCGATATCGGGATGGGTCCGGTCGAGACTGCCGTCGGCGGCCCTGAGATAGGCCTTCTCGGTGATCGTCAGCGTGACGATGCGAGTGCGCGGATCGGCGAGCACATCGAGCACCTCGCCCGGATTTTCCGGCGCGACCAGCAACGACAGGATCGAGCCGACGACCTGCAATTTTTCGCCGGCGCTATCCCTGATCGCCAGCGTGTAGAGGCCATCCTGCGGCGCCAGCGCATCGCGCGTGTCCGGGCTGCGCAGCGAGACGCCGACGATGCCCCAATCCGTTCCTCCGCTCGCCAGGCAAGCGTCGACATAGGCTGCCTGGTGCGCGCGATGAAAGGCGCCGACGCCGAGATGGACGATGCCCGGCGTGACGCCATGGCGGCCGTAGGCTGGGACCGAAACCCGTTCGGGCAGCGACCGCAGCGTGCTTTCGGCGAGACGAGGTCCGGTCATGGCATCGATACGGCTGGGAGCTTCCGGCGGAGCGGCATGTCGATGGTCCTGCGCGGCGGGTCAGATGCGGGCGTAGCACCCCCGAGGCACCGCGGCAAGGAACAACGAAACGCCGGCCGCGTTGACATCATCCCTCCCCGACCGTACCCATACCTGTCCCGGAGGAGCCGCTATGTCCATGATCGCGCTCACCGATCCAGATCTGCTCTTTCCGCCCGAAGCGGCTTCGCGGTCGCTTGCACGCGCTCTTTACGCCGGCGTGGCGGACCTGCCGATCGTCAGCCCGCACGGCCACACCGACCCGCGCTGGTATGCGCTCGATGAGCCGTTCCCCGACCCGGCGCAATTGCTCATCGTGCCCGACCACTACATTTTCCGCATGCTGTTCAGCCAGGGCATACGCCTCGAGGATCTCGGCGTGCCGACACTCGATGGCGCACCGATCGAGACCGACGGCCGGGCGATCTGGCGGCGCTTTGCCGAGCACTACTACCTGTTCCGCGGCACGCCCACCCGGCTCTGGTTCGACCATGTGCTGAAACATCTGTTCGGCATCGACGAGCCGCTCGGCGCCGAGACTGCCGACCGCCATTATGATACGATCGCGGCCTTGCTGGCGCGTGACGACTACCGCCCGCGCGCATTGTTCGAGCGGTTCAACATCGAGGTCATCGCGACGACCGAGGGTGCGCTCGACGACCTCAAATGGCACCAGATGATCCGAGAAAGCGGGTGGAAGGGGCGCGTCGTCACCGCCTATCGGCCGGATGCCGTGATCGATCCCGACTTCGAAGGCTTTCTCGCCAATCTCGACCGGCTGGGCGAGATCACCGGCTGCGACACCGGCAACTGGACCGGCTATCTCGACGCGCACCGCAAGCGGCGCGACTACTTCAAAGGGTTCGGCGCGACATCGTCCGATCACGGCCATCCGACGGCGGAGACCGCCAATCTTTCCGACGCCGCGGCCGAGGAGCTGTTCAACCGCGTCCGCCGCGGTTCGGACGACCAGCGCGAGCGGCGGCTGTTCCGGGCGCAGATGTTGACGGAAATGGCCAAGATGAGCCGTGACGACCGGCTGGTGATGCAGATACATCCCGGTTCGTCTCGGAATCATTCGCCCGCTATCTTCGAGAAATTCGGGCGGGACAAGGGTTTCGATATCCCGACCCGGACCGATTACGTGGCGGCGCTGAAGCCGCTGCTCGACTGCGTTGGGCTGGAGCGCGACCTCACCGTCATCCTGTTCACGCTCGATGAGACGAGCTATGCGCGTGAGCTGGCGCCGCTTGCCGGCGTCTATCCGGCGCTCAAGCTCGGGCCCGCCTGGTGGTTCCATGACAGTCCGGAGGGCATGCGCCGCTTCCGCGAGATGACCACCGAGACCGCCGGCTTCTACAACACCGTCGGCTTCAATGACGACACCCGTGCCTTCCCGTCCATTCCGGCGCGCCACGACGTAGCCCGCCGCGTCGACTGCGCGTTCCTCGCGCGGCTCGTTGCCGAGCATCAGCTGCGCGAGGAGGAAGCGCACGAGCTGGCCCGGGACCTTGCCTATGCGTTAGCCAAGAAGGCCTACCAGCTCTGACGTCGTCGGCATTGCGCCGGCGCCATCCGCATATCCCGCCGCCTCGATGCCGTCTTGCCCATACTTGCGAAAAGCCCGCGCCGTTGGGCGCGGGCTTGTTGCTTGGGCGCTTGTGGCGCCGCCGCGGTACTCAAAACATTGCCGCAGGACGATCACAGTGCGGCAACATGGTGAAGATAGGTTTAACGGCCGGCAGCCGGGCGGCCATGCACGGGTAGCGTTGCGGCGGTCTTCGCCTTATGACCGTGGACCTGAGCCGAAGCCGGGAATCACTTCAATGCGGACATCGACGGCCGGCGTCCCGTCAGAGGGGCGCGATCCAAAGCGGCGCGTGCTGAAAGACGTGTTCGGCTTCGATGATTTTCGTCCCGGCCAGGCCGCCGTCATGGACACGCTGCTTTCCGGGCGCCATGTGCTGGCGGTCATGCCGACAGGCGCCGGCAAGTCGCTCTGCTACCAGGTTCCGGCGCTGGTGCTCGGCGGGCTGACCATCGTCGTCTCGCCGCTGGTGGCGCTGATGCAGGACCAGGTCGCGGCGCTGCGGCTTGCGGGCGTCGCCGCCGACACGATCAATTCCTCGCTGGATCGCGATGCCAATGTCGCGGCGTGGCGCCGCGTCGCGTCGGGCCAGACCCGGCTGCTCTATCTGGCGCCGGAGCGGCTGATGACCGAGCGGATGCTGGACGCGCTATCCAGGCTCGACATACGCCTGATCGCCATCGACGAAGCGCATTGCATTTCGCAATGGGGGCCGGCGTTCCGGCGCGAATATGAAGACCTGTCGCAGCTGCGCGATATTTTCCCGAATGTGCCGATCATCGCGGTGACGGCGACCGCGGACGAAACCACGCGCACCGACATCGTTTCGCGGCTGTTTGCCGATCGCGTGGAAACCCAGGTGCTGGGCTTCGACCGGCCGAACATAAGCCTCGCCATCGAGCCGAAGCAGGACAGCAAGCGCCAGCTGCTCCGCTTCGTCGAGCGCCATGCCGGACGCAGCGGCATCGTCTATTGCCTGTCGCGCCGCAAGACCGAGGAGATGGCCGCCTTCCTCGAAAAGAACGGCATCACCGCGCTTCCCTATCATGCGGGCATGAGCAAGGAGGCGCGCGAGGCGAACCAGAACGCCTTCATGACCCTGTCCGGCGTGGTGATGGTGGCTACCATCGCCTTCGGCATGGGCATCGACAAGCCGGATGTCGCCTATGTGTTCCACACCGATCTGCCGAGCAGCCTGGAGGCCTATTACCAGGAGATCGGCCGCGCCGGCCGCGATGGCCGCTCGGCGGAAGCGCATATGCTCTACGGTCTCGGCGACATCCGCACGCGCCGCCTGTTCATCGACGATGAAGATGCTTCGCCCGAGCACAAGCGGCGTTCGCATGGCCGGCTGGACATGCTGATCGGCTATTGCAAGACGGCACAGTGCCGCCGCCAGGTGCTGCTCGGCTATTTCGGCGAGACGGCGTCCTCCTGCGGCAATTGCGACAACTGCCGGAACCAGGCGCCGCGCGCCGACGGCAGGGAGGAGGCGCGGATCATTCTGACGGCCGTCGCGCAAACGGGAGAGCGTTTCGGCGCCGCCCATATCATCGACATCCTGCTTGGCCATGAGACCGAGAAGGTGTTGGCGAGGGGCCACGAAAGGCTGGGCAGTTTCGGCTCGGGCGCGTCGCACAAGCGGGATGTCTGGCTGTCGCTCATCCGCCAGCTCGTCGCGGGCGGGTTCCTGGTCCCGGATCCGAACGGCCATGGCGGACTTGCCATCTCCGAACAGGGTCGCGCGCTAGGCCGCGGCCAGCTGCCGTTCGAATATAGGGTCGAGACACGGAACCGTGGCGCGCGTGGCAGGACGCGCTCCACCGACCGAGCCGCCGCCGGCGGCGCGGACAATATCGACACGGGGCTGCTCGCCGCGCTCAAGGCGCTGCGGCTGCGCCTGGCGAAGGAACGGCAGGTGCCAGCCTATGTCGTCTTCTCCGACCGGACGCTGATCGACATGGCGGAGCGCAGGCCGCTCGACCTCGATGCATTCGCGGAAGTGAACGGCGTCGGCGCGGCCAAGCTGAAAGAATTCGGCGAGATTTTCCTCGCCGCGATCGAGGCGCACCGGACCGGCGCGTAAGTCCGACTTATCCCGTCGGTTCAAGTACAGGCAGAAGGAAGGGCGCCGCAGTGTTGCGGTCGGGCCCACCCGCGTCCGCCGATCAGCGGCGCACCGCCGCCTGCATAAACCTGCATGAAGGGACGTAGCGGGCCCCGCTTGACAGGTTCATATGCCTCGCTTAGTAAGTTGTAGGCCTAACCGTACAACTAGACCATGAACGCTGCAAAACCAACCTCGCCAGTCCAGTCGCTGCAAATCCCGGACCTTCCCGGTCCAGACGCTCCGCGCCGTGGATTGACCCACCCAGGGCGCTGGATCAGCGCCATCGTCGGGCTCGCGCTGCTGGCGCTGATCGTCCGCGCCTTCGCCATGGGGCAAATAAGGTGGGATGTGGTCGGGCAGTTCCTCACCGCCCGCGTCATCGTCGTCGGGTTCGGCTGGACGCTGCTGATCTCGGCTTGCGCGCTGGCGCTGGGCGTCGCCCTTGGCTTTGCGTTCGGCATCATGCGCACCGCCGCCAACCCGACCTTGCGTTTTGCCTCCTGGCTCTATGTCTGGATTTTTCGCGGCACGCCGGTGCTGCTGCAGCTTCTGATCTGGTTCAACATCGGGCTGGTCTTCCCGCGGCTCTATATTCCGGGCCTGGTCGACGAGCGGATGGTCGACGTGGTGACGCCTTTCGTCGCCGCCGTCCTGGGGCTCGGCGTCAATGAAGGCTCCTACCTCACCGAAGTGGTGCGCGGAGGCATCGCGTCCGTGGATCGCGGCCAGGTCGAGGCCGCGCATACGCTGGGCATGACGCCCGGCCAGACAATGCGCAGGATCGTCCTGCCGCAGACCTTGCGGCTCATCCTTCCGGTGCTGGGCAACAGCGCGGTCGGCATGCTCAAATTCTCCTCGCTCGCCGCGACCATCGCCATGGGCGAGATGCTGAACGCGGCGCAGCGTATCTACTTCATCAACGGCGCGGTCATCGAGCTGCTTTTCGTCTGCGCCATCTGGTACCTGGCCGGAACCACCATGCTGTCGATCGGTCAATTCTACCTCGAGCAGCATTTCGGGCGCGGCGCCGCCACGGCGGGAAACCGCAAGCAATGGTTCAAGATAAGCACGTGGCGCGCCATGGCTTCGGGGGAAGCATGAGTCTCGCGGTCAAGGCGGTCGGCGTCCGCAAAAGTTTCGGCGGCCATGAGGTGCTGAAGGGCCTCGATCTCGAGGTCGCCTATGGCGAGGTGCTGTGTATCCTCGGCCCATCGGGCAGCGGCAAGAGCACCTTCCTGCGCTGCATCAACCATCTCGAGATCCCCAATGCGGGCTATGTCTGGGTGGACGGCGCGATCATGGGCTACGAGCTGCGCTCCGGCGTCCTGCAGGAGCTGCCGGTTCGCCGCCTGCGCGCCCAGCAAAGCCAGCTGGGGATG
>JBFLWR010000194.1:0-6751 GCA_040755925.1 Pseudomonadota bacterium
GATGCCAAGGCGAGCGGCCTGTTCGCGCCGCATGGCGACGTGTCCGGCATCAACGTGCCGGGCAACTGGAAGGACGACACGTTCGTGCCGTTCGACTACGGCTATTTCGCCGTCGTCTACGACACCGAGAAGCTGAAGACGCCGCCGAAGAGCTTGAAGGAGCTGATCGAAGGCGCCGGCACCGACAAGATCGTCATCCAGGATCCGCGCACTTCAACACCGGGGCTGGGCCTGCTGCTTTGGGTGAAGTCGGTCTATGGCGACAAGGCGCCGGAAGCCTGGGCGAAGCTGAAGCCGAAAGTGCTGACGGTGACGCCGGGCTGGAGCGAAGCCTATGGCCTGTTCACCAAGGGCGAGGCGCCGATGGTGCTGTCCTACACCACCTCGCCGGCCTACCACATGGTCGCCGAGAACACCGAGCGTTACCAGGCGGCGTCCTTCGAGGAGGGCGAGTACCTGCAGATCGAAGTCGCGGGCATCACCACGACGGGCGCGAAGAACCCGCTGGCAGAAAAATTCATCGCCTTCATGACCGGACCGAAGTTCCAGGACGTCATCCCCGAGACCAACTGGATGTTCCCGGCCGGCAAGACCGACAAGCCGCTCAACCCGGCTTTCGACAAGCTGGTCAAGCCGGCCAAGACCTTGCTGTTCAGCCCCGAGGACGTCGCGGCCAACCGCAAGGCCTGGGTGGATGAGTGGCTCGCGGTGATGAGCAAGTAGGCGCATCTTCGATGCCTGCGCCAAGCCACCCCCCTCTGTCCTGCCGGACATCTCCCCCTCAAGGGGGGAGATTGGCAGTCTTGGCACCCCGCCAGGCTAGGCAGCATTGGAGATTGGCGAAGGCGATCGAGTGCATAATCTTCCCCCTTGAGTGGGGTGAGCCGGAACTCGATCTTGGCGAAATGTCAGTGTCGGCCAACAGCTGTCGCAATGTTGGGTAGCGCGAGGTGCGCACTCGTTATCCCACAGACCCCCGCATCGCCGCCGGCGTCATCGCGCTTGCGGCCATCGTCCTGCTCATCGGCGGCGCATTCGCCGGGCTGGCCCTCGAAGGTGCAAGCGATCCGTCCGGCGCGCTTGCCGCTTTCGACGGCTATCTCCTGCGTGTCGCCCGCTTCACGCTCTGGCAGGCGTTGCTGTCGACGCTGCTTTCGGTCGCGCCGGCGCTGCTGGTGGCGCGCGCCTTGTCCCGGCACCCAGCCTTCCCGGGGCGCCGGCTGATCCTGCAGCTTTTCACGGTGCCGCTGGCGCTGCCGGCCATCGTCGCCGCGCTCGGCGTGCTGGCGCTCTATGGCCATGCTGGTTATTTCGCCGGCGTCCTCGGCGAACTCAAGGGCGGAGACTGGCCCGGCATTTACGGCCTTTCCGGCATCCTGATCGCGCATGTCTTCTTCAACCTGCCTTTGGCGACACGGCTGTTCCTGGAGGCGTTGGGCACCATCCAAGCCGACCAGTGGCGGCTGGCGAGCCAGCTCGGCATGGGTGCGCTGCCTGCCTTCCGGCTGATCGAATGGCCGGCGCTGCGGGCGGCGCTGCCAGGCGTCGCCGGGCTGGTCTTCATGCTCTGCATCACCTCCTTCACCATCGTGCTGACGCTGGGCGGCGGACCGGCCGCGACGACTCTGGAGGTCGCGATCTACCAGGCGCTGCGCTTCGACTTCGATCCGGCCCGCGCGGTGGTGCTGACGCTGCTGCAGATCGGGCTGACCTCCATCGTCATCGCCGTGCTGACGCGGCTCGGCGCCAATACGGTCGGCGACGCCAATCTGCCGGTGGCGCCGCGTCGCTACCTCTCGACGGGCCGGTCCGAGACGACACTGAATGCCAGCCTGATAGCGCTTGCCCTCCTGTTCGTCGCCGGGCCAATGGTGGCGACGGTGATGGCGGGACTGAAAGCGGATCTCGGCCGGCTGGCGGGTGAAGAGGCCGTACGCCGCGCGACGCTCACCAGCGCCGGGCTCGCTTTCCTGTCGGCGACACTTGCGGTGACCCTGTCGCTGGCCTTGATCTCCGCGCGGCGGGCCCTGGCACTGCGTCGGCGCCCGGCCGGACCTATGTCGCTGCTCGAACATGCCGCCGATACCGGCGCCGGTTTCGTGCTTGTCGTGCCGCCGATCGTAGTTGGTGCCGGCTGGTTCCTGCTGTTGCGGGGGTTCACGGATGTCTTCGCCATCGCGCCCGTGATGGTCGTCACGGTCAATGCGGTGATGGCGATGCCTTTCGCCATCCGCGCCATTCGGCCGGCCTATGATGCGGCAAGCGAACGCCACGAACGGCTTTGCATGGCGCTCGGAATCGCCGGCTGGAACAGGGTTCGCCTGGTCGACTGGCCATCGCTCAGGCGGCCTTTGGCCACCGGCTTTGCCTTCGCCATGGCGCTGTCGCTCGGCGATCTGGGCGTGATCGCGCTTTTCGGCAGCGATTCCGTTCAGACGTTGCCCTATCTCCTGCTTGCGCGCATGGGCAGCTACCGCACGGCCGACGCGGCGGGATTGGCCTTGCTGCTCGGCCTCGTCTGTCTGATGCTGGTGATTGCCGCCGACTGGCTGGGGCGGGCAGAGAAGGCATGATACCGGGCATGGAGAGCATTCCGGCACAGAAAGGCCTGGCCGTAAGGCTGGATGGCGTCTTGTTCGGCTATGGCGAGGCGTCCTTTCGCTTCGATGCCGAATTCGCCGCCGGCAGGATCACCGCAATCATGGGACCGAGCGGCTCCGGCAAGTCGACGCTGCTCAATTTGGTAGCCGGCTTTGAATCGCCAATCGAGGGCAAGGTGCTGATCGGCGGGACCGATGTCGGCAATGCGCCGCCGTCGGCCCGTCCGGTGTCGATGGTGTTCCAGGAGAACAATCTGTTTGCCCATCTTTCGGTGGAGGGCAATGTCGGGCTCGGCCGCTCGCCGTCGCTCAGGCTCACCCCGGCTGACCGCGCCGCGGTCGTCGATGCGCTGGCGCGCGTCGGGTTGGCTGGCAAGGAAAAACGGCTGCCGCGCGAACTTTCCGGCGGCGAACGGCAGCGCGTGGCGCTGGCCAGGGTGCTGTTGCGCGACCGTCCGGTGCTTCTGCTGGACGAGCCTTTCGCCTCGCTTGGTCCGGCGCTGCGCGACGACATGCTCGACCTCGTCGCCTCCATCCATGCCGAACGGCACATGACCGTGCTTTTCGTCACGCACCAGCCCGAGGACGCCCGCCGAATCGGACAGGACATGGCCTTCGTCGACGGCGGCACGATGGCCGCGACGGGGCCGGCTGAAGATTTCTTCAACCTCCCTGGACCGGACGCTTTCCGGCGTTATATCGGCCGATGAAACATGCGGGCCGGTTCACAATAAATTGCCCGGAAGCGGACATAATTTACAGCCAAACCGGCAGCGGGCGATCAGGCGTTTGCTTGCCTTGACGGGAAGAGTGTGGCTAGGTCCGGCCATACTAGCACGGCATTGGCTGTGATTTGCCGAGAGATTTGGAAAGGAAGCCGATCTGCCGACCGGCGTCGATAAAGTGTGGATGAAGCCGTTGGCGCGGTTCCTCGCGCTGGCCGGCTTTGCTGTGGCGCTGGCCAGTTGCCAGATGTTCACGCCGCCGGATGTGCAGGAGTCCGGCTTCCAGCCCTCGGACAAGCCGATCACGGTCGACAATGTCGTCGCCAATGCCAAGCTCGTCGAGCTGGCCAAGGCGCAGCATCCGCGCATCCTGGCGACCTATGGCGGCGAGTATTCCGATCCCAAGCTCGAACGCATGGTGGCCAAGGTCGTCGGCAACCTGACGGTGGTGTCGGCCAACCCGACCCAGACCTATCGCATCACCATCCTCAACTCACCCAACGTCAACGCCTTCGCGCTGCCGGGTGGTTATCTCTATGTCACGCGCGGATTGCTGGCGCTTGCCAACGACTCCTCCGAGCTCGCCGCCGTCATCGCGCATGAGATGGGCCACGTCACCGCCAATCACGGCCTGCAGCGACAGCAGCTCGAGGCCGAGGAAGGGCTGGCGACCAAGGTCGTCTCTGACGTGCTTGGCGACAGTCCGACGGCCAAGGCCGCGCTGATCCGCGGCAAGCTCAGGCTGGCGCAGTTCTCGCGCAACCAGGAACTGCAGGCCGACGCCATCGGCATCAAGTCGATCGGCGAGGCGGGCTATGATCCCTATGCCGCCGGTCGCTTCCTGCAGTCGATGTCGGCCTATACCGATTTCCGCTCGGTCAGCGGCGCGACGGACGCCAGCCTCGACTTCCTGGCGACGCACCCGAACACGCCGCAGCGCATCGAACTGGCGCAGCGGCTCGCCCGCAACTTCGGGCCGCCGGGCGTCGGCACCCGCGACCGCGACGCCTTCCTCGCCGGCATAGACGGCCTGCTCTACGGCGACACGCCGGAAGAAGGCTACGTGCGTGGCCAGACCTTCCTGCATCCTGGCCTGGGCGTGTCGTTCACCGTCCCGGACGGCTTCGTCATCGACAATACGGCTGCGGCGGTGACCGCGACCGGCCCGGGCGACATCGCCATCCGCTTCGACGGCGTGGCGATCGACAAGTCGATCTCGTTGACCGACTACATCCGCAGCGGCTGGGTCGCCGGTCTCGACAGCAACAGCGTGCACCAGGAAACGATCAACGGCAACGAAGCGGCGATGGCGCATGCCGGCGCCCAGGGCTGGCAGTTCGACATTGCTGTGATCCGCGCCGGCGGCCAGGTTTACCGGCTGCTCACCGCCGCGCCTTCGGCCAGCACCCAGTTGGACTCGGTCGCGCGCTCGGTCAGCGGCTCCTTCCGCACGCTCAGCGCGGCGGAAAAGGCGGCGTTGAAGCCGCTGCACATACGCGTGGTCACCGTGCAGGCGGGCCAGAACATGGGTTCGCTGGCGACGCAGATGGTCGGCGTCGACCGCAAGCTCGACCTTTTCCGCGTGCTCAACGCAATGTCGCCCGGCGCCACGGTTTCGGCCGGCGACAAGGTCAAGATCGTCACCGACAAGTAGTTCGTCGGCGAGCCAAGATCCGGCTTTCAGGCTGCTTCGGCCAGGAATTCAGGGTTCTGCTTCACCAGCGCCAGCTTCAGCTTTTCCATGGCGCGGGCCTCGATCTGGCGCACCCTTTCCTTGGAGATGCCGAGTTGCTCGCCCAGCGATTCCAGGGTGGCGCCTTCGTCGCTCAGCCGGCGCTCCTCGATGATCCTGAGCTCGCGGTCGTTGAGAGCGGTGAGCGCAGTCCTCAGCCAGACCGCGCGGCGTTCCACGTCGATCGTCTCGCCGACCACCTCATCCGGCAGAGGATCTTCCGAAACCAGGAAATCCATGCGCTCGGCCGCGCCGTTCTCGTCGGCCAAAGGGGCGTTGAGGGAGCTGTCGGGAGCCGAAAGGCGCGAATCCATCATCGCCACGTCGGCTTCCGGAACGCCAAGCGCGGCCGAGACCTCGCGGTAGAGCGAGGCATTGGACAGCGGCTCGGCGCCATTGGCGAGCCGGGCGCGCAATCGCCTCAGGTTGAAGAACAGCGCCTTCTGCGCCGAGCTGGTGCCGCCGCGCACGATCGACCAATTGCGCAAAATATAGTCTTGCATCGAGGCGCGGATCCACCAGGTGGCGTAGGTTGAAAAGCGTACTTCCCGCGCGGGCTCGAAGCGCGCGGCTGCTTCCAGCAGGCCGACATGGCCTTCCTGGATCAGGTCGCCAAGCGGCAGGCCATAGTGGCGGAATCGCGACGCCATGGAAATCACCAGGCGCATGTGGGCAACGGTGATCCTGTGCAGGGCCTGCTGGTCGCTCTCCTCCCTCCAGCGTACGGCCAGAAGATGCTCTTCTTCCCGCTCGAGATAGGGAGCCCTCATTGCCGCCCGGACCAGTGTCCGTCCTGCCGCGTCCTCGATCATGCCGGCTTCCTCCTGGCGGTCGTTGCACACGGCGGTTGAAAAGACGCCGCCGCGCCCTACAACAGACCTGCAACGGTCAGGCGCATGGATGGTTCCGTGGCCGGAGAGGAGCAGTGTCGCCGCCGGGAACATTCCGTTACCGGGCCGGAGCGGTTGGCTTGCTGGGCTTCTAGAAGATTTTGAGAATCAGATTTCTGGACGGTCTGATTTTTGAAATCTGGTTCCTTATTTCGCGAACATTCCTCTGTCAGTTTCCTGCTCTCACATCGCGCCGGGACCACCGGTCAAAACGGGATCACAGAAAAATGAAATGGCTTAAATCGCTCCTCGTCGCCGGGACCTTGCAGGCCCTGGCGGTCACCGCCGGCCATGCCGGCGCCAACCTCGACCAGATCAAGCAGGCCGGCGTAATCAAGGTCGGAACGGAGGGCACCTACGCGCCCTTCACCTATCATGACGCGTCCGGCGCCCTGGCCGGCTTCGATGTCGAGATCGCCAAGGCGATCGCCGACAAGCTCGGCGTCAAGGTCCAGTTCCTGGAAGGCAAGTGGGATGGGCTGATCGCCGGTCTCGACGCCAACCGCTACGATGCCGTCATCAACGAGGTCGGCATCACCGACGCCCGCAAGGCCAAGTATGATTTCTCCGATCCCTACATCGCGTCCAAGGCGGTGCTGATCGTTCGCGGCGACAACGCCGACATCAAGACCTTCGCCGACCTCAAGGGCAAGAAGTCGGCGCAGTCGCTGACCTCCAATTTCGGCAAGCTCGCCGAACAGAACGGCGCCGAGCTGGTCGGTACCGACGGCTTCGACCAGTCGATCCAGCTGCTGCTCACCGGCCGCGCAGACGCCACGATCCACGACAGCCTGTCCTTCCTCG
>JBFLWR010000195.1:0-17707 GCA_040755925.1 Pseudomonadota bacterium
CAGTACCGGGATTGTAGATTGAGTCGCCGACCTTCACCGCCGCAAGCGCACCGCCGACGGGGAGAAGCAGCATCGAGCCGGTCAACATTCCAAACACGTTTGACCGGGCAAACCGTCGCAGAGCGTTCAGCCCAGTTACCGGCACAGCGATATTCTTCATTGCCGCAGTCACCCCCTCCACCCCGGAGGAACTCCGATATGGCATTATCCGGGGCGAGGCCTGCGGGGCAGGCTGCTGGCGGTTTCACGCGTGGCGGAATTCTTCCCGCTATACGGGTAGCTGATTTGCCTGGCGGTTGACTGTGTTGAATCTGGCACAGTTGAGATCATTCTAATCAAGGAAACGTTGCCGAGACTTTGATTGAATGGCGAGCCCGGGCCTCCCATCGCGTTGAACCCCATGACGCGTCGGCCTGCAATACGATTTTTATCCAATATTTACAGTCGCATACGAAGAAATACGACGGCCAGCCGACGAAGAATGGCGAAGCATTGTCCCACACCAGCCAAGAGGCCTGTCCAAAGCTGTCCGACCCTGACTTTTTCTGGGCGTATCCTGGTTCTGATACAAAGGTGGCCTCCTGTGATCCGTGTCGCAATCGGCTGGCGCCACCTGCTGCACGCCTAGGAAGAATCAGTTCCGATTCCCGATACGGACCGGCAGGGCGAGAGGCCGGCTACAATCTCACAAGCGCGTGCGCTTGATTGATTTCTCGGACAAAATATGCTGCTTGTCGCCCCCATGAAAAAGCTCTGCCTTTTGGCCCTGGCGCCGCTGGTGCTGGCCGGGCCGGCCGAGGCGATGGACAATGCGTTGCGCGCCGGCCTGCTGAAACTCGATCCGCAGACCCGTCTCGAGCAGCGTTGCGACGCCGAAGTGCTCGACCGCATCAGCCATGACGATCACAACTACAAAGCCGACCGCGTGGTCGCCTACGCCTTCGCCAGCCCGCAGATGAGCGCCGACGCCATCCGGAGCCCTGGTGCCGCGTTTCGCAGCAAGGGTCAATGGTACCGGCTGAAGTTCAAATGCCAGACCGCGCCGGACCACATGCAGGTGCTGCAATTCCGCTACAAGATCGGCGACGAGATTCCAGAATCCGACTGGGCGCGATACAATCTCTATGATTGACCGATTGTCGGCGGGTGGCGGCTTGTCCGTCAATCGGTCGGCGTGGATCCACTGGTTTCCAACGAACCCGACGACCATGCAGAGCATAGTCCCAGCCGTTCCCTTGACGGGCGTGAACTATACAAGCTAGGCCGTCAGCACATTCGACGACCGACATTCGGCGAACATCAGGGGGTTCAAGCCGATGGATGTTTTCAGTGCCGCGGGCCTGACAGCTCTGCTTCAGGTCATTGCCATCGATCTTGTGCTTGCCGGCGACAACGCCATCGTCATCGGCCTTGCCGCGGCCGGCCTGCCGGCGGACCAGCGCAGGAAGGCAATCCTTATCGGCGTGCTCGCGGCGACCGTCCTGCGTATCCTGTTTGCGGCCGTGACGGTCAAGCTGCTCGCCATCGTCGGCCTGCTGCTGGCTGGCGGCATATTGCTGCTCTGGGTCTGTTGGAAAATGTACCGCGAGCTGAGCACCTCGCACGCCGACGAACGCGAGGCGACGGAAGCGCTGGCCAACTCCGGCCTCGGTGGTGACGGCGCGGGCAAAGCCCGTAAGACGCTTGGCCAGGCAGCGCTGCAGATCGTCGTTGCCGATGTTTCGATGTCGCTCGACAACGTCCTGGCGGTCGCCGGCGCCGCGCGCGACCATTTCCCGGTTCTGGTCATCGGCCTCGTGCTGTCGATCGCCCTGATGGGCCTTGCCGCCAGCTTCATCGCGAAACTTCTGCACCGTTATCGCTGGATCGCCTATATCGGCTTGCTGATCATCCTCTATGTCGCGCTCGACATGATTTATCGAGGCGCGATGGAAGTCTGGCCGCATGTAAGCGACGCGGTGACCTGAGCGCCCGACCGGCGGACATCCCTGGGAGACTCGCGCGGTTGCGTTTCGCCGCAGCCCTTGCCCATACCAATGCCGCAACAGATGTGATACTGCGCGCGATCCCGAAATCCTGAAAGACTACCCATGTCCGCCCCACGCGTCAGTTTCGTCAGTCTTGGATGCCCGAAGGCGCTCGTCGATTCCGAGCGCATCATCACGCGCCTGCGCGCCGAGGGCTATGAGATCGCGCGCAAGCATGACGGCGCCGATCTGGTCGTCGTCAACACCTGCGGTTTCCTCGATTCGGCGCGCGACGAATCGCTCAACGCCATCGGTTCAGCGCTGTCGGAGAACGGTCGTGTCATTGTCACCGGCTGCCTCGGTGCCGAACCGGAGGTGATCCGCGAGAAGCATCCCAATGTGCTGGCGATCACCGGACCGCAAGCCTATGAGAGCGTGATGGCGGCTGTCCATGAAGCAGCGCCTCCGAGCCACGACCCCTACATCGATCTCCTGCCGCCGCAGGGCGTCAAGCTTACGCCGCGCCACTACGCCTATCTGAAGATATCGGAAGGCTGCAACAACCGCTGCACCTTCTGCATCATCCCTGCGCTGCGCGGCGATCTCGTCTCGCGGCCGGCTGCGGACGTGCTGCGCGAGGCCGAGAAGCTCGCCAAGGCCGGCGTCAAGGAAATCCTCGTCATCTCGCAGGACACCAGCGCCTACGGCATCGACATCAAATACCAGACCAGCATGTTCGGCGAGCGTGAGGTGCGGGCGAAGTTCCTCGACCTCGCCGAGGAGCTCGGCAAGCTCGGCATCTGGATCCGCATGCACTACGTCTACCCCTACCCGCATGTTGCCGACGTCATTCCGTTGATGGCGGAGGGCAAGATCCTTCCCTATCTCGACATCCCGTTCCAGCATGCCTCGCCGCAGGTGCTGAAGAACATGCGCCGCCCGGCCCACGGCGAAAAGACGCTGGACCGCATCCGCGGCTGGCGCGAGGTCTGCCCCGACCTTGCCATACGCTCGACCTTCATCGTGGGCTTCCCCGGCGAGACGGAAGAGGACTTCCAGATGCTGCTCGACTGGCTGGACGAGGCGAAGATCGACCGCGCCGGCTGCTTCAAATACGAGCCGGTCAAGGGCGCGCGTTCCAACGATCTCGGCCTCGAGCAAGTGCCGCAGGAAATCAAGGAAGCGCGCTGGCATCGCTTCATGCAACGGCAGCAGAAGATCTCGGCGGCGCAACTCGCCAAGAAGGTCGGCAAGCGCCTGCCGGTGCTGATCGACGAGGCGCACGGCACCTCGGCAAAGGGCCGCACCAAGTATGACGCGCCCGAGATCGACGGTTCGGTGCATATCCAATCGCGCCGTCCGCTGCGCGCCGGTGAAATCGTCACCGTCAAGGTCGAGCGTGCCGATGCCTACGACCTCTATGGCTCGGCCGTCTGAAGCGTGGGCGAGCGCGTCCGACAGGCATAAATGAAAAGGGCGCCGCAAAGGCGCCCTTCCCTTTTCAGTCTTCGGCTCCGCTTACTGCGGCAGCTTGTCGTCGATGCCCTTGACGTAGAAGTTTGTGCCGAGCAGCGTGCCGTCATCGGCAACCTGGCCGTCCTTCAGCCAGGGCGAGCCGTCCTGCTTGGACACCGGGCCGGTGAAGGGGTTCCAGCCGCCGGCGATCTTCTTCTCGGTCGCCTCGGCCATCGCCTTCACGTCATCGGGCATGTTGGTGTAGGGCGCGAGCTTGACCGCACCGTCCTTGATGCCCAGCCACACATTGTCGGGCTTCCAGGTGCCGTCCAGCGCGGCCTGCACGCGGCTGATGTAATACGGGCCCCATTCGTCGGTAAGCGAGGTCAGCTGCGCGTTCGGCGCGAACTTGATCATGTCGGACGACTGGCCGAAGCCGTGCAGCTTGCGCTCCTCGGCGACCTGCAGCGCGGCGGTGGAGTCGGTGTGCTGGACGATGATGTCCGCGCCCTGGTCGAACAGAGCCTTGGCGGCGTCCGCTTCCTTGCCAGGGTCGAACCAGGAATTCACCCACACGATCTTGACCTTGAAGTCCGGGTTGACCGACTGCGCGCCAAGCATGAAGGAGTTGATGCCCATCACCACTTCCGGGATCGGGAAGGAGACGATGTAGCCGGCAAGGGCTTTCTTCGATTCCTTGGCCGCGATCTG
The DNA here is from genome assembly GCA_040755925.1 of Pseudomonadota bacterium. GTDB lineage: Bacteria > Pseudomonadota > Alphaproteobacteria > Rhizobiales > Rhizobiaceae > Mesorhizobium. The sequence goes on from JBFLWR010000195.1 coordinate 4,134, forward strand.
GCCGAGCACGTAGCGGCCCTCGTAGAAGCGTGCGTTGTAGACGCCGAGATTATCACCGGTCTTGAAGCCGGTGGCGTGCTCGAACATCACCTTCGGGAACTTCTTGGCAACCTTCACCTCGGCGTCCATGAAGCCAAACGAGGTGCCGAAGATGATCTTGCATTTCTCGCGCGCCAGACGCTCGAAGGCGCGGTCGGCATCGGGGCCTTCCGACACGTTTTCGAGGTAAGCGGTCTCAACCTTGTCGCCCAGCGCCTTTTCGACTTCGAGGCGACCCTGGTCGTGCTGGTAGGAGTAGCCGAAGTCGCCGATCGGGCCTGTGTAGACCCAGCAGGCCTTCAGCTTGTCGGCCGCCTCGGCGGTTGCCGCCAGCGACACGGCCGCAGCCGTGGTCATCAACGCAATAAGCAGTTTTTTCATCGTGTTACCTCTCTGAGTTGAGCCTTGGAGCTTCCCGTCTTTTTGTAGTTGTCAACGATCCGGAACGAATGGCTGCCCCAATGAAGCCGGCGTGTTCATCATCGTCAGCCGCTTGTTGCGGGAGATTAGAACGAGAACCACGACGGTTGCCAGATAGGGGAGCGAAGAAAGGAACTGCGAGGGCACCGGAATGCCAAAAGCCTGTGCATGAAGCTGGCCGATCCATACCGCGCCGAAGATATAGGCGCCGGCAAGCACCCGCCATGGACGCCATGAGGCGAACACCACCAGCGCCAGCGCGATCCAGCCTCGGCCCGCGCTCATGTTCTCGACCCATTGCGGCGTGTAGACCAGCGACAGGTGCCCGCCTGCGAGGCCGGCGCAGGCGCCGCCGAACATCACTGCCAGATAGCGGTAGCGGATGACCTTGATGCCGAGCGCATGCGCCGACGCATGGCTGTCGCCGATCGAGCGCAGGGTGAGGCCGGTGCGGGTCCTGAACAGGAACCACATCACGGCCGCGGTCAGCGCGATCGAGATGTAGAAGACCGGGTCCTGGCCGAAGATGAGCCTGCCGACAACCGGAATGGAGCTGAGCCCCGGAATGTCGAGGTTGGGCAGCCGGACGCCCGGCTGGCCGACGAAGCTGGTGCCGATCATGCCTGAAAGACCAAGGCCGAGCAGCGTCAGCGACAGGCCGGTCGCCACCTGATTGGTGGCCAAAGACAGCGTCATCACTGCAAAGAGCAGCGAGAACAGCGCGCCGACGATGATCGCCGCGAGCAGGCCGATCCAGGGCGATCCGGTCAGGTAGCCGGCGCCGAAGCCGCCGACGGCGCCCATGATCATCATGCCCTCGACGCCGAGGTTGAGCACGCCGGAGCGTTCGACCACCAGCTCGCCGATCGCCGCGATCAAGAGCGGTGTCGCCGCCGTGGCGATGGTCAAAAGGATGTTGACGGTGATGTCCATCAGCGTGCCTCCTCCAGCTTGGGCGCAACCTCGAGTTTCGCCGCGCCGTTCTGTTTCGTCAGCGCCAGACCGATCAGGCGTATGCGGTAGTGGATGAGCGTGTCGCAGCCGAGCACGAAGAACAGAAGCATGCCCTGGAATACGCGCGCCACCTTGTCGGATATGCCGAGCGCGCTCTGCACCGCCTCGCCGCCGAGATAGGTCAGCGCCAGCACCAGGCCCGCGGCGACGATGCCTAGTGGATTGAGCCTGCCGAGGAAGGCGACGATGATGGCGGTGAAGCCGTAGCCGGGCGAGATCACCGGCTGCAGTTGGCCGATGGCTCCGGAGACTTCCGAGATGCCGGCAAGACCGGCCAGGGCGCCCGACAGCAGGAAGGTGAAGAACACCATCTTGTTGAAGCCGAAACCTGCAAAGCGCCCTGCCCTCGGGCTTGAGCCCAGCACCCGCACCTCGAAGCCCTTGAGCATCCGGCTCATCATCAGCCAGATCAGCACGGCGGCGACCAGCGCGAAGACGAAGCCCCAGTTGGCGCGGCCAGCGTCCGGCATCAGTTGCGGCAACGTGGCCGCGTCGCTGAACTGGATGGTCTGCGGGAAGCCGTGACCCTGCGGGTCGCGCCACGGGCCACGCACCAGCCAGTCGAGGAAGAGCTGGGCGACATAGACCAGCATCAGGCTGGTCAGGATCTCGTTGGTGCTGAAGCGGGTCTTGAGCAGCGCCGGAATGGACGCATAGAGCGCCCCGCCAAGCATGCCGAGCAGCAACATCAGCGGCAGCACGTACGGTCCGTCGAGCTGCGGGAACAGCACCGGCACGATCGAGCCGAAGATGGCGCCGAAAGTGAACTGGCCCTCGGCGCCGATGTTCCAGATGTTGGCCTTGTAGCAGACCGACAGGCCGACCGCGATCAGAATGAGCGGCGCCGCCTTGATGGCGAGCTCATGCAACTGCCAGACCTGGCTGATCGGCTCGACGAAATAGATACGGAAGGCGTTGAACGGATTGACGCCGAGCAAAGCGAACATGATGGCGCCGGCGATCATCGTCAGCGCGAAGGCGATAAAGGGCGAGAGCACTGAAAACAGCACCGAGCGCTGCGGGCGTTTGACCAGTTCGAGGCGCATCATGCCATCTCCAGGCTGTGTTCGGCGTGGCCGGGCTCGGCGCCACCCATCAGGAGGCCGATCTTCTCGAAGGTGGCTTCGGCGATCGGCAGCGGCTTGGACAGTTCGCCATTGTGCATGACAGCGATCGCGTCGGAGAGTTCGAACAATTCGTCGAGGTCCTGGCTGATGACGAGGACAGCCGAGCCGCTGCGGGCAAGCTCGATCAGCGCCTGACGGATGTGGGCGGCGGCGCCGGCGTCGACACCCCAGGTCGGCTGGTTGACGACCATGACGCTCGGCTTGCGGTCGAGCTCACGGCCGACGATGAATTTCTGCAGGTTGCCGCCAGAGAGCGCTGCCGCCTCCGGATCTGGGGCGCTCTTGCGCACGTCCATGGCTGTGATGATGCGCTGGGCGGCGGTGTAGACCGCGCCGTTCTTGACCATGCCGCCCGAGCCGACGAAGGATTTGCCGTCGGTCGCATGGCGCGACAGGAGCAGGTTTTCCGAAAGCTTCATGCGCGGTGCCGCGCCATGGCCTAGACGTTCTTCGGGCACGAAAGCAGCGCCCATCAAGCGGCGGCCAGTGATCGACAGGCCGCCCGCGTCCTTGCCGCGGATGCGCACCGACCCCTGATCCTGCTGGAGCATCTCGCCGGACACGGATTCGAAGAACTCGCCCTGGCCATTGCCGGCAACACCGGCAATGCCGATCACCTCGCCGGCGCGCACCGAAAGATTGATGTTCTTCAGCGGAATGGCGAAGGGTGTCGCCGGCTTGCGGCTCAGCCCGCGAATCTCGAGCAGTGCCGGCGCGGTCTCGATGCCTTCGGCCGGCGCGCGCACCACCGTCTTGATCTCGTTGCCCACCATCATGCGGGCAAGCGAAGCGGCCGTCTCCTCGCGCGGACTGCAGTGGCCGACGACCTTGCCGTGGCGCAGCACCGTGGCACGGTCGCAGATGCGTTTGACCTCTTCCAGCCGGTGCGAGATGTAAAGGATAGACTTCCCCTCGGAGCGCAGCCGCTCGAGCGTCTCGAACAGCTTGTCGGCTTCCTGAGGCGTCAGCACCGATGTCGGCTCGTCGAGGATGATGAGCTGCGGCGTCTGCAGCAGGCAGCGGATGATCTCGATGCGCTGGCGTTCGCCAACGGAGAGGTCGCCGACGAGCGAGTCCGGATCGAGCGGCAGGCCGTAGCTGTAGGAGAGCGCCCTCGCCTTCGCGGCGATGGTGCCGATCGGCGAGCCGTCATTGAGCGAAAGCGCGATGTTCTCGGCCGCGGTCAGCGCCTCGAACAGCGAAAAATGCTGGAACACCATGCCGATGCCGAGCTTCTTCGCCACGCCCGGGCTGGTGATCCTGACGGCCTTGCCGTCCCAGAAGATTTCGCCGGAATTGGGCTCAAGCGAGCCGAACAGCATCTTGACCAGCGTCGACTTGCCGGCGCCGTTCTCGCCAAGCAGGGCGTGGATCTCGCCCTTCGCTATATTGAGATCGATGTGATCGCACGCGGTCAGCGTGCCAAAAATCTTGGTTAGGCCGCGAACCTCAAGCAGGTTCGCTCCATCATGATTTGCACTCACAGTGCCTCCCATCCAGTTTCCCGGACATGTTCTGTGTTCCCGAAAGCATGGTATGCGCGCCCGGCTCCCATCGGAAAGCAGCACCCAACTTGAAAGAGCTTCAAGAATTTCAGCGGAAACTCAAGGGGTAAGATAGGCCTCTTGCAGCCACAAGAAAACTGGCGAAACTTTCAGGCAAACCATGCCTTCGTGCATGGCAAGTCGCTGAAAAACAAGGCAGCCGGCTCAAGGAACGAGAATGGTCGTGCCCGTCGTCTTGCGGCCCTCGAGATCCGATTGCGCTTTCGCCGCGTCCTTCAGCGCGTAACGCTGGTTGATCTTGATCTCGACCGCGCCGCTCAACACCACGTCGAACAGAGCCTGCGCCGACGCCACCAGATCCTCGCGCCTCGCATTATAGACGAAGAGCGTCGGGCGGGTGGCGAAGAGTGACCCTTTCTGCGCCAGGAGCGACATCGAGAAGGGCGGGACAGGTCCAGACGAGGAGCCGAAGCTGACGAACATGCCGAGCGGGCGCAGGCAGTCGAGCGAAGCCGGAAAAGTATCGTTGCCGACCGAGTCATAGACGACATCGCATTTGCGGCCGGCGGTGATGGCCGCGACGCCGGCGACGAAATCCTGCTCCTTGTAGTTGATGACATGGTCGAAGCCATGCGCCTTGGCGAGCTCGATCTTGTCGGCGGAGCTTGCCGTGCCGATCACGGTTGCGCCGAGATGCTTCGCCCATTGGCCGAGGATCAGCCCAACGCCGCCGGCGGCGGCATGGTAGAGGATCGTGTCGCCCGCTTTCACCTTGTAGGTCCGGCGCAGGAGATATTCGGCCGTCATGCCCTTCAGCATCATGGCGGCGGCCTGCTCGTCGCTGATGCCCTCCGGAATCTTGACCACGCGATCCGCGCCGATGACCCGCTCGTCCGCGTAGGCGCCGACATTGACTGCGTAGGCGATACGGTCGCCGGGCTTCAGCCAGTCGACTCCAGCGCCCACCTCGAGCACCACCCCGGCGGCCTCGCCGCCTGGAACCAACGGGAAACCGCCGGGTGCCGGATAGAGGCCGGTCCGGAAGTAGACGTCGATGAAATTGAGTCCGATGGCGGTGTGCCTGACCAGGATCTGCCCCGCGCCCGGTCGGCCGGGATCGGCATCCTCATAGGTCAGGACTTCCGGGCCGCCATGGGCGTGAATGCGGATTGCCTTGGACATCACTCAATTCTCTCGAGACAAAAGACGGGTTCAGGGTCGGGATTTCTTGGCGCCAAGCTTGGGGAAAAACTGCATGATCCCTCCGATGCTGGCCAGATAGAGGCCAGTCACCGAGATGCCGATCTTGGTGAAGTCGCTGACCTGTTCACCCATCACGCCGATCTGGTTGTAGAAACTCGCAAGCGCCGCCTGAGCCAACGCCAGCGCGCCGAAGGCGCACCATAAGAGCGTCATGCCGAGGTTGAGCGGCCTGAGCCTCACCACCCGCACCGGATGAATGAAGTTGATGGGCACGAAGGTCAGGATGCCGGCGACCACCACCACGGCAAAGGAAACCCACTGCCCGGGCTCGATGACGAAGAGCGTGAACACCACCATGTTCCAGACGACCGGGAACCCCTTGAAGAAGTTCTCCTTCGTCTTCATGCCGGTGTCGGCATAATAGATCGCGCTTGAAACGACGATGATGGCCGCCGACAGGAACGACAGGTTCTCCCCCATGAAGCCGCGCTGGTAGAGCGCGAAGGCCGGGATGAGCACGTAGGTGACGTAGTCGATGATGTTGTCGAGGAGTTCGCCCGACCATGTCGGCAGGATTTCCTTGACCTCGAGCTTGCGCGCGATCGGCCCGTCGATGCCGTCGACGAAGAGCGCGAGGCCGAGCCACCAGAACATCGCTGTCCAGCGTTGCTCGCTGGCCGCGACCAGCGACAGAAAGGCCAGGAACGACCCCGACGCGGTGAGCAGGTGCACGGAAAAAGCACGCGCCTGCGGCCACGTCACCTTCTTCTTGGGCCGCGGAATCCGCTCGACGATCTTCTTGGCCGCTTTCCTGGCCGCTGTGTTCTTGCTCACGGTCCTCGCCAGTCCAGCTTGCAGATTTCGGCCGAGCTCCCGGCGAAATTCCAGTTGCGGCCGAAGGCGCGCATCTTGCTCTTGTCGGACTTCGCCACGATGATTTCCGGCGCGATCCAGTATTCGGAATTGGTGATCACAGTATCCTTCTCGCGATCCTTGCCGGGAATTGGCGTCACCGCGCCGTCGATGATCTTCGGTATCTGGAAGACCCGCGTCCTGTCCCGCATCTCATACGTGATCGGCACCTGCTCGACGCCGAGAAATCTTCCGACGAGGATCGAAAGCAAGGAGGTGGTGCCGCCTGCCTTGCCGGTAAAGATCTTGGTGAGCGCCTTTACCGCGTAGATCGAGGCGCGCTGGTCGATGAACAGGCCCGCCGTCCAGTTGCCGCGGCTCATATAGCCCGGGATTTCCATGATCAGGCCGAGATTGAGGCCGGAGAGATCGACCTCGCCGAAATGGCCGGCGTCGATGCGGAAACCGGCCCAGGTCTGGCAATAGCCTTCTGTCGGCGGATGGCTGCCGAGCGAGAGCACGCAGGGGCAAAAAACCGTGCAATTGCAGGAGAGTACCAGCTCTCCCTTCATCGCCCAGCTTTGATCCGTCATCGAATTCTCCCCTCAGGCCGAACCTAATAGCAGGGCGGCTGCCCACACAAGCAGTATCGCACCGGCCAGCCTGCTTGCCATCCTGCCTTGCGTCTGTTTTTCGATCAGGGTGAACAGGCCGATCAGCGCCATCCAGAAGATGTTCATGGCGCCCACGGCAAACATCACCAGCATCAGCGCCCAGCAGCACCCGAGGCACCATATGCCCTGTTCCATCCCCAGCCGGAAGATGCGCCGGGGCCGCGCGCTCCAGTTGGCAAACAGGATCGAAAAAGGGTTCCGGCACTTTTTCAGGCAGGCCTGTTTCAATCCGGAAAACTGATAGAGACCGGCAACAAGGAGGGCGGCCGCACCGGCCGATCCCACGATGGGATCGAGCATTTGTCCCGGAGCGGCAAAGGCGTAGATCGCGAGCGTCAGCGCGGCAAACAGGGCCGACGCAACGAGCCAAATGGAGAGATATCCGGCAACCAGAACGAGCGGATGGACGACCGGCTCGCCCTTGATCCTGGCGGTATCGGCGATCTCGCAATAGGTGCGTATCATCGGCGCCGCCGAAGGCAGCATCGCCGCCACAGCCATCAGGAACCACATCAGGACCAGCGCCAATGCCTGCATGCCCATCCAGCCCGCGAGCGGCGCGGGCGCGAGACAAAGGCTGAAGAGCCGGTCGAGAAGATCAGGCAACGGCAACCGAGGCAGGTTTCTCAGCAACGCATCGCCGGGAGCACCACCGGCAAGGCGGCTCTCGGCGCCGCGGATCGCCATGGCGGCGAGGATGAACCAGGCAAGCAGCACACTCACGCCGACCGAGAGCGTCACCGCCAGGCGTGGGCTGCGCGCAAGGCTTGCCGTGGCGCGGCCAGCGCGGTCGAGATGGCTGAAATCATGCTGCTGGCCGGTCATGGCATCTCGAATGGGCCGAATCGCCGCGTTGATCAAGCCGGCTGATCTGACCTATACCCATCCAGAGGCCCGACGGGCCGCCTTTCAGCGTGGGAGCCTGGCGTGGAGCACCGCGAGACAGCTCGGATACTGGTAGCCGGCAGCGGCCCGGCCGGCCTGATCGCCGCGCTCGGCTTTGCCGAGGCGGGCTTTGCCGTAACCCTGGCCGGCCCAGAGGTCACCAGCGGCGATGGCCGCACCACCGCGCTCATGAACCCTGCGCTGAAGGTTCTCGATCGGCTGGGCGTGCTCGACCAGCTCAGGCCCGAGGCCGCTCCCCTCAAGGTCATGCGCATCGTCGATGCGACTCGCCGCCTGATCCGCAGCCCGACCGTCACCTTCCGTGCCAGCGAGATCGGCGAGGAGCAGTTCGGGCTCAATCTGCCCAACAAGGTGCTGATCCCGGTGCTCGCCAAGGCAGCTTCCGCGCATGCGGGCATTGAATGGCGTAGATCGATGGTCGGGTCCTGGCGGCTCGACGCCGATCAGGCCCATGCCGCCCTGGCGGACGGCAGCGAGATTTCCGCCGCGCTGGCGGTTGCCGCCGACGGGCGGCTGTCACCGGCCCGCGAGGCCGCCGGCATCAGGGCGTCCGCCCGGCCCTACCCCCAGTCGGCTCTGGTCCTCAATTTCGCGCATCGCGGCGAGCATGGCTTTGTCTCGACCGAGTTCCACACCGAAACCGGACCGTTCACACAAGTTCCGCTGCCGGGCAAACGCTCCAGCCTTGTCTGGGTTGTGAAGCCGGAAACGGCAGAGGAACTTGCCTCACTGGATGACGCCACCCTGTCCGCGCGGGTCGAGGAACAGATGCAGTCGATGCTTGGGCGGGTCTCGGTCGAGCCGGGCCGCCAGGTCTACCCATTGTCGGCCGCCTCACCCGGCCGCTTCGCCCAGAACCGCGTGGCGCTTGTCGGCGAGGCCGCCCACGTGTTCCCGCCGATCGGCGCCCAAGGTCTCAACCTCGGCATCCGGGACATAGACGACCTGATTGGGATCGCATCCGAAAATCGTGACGACCCTGGTTCGAGGAAGTGCCTGGCCGCCTATGACACGAGGCGCAGGCCGGACATTCTGGCACGCAGCAGCGCGGTGAATCTGCTCAACATGTCGCTGCTTTCCGACATGCTGCCGGCCCAGCTCGCGCGCAGCGCCGGCCTCAATATCCTTGGCAGCTTCGCCCCGCTGCGCGCCTTCTTCATGCGTGAAGGGTTGCGGCCGGGCAGCGGCTTCGGAGCGCTGGCCGGCGACCTGAAGAAGCAGGCCGGACGATAGAGCGCGCCGGCCCTTGGACTTTGGCTGTATCCGATGGTTCCGCGGCTCATGTCGCGGCATTGAATTGAGGCGTCATCTGAGCCAAATGGGCCACAGCCCGAAAGTCGGGGTCGATTTTTGGCTGCGAAGGTGTAATTTCAAGGTCTTAGGACGTGCGACGCAAAATGGCGCCGAGTAGTGAGTGCGCGATGAAGACGGCCAAATTCGCGATCGGACAAGTGGTTCGCCACCGGCTGTTCCCGTTCCGTGGCGTTATCTTCGATGTCGATCCGCAATTCGCCAACACCGAGGAGTGGTACGAGGCCATTCCAGCGGAGATGCGTCCGCGCAAGGATCAGCCCTTCTACCATCTCCTCGCCGAGAATTCCGAGACCGAGTACATCGCCTATGTGTCCGAGCAGAACCTGCTCGAGGACCGGTCCGGCGAGCCGATCCACCATCCGCAGATCGGCGAAATGTTCGACAAGCTTCCCGACGGCCGCTACGAACCGAAGCGCCAATCCAGGCACTGACACACCGGTATGGGCAACTACGACCAGGGCGGAACCGAACCGGGCAATAAAAAAGCGGGGCAAATGCCCCGCTTTTTTTGAAAGAATCTCTCGGACGATCAGTTCGAGGTCTTCGCCTTGTCCTGCTCGTCCTTGAGCTTCTTGGCGAAGTCCTGGTTGTTCTTGGCAACGAAGTCCTGCAGCTTCTTCTGGCGGTCCTCGATGTCGGACTGCTGCATGGGCGGGCCGTCATAAGCCTCGCCGAAGCCCTGCAGCGCGACCTTGATCGGGTTCGGCTGGTTCTGGAAGTTGACCGACGTAAGCGTCAGCGACTTGCCCTTCCGGAACGAGCCGACGAGCTGATCGGTCAGCGGCACTTCGGCCACGCAACGGTCGGGGAAGCAAATGACGTAGTCGAGCTTCTGCGCCTTGCCAGTATCGATCTGCAGGCCGATGCCGGGAGGAACGAGGCGACCGGTCGGGACCGTCACCTGGAACACCTTGCGGTTCACCTTGCCCTTCAGCTCGATCAGGCTGATGCCGGTGACAAGCTGGCCGTTGCCCGCGGTGACGATGTTCTGCACGTTGCAGATATCGACATCTTCCTGCTTGGTGCAGGCCTTGAACCAGCCCTGCGGTGGCTGTTGCTGCGCCGAGGCGGTGAAAAGCCCGGCGCCCAGAACGCCGACCACGCCTGCGGCCAGCACCGAAAGGCGGTACGCGTTGCTCGTCATATGGTGCACTTTCCTCTCAAATGATCCCGGGAACCGGCATCGTGGTGCCGTGTGGTCCAGCTACCTGTTGCCGAAATGAGGCAACAGCATGACTTCGGAGGGCGTGTTACACCGCCAGCGGCGCCGAATCCAGCCCGGGTTCGGCGATTCTTGAGGTTGATCCGGCATCCTGGTTTTCACGCCATGCAAGGCTGTCGCGCGACCGCGCCGTGGCGCGCCCGATTCAATCGAGCGGCGAAATGCTCTAGGGTGCATGCCGAATCACAAAGCCGCCCGGCAAGGAGACGGTCATGGACCGCGTTCTCGTCCGGCTGATCGCCGCGACCTCGTTTTTGGCCTTTTCGCTCCTTCCGGCCCTGTCGGAACCGAAGCACGGCATCGCCATGCAGGGCGAGCCGGCGCTGCCGCCGGATTACACCCATTTCGACTACGTCAATCCCGATGCGCCCAAGGGCGGCAGCGTCACCTATTGCGTCGTCGGCTCTTTCGACAACCTCAACCCGTTCATCCTGAAAAGCCTGCGCACGACCGCGCGCGGCATGATCGACACCATCTATGGCAATCTGGTCTTCGAGCCGCTGATGCAGCGCAACTACGACGAGCCGTTCAGCCTCTACGGCCTGCTCGCCGACAGCGCCGACATGGATTCGGAACGCAAGAGCATCGAATTCCATCTCAACCCGAACGCAAGATGGTCGGACGGGCAGCCGGTGACGCCGGAGGACGTGCTGTTCACCTATGACGTCTTCGCCGCCAAGGGCCGTCCTCCTTACAGCGATCGCATGGGCATGATCGCCAAGCTGGAGAAGACCGGCGAGCACAGCGTGAAATTCACCTTCAACGACAAGGCCAATCGCGAGTTTCCGCTGATCATCGCACTGACTCCGATCGTCCCGAAGCACGCCTTCGACAAGGACACGTTCGACAAGACGACCTTGAAGCCGCTGATCGGGAGCGGCCCCTACACGGTCGACAGGGTCGAACCAGGCCAGCGTATCGTCTTCAAGCGCAACCCGGACTATTGGGGCAAGGACATCCCATCGAAGCGCGGCTTCGACAATTTCGACCAGGTCACGATCGAGTACTTCCTCAACGCCAACGCCAAGACGGAAGCCTTCAAGAAAGGCATTTGCGCCATCGACGACGAGACCGACCCGGTCAAGCGCGAGCGCGACATCGACTTTCCGGCTTTCCGCAAGGGCGAAGTGAAGGCGGAGAACTTCGATACCGGCATTCCGCCGGTCGTGACGGGATTCCTGTTCAACACCAGGTCGCCGAAATTCTCGAATCCCGTCGTGCGGCGCGCGCTCGGCATGCTCTACGACTTCGAATGGGCAAACAAGAACCTGTTCGCGGGCAAGTACAACCGCACCATGAGCTACTGGCAGAATTCGGAGCTTTCCGCGCTCGGCCACCCTGCCGACGATCGCGAGAAGGCGCTGCTTGCTCCCTTCCCCGATCGAGTGCCTGCCGATGTCATGGACGGCACATGGCGCCCGCCGGTCACCGACGGCTCGGGCCAGGATCGCAAGGTGCTGAAAGCAGCTTTCGAGCTTCTGATCGGCGCCGGCTACCATATTCAGGACGGCAGGATGCTCGACCCGCAGGGAACACCCTTCGGTTTCGAGATATTGACGGCTTCGCAGGATGAAGAGCGCCTGGCGGCGCTCTACCAGCGCACGCTGGAAAAGATCGGCATCGAGGTGACGATCCGCAGCCTGGACGGCGACCAGATCCAGTCGCGCAAGCAGCGGTTCGACTTCGAGGTGCTTGTCGGATCGAGCGGCTTCAACAACTCGCTCTCGCCCGGCAGCGAGCAGGTTGGACGCTGGGGCTCCATTGCAGCCAGGCAGGAAGGCTCCTTCAACCTGGCCGGCGTCGCCGATCCGGCGGTCGACGCGGCGATCGACGCCATGCTCAACGCGCGTGCCAAGGAAGACTATGTCGCCGCTGTCCGCGTGCTCGACCGGCTGCTCATCGCGGGCAACTACATGGTTCCGATGCAATACAATTCGCAACAATGGCTCGCTTACTGGGCCTATCTGGAACATCCGCAAAAGACCCCCATATTCGGCTATCAGCTGCCGGCCTGGTGGCGGAAACCCAACTGAGGCAACGAAGGAGACGAGCATGAGCGCCGAGACCTCCATCACCGTCGACGTGGTGTCCGATGTCGTCTGCCCCTGGTGTTTTATTGGCCAGAAACGGCTCGACAAGGCGATCGCCGCAAGCGGCGATGTCGACGTGCACGTCCGCTGGCGGCCGTTCCAGCTCGACCCGACCATTCCGCCCAAGGGCATGGATCGCCGCGAATACATGCTGGGCAAGTTCGGCAGCGAGGAGCGCATCCGGGAAATCCACGCGCGCATCGAACCGCTCGGCGAGGCGGAAGGCATCTCCTTTGCTTTCGGCGCCATCAAGGTCGCGCCCAACACGCTCGATGCGCATCGCGTCATCCGCTGGGCGGGCGCCGCCGGCGAGGACGTGCAGAACCGGCTGGTGCGCCGCCTCTTCCAGCTGAATTTCGAAGAGGGCGCCAATCTGGGCGATCACGCCGTGCTCGTCGAAGCCGCCCGCGAGGCCGGCATGGACGCATCGGTGGTCGAGACGCTGCTGCCGACCGATGCCGATGTCGATGACGTGCGCAACGAGATCGCGACGGCATCGCGCATGGGCATCACCGGCGTGCCCTGCTTCCTGCTCGAGGGCAAATATGCGGTAATGGGCGCGCAGGATGCCGAAACACTGGCCGACGCCATCCGCCAGGTTGCCGGGGCGAAGGCCCGCGGCGAACTGGAAACAGCGGGCTGAGCAAGCCTGTTCACCTGCCTGACGTGACGGCGCCCGGCGCGGCTGGTTTCGAATCTCAAGCTATTTCGGCACCCCCAAACGATAGGCCAGGAGAGCTTTCGCGAGCTCCCGGGCCATATTTTTTCCGCAATTCGAACCGCCCGGCGATGACAATTTCGGTCGACCCTGCGTGAAATCCGGTTCACAAAACCGTGTTTTCAGTTTCCCCTAGGGAAACAGCGTCGAGATCTTCGGATCCGCTCCAACCTGCTGAAATAAAAAGCGATATTGCCACATGAACCGCCTGCGGCGAGGCACTCGCTGTTGCCATGCTGCAACGCGGGGTAACCAGGTTCACATTCTCCGGGAGAAAATTAATGGAAAATGATCAATTGGTGTTACCCTGTGTAACAAAACCAACAAAGGTTTGGGCGGGATCGTGATTCGGGTCGGTAGACCGCGACGTACAGTACCGGAGCCAACATCCAGCGAGGCCGCAAAATCCTCGCCCCTGACGCCGGTATCGTCGATGCGTACTTTCTGGGGGCTGATGCGGGCCTACTGGTTCTCCGACCGCTGGAAGGAA
>JBFLWR010000196.1:0-20024 GCA_040755925.1 Pseudomonadota bacterium
AGAAAAAATGCTCAACCGTCGCACGCTGGTCATCGCTCTGACCGCAACATCGATGTTTGCTTTGGCGCCTGTGGTTTTGGCAGCCGACCATATCGCCTATACGCGACAGGCTTTTGAAGCCGCGCAGAAGGCGGGCAACCCCATTCTCGTAGAAATAACCGCGTCGTGGTGCCCTACCTGCAAGGCACAGAAGCAGGTACTCGGCAATCTGTTGCCTGCCGCTGCCTATGACAAGCTGGTGGTTTTCGAGGTCGACTTCGACAGTCAGAAAGATGTCGTGAGAGCCTTCAACGCGCAAATGCAAAGCACGTTGATCACGTTCAAGGGGACACGGGAAGTCGGTCGGCTTGTCGGCGTTACGAAGGCCGACTCCATCAAACAGTTACTCGATACGACCATCTGAGCGGCCTCGATGCTCCTCGGGTTTGGATTTTCGTTCCTGGCGGGGGTGCTATCGACGCTCTCGCCGTGCGTTCTTCCGCTGATCCCGATCGTGCTTGGCGCCGCCGTCAGCCAGCATCGCTACGGTCCGGTGGCACTGGCCATAGGGCTCGCGCTGTCCTTCACGATCATCGGCCTTTTCGTTGCCACGGTTGGCTTCTCAATTGGGCTTGATGGCGGCATTTTCCGCAGCTCGGCGGCAGTCCTGATGCTGGCCCTGGGCGTCGTGCTCATCGTGCCGTCGTTTCAGGCACAGTTCTCGGTTGCGGCCGGCCCGGTCGGCAATTGGGTGGAGGAACGCTTTGGCGGATTTTCCACCGCTGGCCTGTGGGGCCAGTTTGGCGTCGGCATTCTGCTCGGCGCCGTCTGGAGCCCATGCGTCGGCCCAGCGCTGGGCGCGGCCTCCGCGCTCGCTGCCCAAGGCCAGAATCTCGAGCAGGTTGCGGCCACGATGGTTCTGTTCGGCATCGGCGCGGCGCTGCCGCTGCTGATCCTGGGGGTGCTGTCGCGCGAAACACTAATGCGCTGGCGCGACAACCTTGCTGTTGCCGGCGGCGGGCTGAAGATCGCGCTCGGCTTCCTGCTTGTCCTGACTGCCGGGGCGATCCTGTCGGGCTTCGACAAGGCGCTGGAGACCGCTCTGGTCAATGCCTCGCCCGATTGGCTGACTCACCTGACCACACGTTTCTGAAGAAACTGCTGGCGGCATCGGGCGGCCGCCATTGAACTGAGCGCCCGAGACACGACAACGACCAACTCAGGAGAAAGAAAATGAACGCGTTGAAGCTTACAAGTCTGTTCTGCCTCGTCTGTCTATCAGTAACACCGGCCCTCGCCGACGATGCCATGGGGATGATGAAGATGATGAAGGGCGGCGAAGTCATTGCCGTTATGCCTGACGGTCACATGGGCACGATGACGATGTCAGACAAAAAGATGATGGGCGACGTGATGAAGATGTCGAAACCCCTCGACCACTGCGTCATGATGATGACCGGAGCCGACGGCAAGACCTACATGGTCGATACATCGACGCCAGAGGCCAAGAAAGCCTGCGAAAAAACAGCGATGTAAATTCTAACTCACACGAATAGGGCCGTCGTAATGGCGGCTCTATTCACTTTCAGGTACTTGCCGAGAATGCGCAGCCCAAGCTGTGCGGCAAACGGTTGAGCTCGCTTGCCGGCGAATGTGGCATCGGCCTATGCGGAAAGAGGTAATCTCAGTGCAGCCGTACGACGCCATGCGTCCGGCCATCGGCTCAGAATAGCGTCTGGCAAGAGCGAACGGCCCACGATCTCGAAACGATTTGGTTTGCAAGAAACCAACCGAAGCCTTCGTACGAGATGGGGTCCCAAGGATCGCGAATTGCGAAGCACTCGGCGCGTTTCTTCAACTATCAATCCGAATTCGGCCCGCCTGAGAAAAACACGATGCCTGCGCACTGAGCGGTATTTTGTATATGGCACTGCATCTCCAATGCCGCCCCTCCAGCGTCACGCTTTCGTAAGGCCCGAATGATGCGCCTATGCTCCGCGATCGACGCTCGCATGCGAGCCGGCTCTGTGATTGGGATTGGCTGGATTTGGGTCTCGGTCAGCTTGTCACGGACAGATTGGTAGAGATCGACGATCATTCTGTTTGGGCACGCAGATGCAATGATTGCATGGAATTCGAGATCCGCCTCGACATTGGCCAAAAGGTCGCCGCTTTCCCAATTGCGCTCCATCGTATCCGTCTCAGTCTCGAGAGCCTGAAACTCGGCCTCAGTCAGGGTCTGTGATGACAGGCCGGCTATCCGCCCTTCCAGCATGATGCGCGTCTCGAAGACATCGGCCACCGGATAGCTGTCGGCATAACGCCACCGCGCCATGTTGCGCGACGCAGAAGGCCTTTCCTGCGAAACAAACGTCCCCCGCCCCGGTTCGGTCTTCAGCAAGCCCAATGTTTCGAGCGTCAGCAGCGCTTCGCGCAATGAGGCGCGGCTGACGCCGAGACTGAGCGCGAACTCGCGCTGCGACGGCACCTTCTCACCTGACCTTAGTTCTCCGCTGAGGATCATGCCTTGGATTTTCCTCGCGGCGGCGTGGGGTACTGGAACACGCGAAAGCATCGAATTTCTTCCATTCTGGGGCGACAGCGCCGATCAGGCTGCCCCTCTGGTCGCTTCAGAGGTAACCGATCCGGCTGGCGGACGGAATGCCTTGCATTTTCAAGAGGCTCATGATTGGGTGGTCGGACTGGTCAGACCGGTCTAACCACTTCAGTCAAAAAAGTCATCAAAAAAGGGGAATAGAATGAAAGTGTTGAAAGCATTATGGGTTTCGGCAGCACTTGCCCTTGCGTCGTTGAGCGCCGTTGCCTCGCACGCAGCCGAGATGAATGTCGGCGCCAACATCGGCAATGTTCCTTGGGAGTTCCAAGACGCCAACGGCAAGATGGTGGGCTTTGAAATCGATCTGATGACGGAGGTCGGCAAGCGGCTCGGCATGAACGTCAAGTTCACCAACATCCCGTTCGCCGGTCTGTTCGCCGCCGTTCAGTCCGGTCAGATCGATGCTGCGGTTTCTTCGATCACCATCACCAAGAAACGCCTTGAATCGGTCAGCTTCGCCCAGCCCTATTACGACAGCGACCAGTCGCTGACCGTAAAGAGTGACAGCGGCATCACCGGCCTCGCCGGCATGGCCGGCAAGACGGTGGGCGTCGATACCGGTTCGACCGGCGATATCTGGACCACCGCACATCAGGCGGAGACGAAAATCGCCACCATCAACAAATATGAAGGGCTGCAGCCGGCAATGCTGGACCTGCAGGCGGGCCGTATCGATGGCTACATCTCGGACATTCCGGCATTGCTTTATTATTCCAAGGACAAGCCGCAGTTCAAGGTCGTCGAACGCATCAAGACCACGGAGCAGTATTCCGTGATGTTTGCCAAGGATGCGCCGCTGGCTGCCAAGGTCAACGACGTCATTACAGCTCTGAAGAAAGACGGCACACTGGCAAAGATTCACGAAACCTGGTTCGGCACCAAGCCCGACGAAGGACTTGCCACGTCGACTGTCCTGGATATGCCAAAACTCTGAACCCGGTCATCATGAGGAGGGAGATCGCCGCGCCGCGGTCTCCCTCTTCCGTGAAGCAGAGGCTGGGACATGTCCATTTTCGACACGTTTTTGAACTACCGCGTTTTCGTGGAGACGCTGCCGCTCATCCTGAGTGGCCTTGCCACCACGCTGACACTTGGCATTGTCTGCATCCTTGTCGGGTTCTTCGTCGGCATTGGTCTGGCGATGCTGCGGCTTTACGGCCCTTCGCCGGTGCGTTTTGTGACAGTCGCCTACATCGACGTGTTCCGCTCTATACCTGTTCTGGTGCTGCTGTTCGTCGTCTACTACGCGCTGCCCTTTGCCGGCATCCGGCTCAGTTCGTTCACAGCCGCCTCGACCTCGATCTCGATGATTTCGGCCGCCTATTCGGCCGAAATCATCCGCGCCGGCATCGTCGCTATTCCGAAAGGTCAATTCGAAGCCGCACGGGCGCTTGGGCTCCACTTCTATTCGACCATGCTCAAGGTGATCCTGCCGCAAGCGATCAAGATCGTCGTGCCGCCGCTGACCTCGAACGCCATCAACGTCATGAAGGACACGGCATTGGCTTCCGTGGTGGCAATGCCCGACCTGCTCAAACAGGCAAACCAGGCGCAGGCGCTAGCAGCCAATCCCACGCCGCTGATCGTCGCGGCCGCCATCTACCTCATCATCCTGCTTCCCCTGGTCCGGCTTGTCGGCATGCTGGAGAAGCGTCTCGCAAAATCCGAACGTTGAAAACTTCCCGACGAGGCCCTCCATGTCGCTCGATATCGATTTTGTCCGTTCCCAATTTCCCGCGCTGGAAACAGGCTGGGCGTTTTTCGACAATGCCGGTGGTTCGCAGGTGCTGCGCCCAGTGGCCGAGCGAGTCGCCGACTATCTGCTCACCACCAGCGTCCAGACCGGCGCCTCTTACGGGCCGTCGGTCAAAGCCAGCGAAATGCTGGCGCAGGCACGCGCCCGCATCGCTACATTCGTTGGCGCGGCACGGCCCGAGGAGGTTTTCTTCGGACCTTCGACAACCGTGCTGGTGCGTTTTCTGGCAACCGCCATGGCAAGCCAATTGACGGCGGGCGACGAGATTATCGTCACCAATTTCGATCACGAGTCGAACATCGGCCCCTGGCTCATCCTCAAGGAGCGAGGCATCGTCTTCAAGGTGTGGGAGATCGATCCCGACACCCTCATGCCAAGCCTCGACACGCTTGATGCGCTGATGAGCGATCGCACGCGGCTGGTCTGCGTGACCCATGCATCCAATCTGCTCGGCTCTATCAACCCGATCCGTCAGATCGCCGATTTCGTCCATGCGCGCGGGGCTCGCATCTGCGTCGATGGCGTCGCCTACGCCCCGCATCGCGCGCTCGACGTCCAGGAACTCGACGTCGACTACTACGTATTCTCTTTCTACAAGACCTACGGGCCGCATTACGCGGTCATGTACGGGCGCCATGACCTGCTGCTCGAACTCGACGGCCTTTACCATTATTTCTACGGCAAGGACAAAGTACCGGGAAAACTCGAACCCGGAAATCCCTGCTATGAACTTGTCTGGGGCGCGGCCGGTATTGTCGACTATCTGGAGACGCTGGGCGCAGGTAAGGGGCGCCAGGCAATCGAGAGCGCATTCGACCATATCGCGGCGCACGAGGCCGAAATCGGCGAACGCCTGCTGTCATGGCTGCGCGTGCGCAATGGCGTCCGGATCGTTGGCGACCGGAGTTCGCAGGCGGCGCTTCGGGTGCCGACGATCAGCTTCACGGTCGACGGCCACGCCCCTCAGGACATCGTCGCCCGAACCGACCAGGCCAGGATCGGCGTGCGTCACGGCGATTTCCATTCGCGCCGCCTAGCCGAAGCGCTGGGGCTGTCGCCCAGCGGCGTTATTCGCGTCTCGATGGTGCACTACAACACGGTCGCGGAAGTCGACCGGCTGATCGATGTGCTAGACCAATCGCTGAGCTAGACTAGTTTCCGTCCATAAACGGCAAGCTACTGATATTATTGAATGAATCGTGATTTTGTGCAGGCAAGGCCCGGCGGTTTCAGGTACACTTTGGTCTCATGCCACTGATTCCAAAGCGTTTCTGCCACCGCCGGAGCCGACAATGCGCCAAGAACGCACCGTCCAAGGCAGTATATTCGATGTTTTCGCCACGCACGAGATCGGCCATGAGTTGAAGGCGATGTCGCAATGGCTGGACGAGCACCACGATCTGCTTGGATTGGTGGCGCGAGACTTGGTTCGGTGCAGCGTCAGGGCCACCGGACGGCAAGGCCTACCTGCCGAAGCGGTCTTGCGTTGCGCGCTTCTCAAGCAATACCGGCAGTTGACCTATCAGGAGCTGGCATTCCATCTTGAGGATTCAGCATCATTTCGAGCCTTTGCGCGGCTGCCGTGGTCCTGGAGCCCGCAGAAGTCGGTGCTGCAAAAGACGATCAGCGCGATCCGGCCCGAGACCTGGGAAGAGATCAATCGGGCACTGCTGTCGAATGCCCGGCAGGCAAAACTGGAAGATGGCGGTGTCGTGCGGCTGGACAGCACTGTGACCTCAGCGCTCATGCACGAACCGAGCGACAGCAGTCTGTTGTGGGACGCCGTCCGGATCATGGTGCGCCTGTTGAAGCAGGCTGGTGCCTTGGCCGGCGGCGCCGGCTTGGGGCGCGATCACTGCCGCGCGGCCAAAAAGCGAGCCCGCAAGATCCAGTTCACACGTGGTCGACCCAATCGTGTCCAACTCTACCGTGAACTGATTGCGATTACCCGCGCAACCTTAGCCTATCTGCGGCAGGCAGCCGCGCAATTGGCCGTGGCGAGCAATCCGCTCGTCGAACTCTGGCAAGCCCAACTCTGTCACTATCGGCCGCTGATCGAACGCATTATCACACAGAGTGAGCGGCGGGTGTTGGCCGGCGAGTTGGTGCCGGCCAGCGACAAGCTGGTCAGCCTGTTCGAGCCCCATGCCGATATCATCGTCAAAGGCAGCCGCGATACCGAATACGGCCATAAGCTCAACCTGACCACCGGCAGGAGCGGCATGATCCTCGATCTGGTGATCGAGGCGGGTAATCCACGCGACAGCGATCGATTGCTGCCGATGCTGGAACGCCACATCGCCTTCTATGGTCACGCGCCGCGGCAGGCGGCGGCCGACGGCGGCTTTGCCAGTCGCGACAATCTGGCTACAGCCAAGACCTTGGGCGTTCGCGACATGGCATTCCACAAGAAAGCCGGCCTCAGCATCGAGGACATGGTCAGAAGCAATTGGGTCTACCGCAAGCTGCGCAACTTCCGTGCCGGCATCGAGGCCGACATCTCATGCCTCAAGCGCGCTTACGGATTGGCGCGCTGCACCTGGCGCGGTCTTAATCACTTCAAGAGCTACGTCTGGTCCTCGATCGTGGCTTACAATCTCGTCCTCTTCACGCGCCTCAAGCCGACCTGATGCCGCCACTATTGGAATTGTAGTCCCACCGGCCAAAGCCGGCCTCGCGGCGTGCGCGTGATCGCGCCAACAACGCCTTTCCGCTCGATAGCCGGCCCTCGATCCTGTCCTTGACGCTTAAAAGCGTTCCCGTCGAGGACAAGTGATTGTAAACACAACAGAATACGTGCGTTTGTGGACGGAAACTAGACTAGCGCGAGACAAGCTCTCCGTTGCGCGCCTCGACAGCGTCCGTATCGACCGTCCTGCCGCGCAATATGGTGCGGACCGGCCAGCCGGTGACAGCCATGCCTTCATAGGGTGTGTAGTCGCAGCCATCCTTCAGCATCGAATGGGTGATCGTGACCTCGCGCTTGGGGTCCCACAGCACGATATCGGCATCCGAGCCGACGGCGATAGTGCCTTTGCGGGGGTAGATGCCATATCGCTTGGCGTGGTTGGTCGACGTCAGTGCGACGAAGCGGTTGAGATCGATGCGTCCTTTGACGACGCCTTCCGAGAACAGGATCGGCATGCGCGTGGCAATGCCCGGTATGCCGTTCGGCACATAGCGGAAGTTCGTCTTGCCGCGCGGCGCCATCTTGCCGGCCGGGTCGTCGAAGCGAAACGGGCAGTGGTCGGAAGAAAACACCTCGAACACGCCTTGCTGCAGGCCCTCCCAGCAAGCCTTCTGGCTATCCAAATCGCGTGGCGGCGGGCTGCAGACATACTTGGCACCTTCCATCCCAGTACGGTCCATATCCTGCTCGGTGAGCACGAGATACTGCGGACAGGTCTCACCGAAAACAGCCAAGCCGCGCATCTGCGCGCGCCTGATCTCTTCCATCGCCTGGCGGTTGGAGACATGAACGATCATGACCGGCGTATCGACGATCTCGGCCAGGCTGATGGCGCGATGCGTCGCCTCGCGCTCCACGGCGATCGGACGCGACGCGCCATGATAGTGCGGCGCGGTGCTGCCTTGGCGTTCGAGCCGGTCCGAAAGGAAGCGGATCGCGTCATAGCCCTCGGCGTGGACCATGACCAGCGCCCGATGCTGCTGGGCTACCGAAAGCACCTCGAGGATTTCACGGTCGGCGAGCTTGAGGTCGTCATAGGTCATGAAAATCTTGATCGAGGTGAAGCCTTCGGCAATTAGCGCCGGCAGTTCCTGGCCGAGCACCTGCGGCGTCGGATCGGTGACGATCAGATGGAAGGCGACGTCGACGAAGCAATTGCCTTCGGCCTTGCGGCGATAGGCTTCGATGCTCTCGCGCAGCGTCTGCCCCTTGTCCTGCAGACAGAACGGCATGACGAAGGTGTTGCCGCCCACCGCCGCCGAGCGCGTGCCGGTCTCGAACGTATCGGCCATGATGATGCCCGGCGCCCCCACCTGTTCGAGATGGACGTGGCTGTCGATGCCGCCCGGCATGACCAGCAGGTTCGATGCGTCGATGGTGTCGTCCGCTCCCGAGAGCCTGTCGGCCAGGGCGGCGATGCGCCCATCCTTGATGCCGACGTCACAGCTGAACGTATCTGATGCGGTAATAACCGTGCCGCGCGTGATGATGGTGTCAAATGTCATGGCTGAAACTTTGTCTCTGAAAGAAAGGCGAGCCGCTCAAAATTGGCATGGTTGGGGCCAAGGCGCAAACGGGCGGCGAGGAAAACCGCGCACCATTATAGGCCGTCACCAAGGCAGACGATCGCCTGTACGGTCGAAGAAACCGCCGCTGTCACGCGGCGTCAGTTTGTCGAGGCAAGACAGGATGGCTGCCGCAGCATCGCGAGGGGCCTGCACCGCCAGGCCAGCCTTGCCGAACGGCGCCGAGAGCTTGGTGTCGACCGTGCCGGGATGGAGCGCAACGCAAATCGCTCCGGGGTTCGACCGGGCAAGCTCGATCGCCGCCGTGCGCACGAACTGGTTGAGCGCTGCCTTGGCGGCCCGGTAGCCGTACCAGCCGCCCAACCTGTTGTCGCCGATGCTGCCGACCTTGGCCGAGAGGGTTGCAAACACCGCACGTTCGCCTTTCGGCAGCAGCGGCAGGAAATGCTTCATCAGCAAAGCCGGGCCTGTGGCGTTCACGGCGAATGATTTGGCCAGATGCGTGGGGTCGAGGCTGCGCCAGGTTTTCTCCGGCTCGAAACCATCGCCATGCAGGAAGCCCGTCGCATCGATGACAAGGGTCGGCACGCCAAGGTTCGCGACATGGCTTGCGGCCTGTCGGATCGTCTGCTCATCCTCGATGTCGATGCGCGGCTCGCCGCGGCGCGACAGCCGCACCACCTGTTGAAAGCGGCCGGAACCCTCGGCCATTTCGGCGAGCGCGTTGCCGATGCCGCCACTCGCGCCAATGACAATGGCAATTGCCATGCCCGTGCGGTCCGCCGCCATCACCAGCCGAGCGTGCCGGGCGCGCCCTTGAAGGGGCCGACGATGCGCGACGTGATCCAGCCGCCGTAGAAATCTCCGGTCTGCGCCACGACGCGTTCGTCGCCGACCAGCGCTTCATCGATCCTGGAGGCATAGAAGGCGATGTAGCCGGCGATCGTCCGGTATGCGGCTGTCGGATTGTCATAAAGCCAGCCTGCGCGCTCCGAGCGGCGGCCGGCGACTGCGATAGTGACATAGCTGGCCAAGCCCTTGAATTCGCAGAAGGAGCTTCCGGCGGCTGGGACGATCAGATTCATGCGCATGTCCTTGGGTGGCAGGTAACAGACCGGTGGATGGCTGGTCTCGAGGATGCGCAAGGCGCCATGCGTCTCGGCAATGGTTTCGCCGGCGAAGCGCACCACGATGCGCTCGCTGACCGGTTCGATGCGCGGCGGGCGCGGGTAGTCCCAGACCGATTCCTGGCCTGCCGCGGGCACAATCGCTTCAGGGTGTCTGGACATGATCAACCTCCCTCCGCCTCGCCCATGCCGTCAGCCGCGGACGCATGACCAGAAATGCAGTGTAAAGCCGCTCCAGCGCCGCCAGCACCATCCGGTTTCTGGCCAGAAGCCCCAGCGGCCGCATGATCGGGATAGCGCGCCACATCGCGGCGAAGGCAGCAGCACCCGACACGATCGGGCCATCTTCCCGCGCGTGGAAACGGGCGAGCAGGTCACGCCGGTCAATAGGGCAGGACTGATCCTGTTCGATATCGATGAAGGTAATGGCGCGACGCTTGTCCAGACGCCGCATCAAGGCGATCTCGCGCCGGCATAAAGGACATCCGCTATCGAACCATACTGTGAGCGTCATGGTCTTGATTCCTCCAGGCAATGCACCCGGCAGCAATGCGCGCACGCCGCGCCGATGCAAATGCGGGCCGCCATTGTCGAACCTTTCACGGTCGGAACTGTCACAGCCACAACTTCAAACCATAAGCCACAAAACCGACGGCAAGCACGCCTGCCACCCACAGCCCGACGAACCAGCCTAACCTGACAATCAACAGTCGAGACGGTTGCCTGTCCATCAATGATATCCGCTGTCGGGGTCGACCTTGCCCCGGAAGATCCAATAGGCATAGGCGGTGTAGATCAGGACTATAGGCACGAGCACCGCAACGCCGACCAGCATGAAGAGCTGACTGGATTCGGGGGATGCGGCCTGCCAGATCGAGACGCGACCTGGCACGATGTCAGGATAGATGCTGACGCCCAGACCGACAAAACAGAGAAAGAACAGCACCAGCGAAAACAGAAATGGCTTGTAGTCGTGCCTGGCGGCAAGCGATCTGAAAATCAGCACTGCCGTCAACGCTACCGCAATCGGCACCGGTGCGGTGATGACGATACCCGGCCATTTGAACCAGCGCTGGAAATACGCAGCTTCCAGAAAAGGCGTCGCGAGGCTGACCGCAACGATCGCCGCCAGCGTCGCGGCAGCCAGCCACCAGGAAAATGCCAGTGCCCTCTCCTGCAGGTCTTTCGTGGTCTTCATGACGAGCCAGGTCGCGCCGAGAAGCGCGTACCCGGTGACGACCGCGATGCCCGTCAGAATGGTGAACGGCGTCAGCCAGTCCCACCAGCCGCCGCCATAGGCTCGACCGCTGACCACAACACCCTGAAGGATCGCCCCAAGGGCAATGCCCTGGCACGCGGCGGCAACGAGCGAGCCGCCGAAAAAGGCGATGTCCCAGAGAAATCGTCCCCGGTCCGTGCGCCAGCGGAACTCGAAGGCAACGCCGCGAAAGACAAGGCCGAGCAGCATGCCGATGATGGGCATGTAGATGGCCGGCATCAGGATTGCGTAAGCGAGCGGGAAAGCCGCCATCAGCCCGCCCCCGCCCAAAACAAGCCACGTCTCGTTGCCGTCCCAGACTGGAGCGATCGTGTTCATCATCACGTCGCGGTCGTGCCGGTGCGGAAAGAACGGAAACAGCAAGGCGACGCCGAGGTCGAAGCCGTCGAGCACGACATAGGCGAAGATCGCGAAGGCGATGACAAAGGCAAAGATGGTGGGGATATCCAGCGCGAAGGCCATCACCCGTGCTCCGCCTGGAATGAACTTTCGCTCTGCATGGCCGGCCCCGGCGTGATGCCGGCCGCGCGGATGGGATCCCCCTCGCGAGGCCCCTCTTCGCCAGGATGCGGCGGTTGAGACATCAGACGCAGGATGTAGAAGGCACCCGCGGCAAACACAGCGAAGTAGACGAGCACAAAGGCAATCAACGACGATGCCACGGCTGGAGCAGCGAGCGGAGACACCGATTGCGCCGTGCGCAACAGGCCGTAGACGGTGAAAGGCTGACGGCCGACTTCGGTCGTGATCCATCCGGCGAGCACGGCGATGAAACCGGCCGGCCCCATGGCAAGCGCAAAGCCATGAAACCAGCGGGTTTGGTAGAGCCGGCCGCGCCAGCGTTGGTAAAGGCTGACAAAGCCAAGCGTCACCATCAGCAATCCGAGCCCCACCATGATCCGGAACGACCAGAACAGGATCGGCACATAAGGCCAGTCGGCCCGTGCGATCGTGTCGAGGCCGGCCAGCGGCGCATCGAGCGAGTGCTTCAGGATCAGCGACGAGACCTTGGGGATCTCGATTGCGTAGCGCATGGTCGCGGCGTTCTGGTCGGGGATGCCGAACAGGATCAACGGCGCGCCGTCGGGATGGCTTTGATAATGCCCTTCCATGGCCATGATCTTGGCCGGCTGATGCTCCAGCGTGTTGATGCCGTGCTGGTCGCCGACGAAGACCTGGATGGGTGCCACGATCGCGACCATCCACATCGCCATGGAAAACATGACGCGGCTTTCGTCGCGAACCGTGCGACGCAGGAAATGGAAAGCCGCGACCGCACCGACGACCAGCGCCGTGGTAAGATAGGCGGCAATGACCATATGGACCAGGCGATATGGAAAGGATGGGTTGAAGACGATTTTCCACCAGTCGAGCGGGATGAACTGACCGGCGTCGTTGATGCCGTAGCCTGCCGGCGTCTGCATCCAGGAATTGACCGAGATGATCCAGAACGCGGAGATTGCGGTGCCGATAGCGACCAGACAGGTGGCCGTGAAGTGAAGCGCCTTGCCGACGCGGCCCATGCCAAAAAGCATCACACCCAGGAAGCCGGCCTCAAGGAAGAACGCCGTCATCACCTCATAGGCCATCAGCGGCCCGATGACCGGTCCTGCCTTGTCGGAAAAGACAGCCCAGTTGGTGCCGAACTGGTAGGACATGACAATCCCGGAAACGACACCCATGCCAAACGCAATGGCAAATATCTTCAGCCAGTATTTGAAGAGGTTCAGGTAGACGCTGTGCCCTGTTACAAGCCAGAGTCCTTCGAGAACGGCCAGATAGCTGGCCAGGCCGATCGAGAAAGCCGGAAAGATAATGTGGAAAGACATGGTGAAGGCGAACTGTGCCCGAGCCAGTATGACAGGATCGAGAGCGTCCATTTTTTGGATCTTTCTGTCGCGCCAGCGCTGTTAATTTCTGTCTGGCTGACAGTAATTTAGGGTCGCTGAACTGGACCGTTAGGGCTGATGCCCGGCTTGTGCTGTTTGGTCACATGCCAACGCATCACAGATGAACCGCACCGACTATTTTCTTGTCTTCGCGCAGTGCAATATGGATGGCGTAAATCTGCGCTTAATGGCCGTGACCGCGATGACGCCCCAAGACATCTCCAAGTTGATTGTCCGGACTTCGATGAAGGACCGGGCCGCGTTCGATCTGCTCTACCGCGCCACCAGTTCGAAACTATTCGGTGTTTGCCTTCGTGTATTGAATGACCGGAGGGAGGCGGAAGAAGCGCTTCAAGAGGTTTTCATCAAGATATGGACCAAGTCGGATCGTTTTGCTGTCTCAGATCTGAGCCCGATCTCATGGCTCGCAGCGATCGCGCGCAATCATGCGATCGATCGCATCAGAGCGCGGCGCAAGCCTACCGTCGATATCGATGCCGCGCTCGATGTGGCCGATCCCGCGCCTGGACCGGAGGCGATGGTGGTCGCAGGCGGTGAATTCGAACGGATCTTGCATTGCCTTGAAGAATTGGAACAAAACCGGGCCGCAGCTGTTCGCGGCGCCTATCTCAAGGGCGAAAGCTATGCCGAACTGGCGGAGCGCCATGGCGTGCCGTTGAACACGATGCGTACCTGGCTGCGCCGCAGCCTGCTGAAACTCAGAGAATGTCTGGAAAGATGACGCTCGCAGAAGACAACGGACCGGAACGCGGAGGCGACGACCTGCTCGCAGCTGAATACGTTCTTGGCGTCCTGCCGGCAGACGAGCGGCAGCGTGCTTTCCGGCGCATCGACGCGGAGGCGGATTTCGCGCGGCTTGTAGACAACTGGGAGGTCCATCTGTCGCCAATGGCTGCCGCATATCCGGAAATCGAGCCGCCGGCTTCGGTCAAGACCGCGGTCGATCGTCGGCTGTTCTCGTCGCAAACTACCG
The DNA here is from genome assembly GCA_040755925.1 of Pseudomonadota bacterium. Classification (GTDB taxonomy): domain Bacteria; phylum Pseudomonadota; class Alphaproteobacteria; order Rhizobiales; family Rhizobiaceae; genus Mesorhizobium. The sequence goes on from JBFLWR010000196.1 coordinate 13,857, forward strand.
CTCGGACGGAAGCGCCCGCCAGCCTCTGGTCCAGCCTTGCCTTTTGGCGCGGCGTTGCAACCGCGGCAATCGCGGCATTGGCGATCTCCATCGCGGTGCCCTACGTCAATTCCCCAGGGGAACAGCCGCAGACGCGGCTTGTCGCCTCGCTGGCCGCCGACGGCAGCGACGTCAAATATCTCGCCGTCTATGACGCCGCGCATCACGAAGTCGGCCTATCGCACGTCTCCGGCGAGCGTGCCGCCGGCAAGGACTTCGAGCTGTGGATGATCGAGGGCAAGAACCCGCCTGTCTCGATGGGCGTTATCCCGGTTGGCTCGACGGCGCATATTGTCGTCTCGCCCGCGGCCCAGCAGAAGCTCGCTCAAGGGGCGGTGCTGGCGGTCACGTCAGAGCCCTTGGGTGGCTCGCCGACGGGCCGGGCTACCGGGCCTGTAGTTGCAGCGGGCGATTTAAAAGCGGTTTGAAGGCCGCATTTTGCAGTTTCCAGGAGATTGATTGTGAACACGCCTGTTCAGCCTAATTCTTTTCGCACCGGTCCCGACGATCAAGGGATGTTTGGCATTTTCGGGGGTCGCTTCGTCGCAGAAACGCTCATGCCCCTGACCCTTGAACTCGAAAGGCAATGGAAAGAAGCAAAGGATGATCCGGCTTTTAAGGCAGAACTCAATCACCTCAACGCCCATTATATTGGGAGGCCCAGCCCGCTCTATTTCGCCGAACGCCTTACCAACGAAGCCGGGGGCGCAAAGATATATTTCAAACGCGACGAACTGAACCATACCGGCTCGCACAAAATCAACAACTGCGTTGGCCAGATTCTACTAGCGAGGCGCATGGGAAAGCTTCGCATAATCGCTGAAACTGGGGCGGGCCAGCATGGGGTAGCCGCGGCGACAGTCGCAGCGAGATTCGGCCTGCCTTGCGCCGTCTACATGGGTGCGACAGATGTGCAGCGGCAAGCGCCCAACGTATTCCGCATGAAGCTTCTCGGCGCCGAGGTCATCCCGGTCACTTCCGGCCACGGAACGCTCAAGGACGCGATGAACGAGGCACTGCGGGATTGGGTCACAAATGTCGATGACACCTACTACATGATAGGAACTGCAGCGGGACCGCATCCATATCCTGAGATTGTGCGTGAGTTCCAATCGGTCATCGGCCGGGAAACCCGGGATCAGATCATTGCCGCGGAGGGACGGTTACCCGACTTGCTCGTTGCAGCCGTCGGGGGCGGTTCCAACGCGATTGGTCTTTTCCATCCATTCCTCGACGAAAAGGACGTGAAGATGGTCGGCGTGGAGGCAGGCGGCAAAGGCCTTGAAGGCGACCAGCATTGTGCGTCGCTCACGGCAGGTTCGCCTGGTGTGTTGCATGGAAACCGTACCTACCTGCTGCAGGATGGCGATGGCCAGATTGTTGAGGGTCACTCGATCTCGGCTGGCCTGGACTATCCTGGCATCGGGCCGGAGCATTCCTGGCTCAAAGAGGCCGGCCGCGTCGAATATGTACCCATTATGGACATTGAAGCAGTCGAAGCCTTCCAGGCGCTTACCCGCCTGGAGGGGATAATACCAGCATTGGAGCCGGCACACGCACTTGCGGAGGTGTTGAAACGCGCACCCAAAATGAGCAAGGACGAAATAATTGTCATGAACCTCTGCGGCCGAGGCGACAAAGACATTTTTACGATGTCAAAAATATTGGGAATGCAGCTTTAGATCAAAGCGACGTTTCTTCAGAAGGGTCTGATATTCATGCACATATTGGTCGAAGGCGCCAGCAGAGGACTCGGTTTGGAGGTAACGCGCCAAGCCCTCGAGGCGGGTTACGAGGTTCGGGCCATGGCGCGATCTGAATCAAAACTGAAGCTGTCAAATCGCAGACTCGAAACGGTGCGCGGCGATGCCTTGGAAAGCCAAGACGTGGAAGCAGCACTCGCCGGAATTGATGTCGTAATACAGACCCTTGGTATCGGATTCGCCGACTTGTTCAAGACCGTCACTGTGTTCTCCAACGCGACGCGAGTGCTGGTTTCGGCAATGAAGCGGCAGAAGGTCAAACGCCTGATTTGTGTGACCGGCTTCGGCGCCGGGGATAGTGGGGCAAGCATAACGTTGCTGCAAAGAATACCCTTTCAGGCTGTTTTTGGCCGCGCATACGACGACAAGACCCGACAGGAGAATTTGATAAAGGCGAGCGGACTCGATTGGACGATTGCGCGTCCCGGTGTTTTGACTGGAGGGCCGCGGAGCGGGCGCTACAAAGTCCTAATCAATCCCTCGCAATGGCGAAACGGATTTATTTCTCGTTCCGATGTTGCCGATTTTATGGTTAGGCAGATCGTGGATGACACTTACCTGCTCAAAACACCAAACCTGGTCAATTGAGGCAGTTCGGACCGCTGCAATAATAATCAGTCGGCACCGCAGCTTGTACATTTGCCAAAAGCGACCGACTCGCGGTCCGACCTTGAAAGGTCCACATTAGGTCCCATCCTAAAATAGTTGCGTAAATGCGCCTGGCCGAAGGTAGTCGGAAATCTGAAACCGACTTCAAGACGTATAAGCCTGCGAGCAGACGGTCTGCCTTCCATGATTGACTCGTCATGCGATTGGATGGGGAGTGCTATGACAACACAACACACCAGCGCACCATGCTTGATCTTGCTGCTTGGAAGCGCGCCTGATGTGGTCCGATGCGAAGCATGGCCGAAGCGGGCTTTCAGTAAGATCGTTGCGATAAACAACGCCTGGCGCGTCCGGGCCGACTGGGATTTCCTTGTCCATGCCGGTGACTTTCCGTTAGATCGGCTCCCAGAGGATGACACGTTGCGGCAGGCGCAGATCTTCAGTGCCTCTGACTATGTGCCGGCCCAGAACGCATTTGGTGGCTTTGTTTATGCGGGCGCCACGATGGCGCTGACCGCGGCTTACTGGACCATCCACAGCCAGAGGCCGGATCTACTGGCGTTTCTCGGCTGCGACATGATTTACGACCGGCCCGACAAGACGCATTTCTACGGCATTGGTCGCCCCGATCCGCTGCGCGACGACGTCACCCTGCGCAACCTCGAGGCCAAGTCCGCCCGCCTGCTTGTCCAGGCGCTGAAGCGTGACTGCCTGTGTATCAACCTGTCTGACCTTCCGCGAAGCCGACTTGTCTTCCCAAGATTGAACGTCGATCAACTGCAGGCGCTGACCCATGACCGCATTGCCGAAATAAAGATGGAAGTTCTGGCCGGTATCCGGTTTGACATGGTGGAAACAGCCGAAAAGATTGAGAACGATCTTGGCTATTTCTACGAGAACGGCATGTACTGGAACCATCTCGACGAGATTGACGAGAATTTCCTCGCCGAAATTGACCAACTCTGGATCTCCGCGATCGGCAAAGATCCAAGCTAACGCGGACTAGATTGCATGCCGCGAACAACCATAAGTCGGCGCGAGGCCCAGTGGTGCAACAGCCGGCCGCAGATTGATTTCTTGACAGCGGGTGATGGCCCTGCGGCGGCGCCGCTGCGGCCATTGATCGCCGCAACATAGGGGAGCAGCCTTTGCTTCGCCGGACGATGAGTTCCGCGAGCGTGCTTCGACTTCATCGATGTTGATGGTCGGCAGAGGGCACTTATAGAACCTCAGGAGGCCCATCGCACGATCTCCGCCAGCCCCGGGCTCGGAAAGACTGCCGAGTAATGGCATAGAGAGCACGTATCCAAGCGGACGCTCTGCCAGATGTTGTATTGGGCTCCGGCGGTTTTCGGACGACGGACCGCCGCCGAATGTGGTCATCTGCGGCCGCTCTATCACGCCAGAGAGGTCCTGGCGCTGGTTCCAGAAACCAAGCCAAGGTGAAAGGCTGACGCCGCAATAGGGTGAACTCGATCAAAAGCGACGGTGTCACTCTCCGTTTGACGCCCGCATGAGCAACTCCCCGAGCAAGGGATTCGGGAAGCGGCGCTTCTGCGTGATCGCGTAGAACGTCTCGCTGAGGTTCGGGACCGGACAGACCTCCACGAGCAGGCCGGCGGCGAGCTCGTCGCGCACCACGATCGGCGGCACGAGGGCCAGCCCGTCGCTGTCACGGGCGAGAAGCCGCAACATGGCCATGTCGTCTACCTCGGCAATGACGATCGGGCGCACCCCGGCGAGTTCGAGAATCCGATCGAAGGCAACACGGATCTCGCTGTCCAGGCTCGGTAGCAGGATCGGCTGCGATCGCAGATCTTCCGGGAAACGGAATGCAAGAGGTTCGGCCCTGGGTCGCCTGACAATTGCGACCGGCTGCTGAGCGAGCAGATGACTGCGAAGATCGGACCGCGCGTCGTGCTGCGGCGCGCTATTGGCGAGCACGACATCGATCGTGTGTGCTTCAAGCTGGGCGAGGAGGTCGCGCATGGTGCCCGAGCGGATGATCAATTCAACGTCGGCCCGGCCCACGAGTGGGCTCAGGAACTCCAGCTGGAAGTTGCGGGAGAGCGTCGTCAACGCGCCCACCCGGAACGCTTGCCGCCGATCCACCGGCCGCCCTTTCATCGTGCTCACCAGCTCGTCTCCGGCCTGGAAGACCGTGTCTGCATAGTCGAGGGCGATCCGACCGGCCTCGGTGAGGGCGAGGCGCTTGCCCGCCCGGTCGAACAGCGGATGGCCGAGCTGCAGTTCGAGCTTGCCGAGCTGCACCGAGAGCGCCGACTGCGAGAGGTTGAGCCGCTCGGCGGCGTGGGTGAGGCTGCCCTCATGGGCGATCGCCCAGAAATAGCGCAGGTGGTGATAGTTGAGGGCGGCCATTCGGGACTTTTACCGAAACGAACGAAGTGCTGCAATCTTTGTATTATTAAGAACCCGCTCGTGGCGTTAATTGATAGGTCGCTTCTCGCTGGAGACGACCATGACGCCGAACCTGACCTGGTGCCTCGCTCTCGGACCTTTCGCGCTCGCGTTCGCTGGATTGGCGACCGGCAGCGCCAGGTCAGGTCAGCGGCGGGTCGGAGGGGGCGCCGCGTTGATCGCGGGTTTCGTGCTGGCGCTGGCTATAGCCACGGGCGTCGGCGTCGCGCTGAAAGGCCCCCTGGCGACGAGCACGATCGGGGTCGCCGGCATCGGCGTGGGATTCTACGCCGATACTCTGGCCGCGATCATATTCGTGCTGGTCGCCTTCGTCGGCCTGATCGTCGTCCTTTATAGTCGCAACTATCTCGACGGCGACCGCGGGCAGGCCCGCTTCACGAAGTGGCTGTGCCTGACGCTCGCGGCGGTGCTGCTGCTGATCGTCTCCGGAAATCTGTTTCAGTTCGCGCTGGCCTGGATCGCGACCAGCCTCGGGCTCAACAAGCTGCTGCTGTTCTATCCCGAGCGGCAGGCGGCCGTGCTCGCCGCGCGCAAGAAATTCCTCGCCAGTCGCCTCGGCGATCTCTGCCTGATCACGGCGATGGTGCTGCTTCACCGGGCCTTTGGCAGTCTCGACTATGCAGTCCTCTTCGCCGGCGCCGAGGCGATGCGCGGCGGCGGAGACATTCCAGCTGCCATCCACGCGGTCGCCGTGCTCCTGGTCGTCGCCGCGCTGCTCAAGTCGGCGCAGTTCCCACTGCATGGCTGGCTCACCGAGGTGATGGAGACACCGACGCCTGTGTCGGCGCTGCTCCACGCCGGTGTCATCAATGCCGGCGGCTTCCTCGTGCTGCGTTTCGCCGACGTCATCTCGCTCTCGGCGCCATCGATGGAAGTTCTGGTCATCGTCGGCGGCGTCACCGCGCTGTTCGGGTCGGTCGTCATGCTGACCCAGACCAGCGTCAAGGTTTCGCTGGCCTATTCGACCATCGCCCAGATGGGCTTCATGATGCTGCAATGCGGCCTCGGCGCGTTCGCCGCGGCGTTGCTGCACATCGTCGCCCACTCGCTCTACAAGGCGCACGCCTTCCTCTCGTCGGGCAGCGTCATCGACTTGGCGCGGGCGTCGTGGTCGCCGAGCCCTGGCGGCCAGCCTCACCCGGCCCGCATGGCGATGATCGTCGGTTTGGTCCTGGCCGCGGCTTTGGTCGTGGGGACACTGTTCGGCGCGACGATCACCGCCCAGCCCGGCGTGTTCGCGCTCGGCGCGGTGGTGATGCTGGGTCTCGCGCACCTCGTCACCCAGGCCTTCGACCAGCGGCCGAGCCTCTATGTGGTC
>JBFLWR010000197.1:0-4994 GCA_040755925.1 Pseudomonadota bacterium
CAGGATGAAGCGGAACGCCAGCGCCAGCGCCGGCGCGGCGATGCCGTAGGGCCAGATAAGCACCACGCGATACAGCCATGAGCCGGCAAGCTGTCGATCGGTCAGGGCGGCAAGCACGAGCGCGATGAACATCGCAAGGCCGGTGCTGATCCCGGCGAAGACAAGACTGGCGGTGATCGAATTCCAATAATCCGCGTTGGACAGGATGGAGCGGAAATTGTCGAGGCCGACCCAGATGTTGCCGCCGCCCCAGGGCTGTTGCAAGGTCAGCGACCAGTAAACCGCCTGCCCCGCCGGCCAGTAGAAGAAGGTGAAGATCAAGAGGAGTTGCGGCACCGCGAACAGGATGCCGATCGTCCATCTTGAGAAAGTGACGCGCTTTTCCATCGATCCGCCGATGTCGCTGAACCGCTCTCTTGGTGACCCTAGATATGAAATGGCCGCCCGTCGAATCGAGGCGGGCGGCCGTTCCGCTATCCGGGATCAGGGCAGGGTCTTACCCGGATAGGTCTGCTGGAAGCGCTCCAGGATCGCATCGCCGTTCTTCACCAGTGCATCAAGGCCTTGCTGCACTGTGACCTTGTTGGCGAAGATGGCCTGCATCTGCGTGCCGAACTCGGCGCGGATCTGGGTGAAGTTGCCGAGGCGCACGCCGCGGGTGATTTCGGTCGGCTCGGAAGCGGTCAGGCTTTCGATCGCCACTTCACGACCCTTGTAGGGCGCCTTGTCGTAGAAGCCGTCGGACTTCATGAAGTCGAAGCCGGACTTGGTCACCGGGATATAGCCGGTGTTGGTCGACCAGAACAAAGCGGTCTTGGGGTCGTGGATGAAGTTGAGGAAGGCGGCCGCGCCCTTGTATTCGGCGTCCGACTTGCCGGAGAGCACCCACAGCGAAGCGCCGCCGACCAGGGAATTCTTCCGCTCGGTGCCGGCATAGACCGGCAATTCGGCGACATCCCAGTTCATGCCTTCCTTCTGCGTGCGGCCCACCGTGCCGTGGTCGCCGACGGAGGTGAGGATGACCTGGCAGGTGCCGGTTGCGAAGGCCTGCACCATGTCCTGACCGAGATCCTTCGACTTGATCTTGATGAGGCCCGCGTCATACCACTTCTTGAGATCGGTGACGTACTGGACGAACTTGGTCTTGTTGACCTCGAGCCGGGCGTCCAGGCCGTCATAGCCGTTGTTCTTGGTGGCGATCGGCTGGTTGTGGAGCGCCGAAAACTGCTCCATCAACTGCCAGCTTTCGTTGGCCGAGATGTTGATCGCCATCGGGCATTCATAGCCGGCGTCCTTCATGGCCTTGAGGTCGGCGCCGACATCTTCCCAGGTCTTCGGCGCCTCGGTCTTGCCGATCTTGGCGAAGGCGTCCTTGTTCCAGTACATCAGCGCCGTCGACGAGTTGAACGGGAAGGACAGCATCTCGCCCTTCGAGGTCGCGTAGTAGCGCGCGATGCCGGGGAAATAATCGGCGTAGTCGATCTTGTAGCCGTTTTCTTCCATCAGCTTGTCGGCGGGCTTGTAGGCGCCCGACAGCATCATGGTGGCAGTGCCGACGTCATAGACCTGGACGACTGTGGGCTGCTTGCCGGCGCGGAAGGCGGCGATCGTGTTCTGTAGCGTGGCGTCGTAATTGCCCTGGCTGGTGCACACGACCTCATAGTCGGACTGCGAGGCGTTGAAATTCTTGCACAGCGTGTCGACGACGCGGGCGAGATCACCCGAAAGGCCGAACCAGAAATCGAACTTGACCGGCTCCGCGACGGCAGGCACCGCGAGCGCGGTGCTGAGCGCGCCGGCGGCAAGGGCAGCAAGGCCCCGCTTGATGATCGTCATAATTTTTCCCTCTTGAAAATGGCTGGTGACAAGGGTCTTGCGCAAGTCCTTGGGCCGCTCTCTTAGAGAAGGTATGTGACAGTTCTGTTGTCGCTCCAGGCTCGTTAGCCAAGCCTTATGGACGGCCGGTCGCTCCTCCCTTTCGATGGTCTCGCCTGCATGAAAATGTCACATCGGCGCTCTAGGTAGCTAGGGCGCCGGAAGACGGCGTAAAGACCTTGTGATTAACCGGCTAAATGGACGCACGGCATGCTGGTCCCGCAACTGACACATGTGCCCCTTACCGAGCGGCGAGCCATGAGGGACGGCGCCCGCGACAGCGCGACCCATCTGCGCCATGCCGCCGCGACACCCGCACTGGGCGAGATCGAGATCGGCGGCAAGGCGTCGCGCGAGAATGCCGGCGAGAGCCTGACCGTGATGGCCTGGAACGTCGAGCGGCTTCGCCATATCGATGCCATCGCCGCAACGATTGCCGGCCAGCGGGCAGATGTCGTCCTGCTGTCGGAGGTCGACAAGGGCATGGTGCGCTCCGGCAACGGCAATCCGCTGAGCCGGCTTGCCGACAGCCTCGGCCATGCCTTTGCCTATGGCGTCGAGTTCCTCGAACTGGGCAACGGCAACGAGACGGAGCAGGCGGCGAACGGAAAGGCGGACAATGCCGAAGGCTTCCACGGCAACGCCATAACCAGCGCTGTCCCGCTGCTGCGGCCGTTTCTGGTTCGCCTGGACGCGGCCGGCGCCTGGTTCCTGCCTGAGCACGGCCAGCCGCGCATCGGTGGCCGCATGGCGCTCGGCGGCCAGGTCATGGTCGGCGACCGCCGGGTCACCGTCGTCTCGGCGCATCTCGAAAACCGCACCGATCCCGCCGGCCGTGCCGATCAGACACGCAACCTGCTCGACGCCATCGACAGATATGACGCGGACGCGCCGGTGCTGATCGGCGGCGATTTCAACACGCTGACCGCCACCTATCCGGAACGCAATGACGACCCGGCCGCGTGGCGGGCGCGCATTGCCGCCGAACCGAACCGGCTGATATGCCCCGACCGCCACGAGCCCCTCTTCGCGGTCATGGCCGAGCGCGGCTACGGCTGGCGCGACGCCAATACGCTCGACCGGCCGACCCAGCGGCGCGCGGCCGGCGATCCGACGCCGGTCGGCCGTGTCGACTGGTTCTTCACCCGCAGCCTCGCGGCAAGCGCTCCCGCAACTCTGCCGGCCTTGTTGCCGGACGGTAGCCCGAGCGCCGATCACGATGCATTGGTCGTCACAGTAGGTTTGAAATAACGACAACCTTCCGTGTCACAAGAAACAGGACACGGCGTAGAAATGCACAACCTGACAAGCACGTGGCGGTTGCAGGTGGAATAATCGATTCTTCAGCCATCAGGTCCTAATCGTTCTCGTTGCCCTTGATTGACGCGGGAAGATCGGGTGAAGCAAGATGCTGACCGTCTATAATTGTATCGTGCACGAGCATGATCTGAGACTGGTCGCGCTTGCTGCGCTCATTTGCGGGATCTCGTCTTTCTCCGCGGTCAATCTTCTTCGCCATGTCGATCAGTCGACCAATCGAAATCGTTATGCTTGGCTGTTGATCGCGGCCACCGCGACCGGCTTCGGCATATGGGCGACACACTTCATCGCCATGATCGCCTTCACACCGGGAATACCCAACGCGTACGATGCCGAACTCTCGGTGCTCTCGCTGGCCGCTTCCGTCATCCTGACGGCGGCGGGAATGTGGATCGCGACCGTGCGCCGCGGCATCGACTACACCCTCGTCGGCGGCGTCGTGCTCGGCACGGGCATCGCCACCATGCACTACACCGGCATGGCCGCTTTCGAGGTGCAGGGCAGGATCGTATGGAACCCGCTGCTCGTCGCCGTCTCGCTGGTGGCGGGCCTGACGCTCGCCGCGCTGTCGATGCTTATCGTACTGCGCCGCCCGTCGACCTTGGGTACGGTCGTCGCCGCGATCCTGCTGACGCTGGCGATCTGCACCCTGCATTTCATCGCCATGGCGGCCGTATCGATCTACCCGGACTCCTCGATCGAGATCTCTCAATTCACCATCGAACCGACATCGCAGGCCCTGGCCGCAGCCGCGGCGAGCCTGATCATCCTCGTGCTCTCGGCAACAGCGCTCTGGATCGACCTTCGCTTCCGCCGCCACAGGGCCGAGGCCGAGCGCATGCATGGTCTGGCCAATGCGGCCGTGGAGGGGCTCATCGTCTGCGACGGCAACCGCATCGTCAGCGCCAACGACAGCATCGCTGCGTTAAGCGGTATCGCTGGCGCCAGGCTGAACACGATGATGCTCGATGACCTGTTTGGGGCACGTATCGCGTCGGGCATCGCGAGCTGCAACGGCCAACCCCAGGAAGCGGAGCTATACAGCCGCGACGGAGCCCGGATACCAGTCGAGCTGATTTCGCGAAGCATCGACTATTGCGGCAAGCCCCACGACGTCGTCGCCGTCCGCGACATCCGCGAACGCAGGAAGGCCGAGCAGGAAATCCTTCGCCTGGCGCATTTCGATCCGCTAACCGGGCTCGCCAACCGCCGCAGTTTCACCGCCAGGCTCGAGGCCGAGATCGCGGCGGCGGCCGGCAGCGGCGCGAATGGCCAACTGGCGCTCATGCTTCTTGACCTCGACCGGTTCAAGGAGGTCAACGACCTCTTCGGCCATGCCGCCGGCGACGCCATGCTGCAGAAAGTGGCGCAATGCGCCTCGCGCGTTCTCCGTCACGGGCAGATGCTGGCGCGCCTCGGCGGCGACGAATTCGCCATCATCGCCCCGAACCTTCCCGATGCCCAGGCCGCAGGCCGCATCGCCGAGGCCGTGCTCTCGGCCCTGCGCGAGGAAAACCGCCTGTCGCCGGCCGGCGGCCTGGTGTCGGCCAGCATCGGCATCGCGCTTTGCCCGCAGGATGCAGGGGAGGAGGCGGCGCTCGTCAGCCATGCCGATACAGCACTCTACCGCGCCAAGGCCGAGGGCAAGGACACCTACCGCTATTTCGAGGCTTCGATGGGCGCCGAGGCGCGCGACCGCCGCGTCCTGGAGCACGACTTGCGCCATGCCGTCGCGCGCGGCGAGTTCCGCCTCGTCTACCAGCCGCAGAAGGAGATCAGCAGCGGCCGGATGATCGGCT
>JBFLWR010000198.1:0-6468 GCA_040755925.1 Pseudomonadota bacterium
CTCGACACCATTCCCGGCTTCCTGCCAGGCATCGGCGCCAACATCACCGGCTGCGCGTTCGCCGACCGCTGCGCCTTGGCCACCGAACGCTGCCGCGCGGAACCGCCGCCGCTCTACCAGCTCGAGGACGGCCGCCTGTCACGCTGCCATTGCCACGACAAGGCGCAGTCGCTGCCGCGCGCCACCCCTGCCGAGGTCGCGGCGGTAGCGCCCAAGCAGGCGCCGCCGGTGCTGCGGGTCGAGGGGCTGAACAAGACCTATGCCAGCCACGGCCATCCGCTCAGGGCCGTCAAGGACGTCTCCGTCAGCCTGCGGCCCGGCGAGACGCTCGGGCTGGTCGGCGAATCCGGCTCGGGCAAGACGACCTTCGCCAGGCTCCTGCTCGGCCTGGTCTCGCCGGACGAGGGCGGCTCGATCGAGCTCGAAGGCAAGCAGCTGGCGCCACGGCTCGCCAACCGCGACGAGGACCAGGTCAAGGCGGTGCAGATCGTCTTCCAGAACCCGGACTCCGCGCTCAACCGCTCGCATTCCATCCGGCATATACTGAGCCGCGCCCTGAAGCGGCTCGGCGGGCTCTCCGGCAAGGCGCTCGACACGCGCCTGGAAGAGCTCGTCCGCTCCGTGCGGCTCACCGACCGGCATCTGGCGGTCAAGCCAAGGCAGCTGTCGGGCGGCTTGAAACAGCGCGTGGCGATCGCGCGCGCCTTCGCTGGCGATCCGCGCATCGTGGTCTGCGACGAGCCGACCTCGGCGCTCGACGTCTCGGTGCAGGCGGCGATCCTCAACCTCCTGGCCGACCTGCAGTCCAAGCAGGACGTCAGCTACATCTTCATCTCGCACGACCTCGGCGTGGTGCGCTATCTCTCCGACAAGATCGCGGTGCTCTATCTCGGCCGCATCATGGAGTTCGGGCCTTCGGAGGCGGTGTTCTCCGGTCCGCACCACCCCTACACCGAAGCGCTCTTGTCCGCCGTGCCGAAGCTCGACCGAAGCGAAGCCTCGCGCATCCGCCTCGACGGCGAGATTCCTAGCGCCGCCAAACCGCCCACGGGCTGCGTCTTCCACACACGCTGCCCGCGCAAGATCGGCGCCATCTGCGAGACACAGGAGCCGGAGCTCATCGAGGCCGAACCCGGACACACCATCCGCTGCCACATTCCATACGATGAACTGGCACGGCTGCAGAAACCAAAGACCGTGGAGCCGGCGTGATCGAAATTAGAACGCCACTGCGCCCGCCATGCTGAGGGCGCGGTCGCCCTCGCCGAAACCCTCCGTCGCGGACAAATCTCTGGCGAGAGTGCGAAGGCCGGTCAGGGCGACGGCGAGCGCATCCGACGAGGCCTGGTTCGCGGGATAGGCAAGATAGATCGGCCGCTGGAACACCGGCGCGTCCTCGACACGCCTCAGTTCGCCGCGCTCGATATACGCGCTCACCGCGCTCAGCGGCAGGTAGGCGGCCGCCTTCTGCGACAGCACGTGCTGCAGGCCGATGAACACCAGGCCAGCCGAGATCGCCGGCTTCACCGTGCCGGCAAAGGCGCGGTCATGCTCGATGCGGAACTCCAGCCCCCAATCCATCAGGATGTAGTTGCCAGTCCATGGACCGACCTGCGCGGTGTGCTGGACAAGGACCACCTGGTCGACAGCGAGCGTCTCATAGACGATGCCTGGATGCGGCCTCGGCAGGTAGAGGATGCATATGTCCAGCAGTCCTTCGGCCAATTGGTCGACGGCCAGGTCTGGAAAACTGCCCTCCAGCCTCAGCGCCACATTGGGCCGCTTCTCGCGCATCCAGGATATCCACGGCGAGGTGATGCGGTCCCAAAGGTAAGCCGGAGCGGTCAGCCGCAGCAGGGCGTCGTAGCCGTCAGGAACGGCGATGTCCTGGCGCGACTGCTCCCAGGTGCGGGTGATCGTCGAGGCGTGCGGCAGGAACTGCCGCCCCGCGGGCGTCAGCGTCACGCCATCGCTGTCGCGCAGGAAGAGCTTGCGACCCAGTTGCTCCTCGAGGCCGCGAATGCGCGCGCTGACGGTCGACTGGGCAAGGTTCAACCGGCTTGCCGCGACCGTGAAGCTGCCGTGCTCGGCCACCTCCAGGAAACTACGCAGATTCTCGGTGTCCATGCCTTCAGTCCCCAGACACATCGCCATCGGAAATTTCGATTGCCCTCATCAAAAAATATCGCTTTTCGGCGATCGTCAACGATGAACTAGATGGCGAAGCCCAACGAGAAGCGAGGAATGCAGCCATGCCGAAGCATTTCGGGACGATCGACGTCGCTCGCAAGACACTCAGCGCAATCGAAAATTCCGCTATCGACGAGTTGCTGACCGGCAGGATCGGCCGGCGCGAATTCCTGCGCCACGGCAGCGTGCTCGGTCTGTCGCTGCCGTTCCTCGGGGGCATCGCTTCAGCGGTCGGTCTCGGCGCACCGCAGGCGCGAGCCGAGGGCAAAGCCGGCGGCACCGTCCGCGCCGGCATAGCGACACCCGGCGGCGCCATCGATCCCGTCACCTTCTATGACAGCGGCAGCTACCAGCTCGTCTTCCAGACCGCCGAGTTCCTGTGCGTGACGCAGCCGGACCTGACGCTGAAGCCAGTGCTAGCGGAGAGCTGGTCGCCGAACGCCGACGGCAGCGTCTGGACCTTCAAGCTGCGCAAGGGCGTGAAGTTCCACAATGGCGAGGACTTCAAGGCCGACGACGTGGTGGCCACCTTCGACCGGCTCGCCGATCCCACCGGCACATCCAACGCGCTGTCGGTGTTCAAGGGCCTGCTGTCGAAGGGCGGCACGCGCAAGGTCGACGACCACACCGTCGAATTCCATCTCGACGCGCCGAACGGCAGCTTCCCCTACTCGGTGTCGATCGACAATTACAACGCCGTCATCCTGCCGGCGAGCTACAAGGGCGATTACGAGAAGACGTTCGAGGGCACCGGTCCGTTCCGGCTCGAAAGCTACACACCCAAGGTCGGCGCGACCTTTGTGCGCAATCCCGACTACTGGGGCGAGAAGGCGTTGCCCGATCGGCTCGAATTCAAATTCTATGGCGACGTGCAGCCGCGCATCCTGGCGCTGCAGGCAGGCGAGGTCGACGTGCTCGACGCGATCCCGCTCGATGTCAGCCAGGTGGTGCTCGGCAACCCCGACATTACTGTGCTGCGCGTCGCCTCGACCGCGCATCGCCAGCTCCACATGCGCTGCGACATGGCCCCTTTCACCGACAAGCGCGTGCGCCAGGCGCTGGCGCTGTGCATCGACCGCTCCAAGCTGGTCGACGGGCTCTGCCGCGGCATGGCGGCGACCGGCAACGACAGTCCTTTCGCACCGGCCTTCCCGGTCACCGACAAGTCCGTGCCGCAGCGCACGCAGGACATCGCCAAAGCCAGGCAGCTGATGGAGGCGGCCGGCCTGGCGGGCGGCTTCGATATCACGCTGACGACGCTGCGCTATTCGGACATTCCGGGCTACGCGCAGCTGTTCCAGAACTTCGCCAAGGAGATCGGCGCGCGCATCTCGCTCAACATCGAGGACCAGGACAAATATTACGGCAAGGCGGTGTTCGGCCAGTCGGACTGGCTGGACAGCCCGCTCGGCATAACCGACTACGCGCATCGCAGCGTGCCGAACGTGTTCCTGAAAAGCCCGCTGGTCAGCGACGGCCCGTGGAACGCGGCGCATTTCAAGAACCCCGCCTATGACGGGCTGGTCACCAGCTACCTCAAGGCGCTCGATCTCGACGCCCAGCGCAAAGCGGCTTCCGACATCCAGAAGCTGCTGCTCGACGAGACGCCGGTTATCTTCAGCTATTTCCCGGACCTTTTGGTGCCGGTGCGCAAGAATGTCAGCGGCCTGCCGCCAATCGCCGCCGGGCTGCTGCTCGATCGTGTATCGGTGGCGTCATGACCATGGTTGCGCGCAAGAACCCGGCCGCAAACGACGAAAAAAGGACGACGACCATTCGCAAGCCACATCTACGCGGCCGCGGGCCGCATTTCCCGGTGCTCGACACCATCGCGCAGTACGAGTTCGAACCGGGCTATGTCGCTTTCACCATGCCCTCGCCGAAGCGGATCAGGGTGCAGGTCGGGCCGATGATCGTCGCCGACACCACCAAGGCGCTGGTGTTCCAGGAGAGCGACCATCTGCCAGTCTATTACTTCCCGATGAGCGATGTGCGCGAGGAATTCCTGCTACCGAGCAGGACGACGACGGAGGATCCGTTCAAGGGCGTCGCGACACATTACTCGCTGAACACCGGCATCACGCTGGTCGAGGATGGCGCTTGGCGCTATCTCGACCCGGTCAAGGGCTGCCCGCCGATCCAGGACTACATTTCCTTCTACTGGCCGAAGATGACGCATTGGTATGAGGAGGACGAGGAGATCTTCGTCCATGCCCGCGATCCGTTCCGGCGCGTCGACTGCCTGCCCTCGTCACGGCGCGTGCAGGTGATCCTCGACGGCGAGCAGGTGGCCGATTCCCGGCGCGGCGTGTTTCTCTTCGAGACCGGACATCCGGTGAGGCACTATCTGCCGATCTCTGACACGCGGCTCGATATGTTTTCGCCCAGCCGCTACATCTCGCGCTGCCCCTACAAGGGCATCTCCAACTACTATCATGTGACGACGCCGAAGAAGCGGCACGAGAACCTCGTCTGGTACTATCCAGAGCCGGTGCACGAGGCCGAGCGCATCAAGGGGCTGGTGTGTTTCCACCATGAGCTGGTCGACAAGATCCTGGTCGACGGCGTCGAGATCCCGAAAGAGGCGACCGCGGCTTCGGACGGCTATTTCTGAGCCTTCGAACCGACCGACGGCAGCACGGCGTTTTGCTCGCCAAGCCGCCGCCACCTCGATGGACCACACCAGCGTCACGCTCAGGCGCGGCCGCGGCCGGGGAGACGGCCAGGCCGTCTTCAATCTCCTGGCGTTCGCGACCTTCGTGGCACATGATGCTCGTCTCCGACGCCGAATACGGCGTGGCGATTGCGCATTCCGACGACTTCGGCTGACGGCCGTCAGCCAGTTTTGCGAACTGCTTCCCGTGTTGCCTCGAAGAACCGGTTGGGCGGCCGCTTCAGGCCGAGGTTCTCGCGCAAGGTGGCGCCCTCATATTCGCGCCGGAAAAGCCCTCGCCGCTGCAGCTCCGGCACCACCTTCTCGGCGAAATCGTCCAGGCCGGCAGGAAGGTAGGGGAACATGACGTTGAAGCCATCGGAGCCTTCCGTGACCAGCCATTCCTCCATCTCGTCGGCGATGCTCTTCGGCGTGCCGACAAAGGCCAGCCCGGAATAGCCGCCGAGCCGTTGCGCCAGCTGGCGAACGGTGAGGCTCTCCTTGCGCGCCAGTTCGATGACGCGCTCGCGGCTGCTCCTCGAGGCATTTGTCTCGGGAATGTCCGGCAACGGCCCATCGGCATCGAAATCTGACGCGTCGTGGCCGAGCGCGATCGACAGCGAAGCGATGCCGCTCTCGTAATAGACGAGGCTGTCCAGCGTCGCGCGCTTGGCGCGCGCTTCCTCGACGCTGTCACCGACGATGACGAAGGCGCCCGGCAGGATCTTGATATCGTCGCGCGAGCGCCCGAGTTTTTCCGCGCGGCTTTTAACGTCGGCAAAGAAGCGTTGGCCTGCCGCCAGGTCGCTATGGGCGGCGAAGATCACCTCCGCCGTTTCGGCCGCCAGTTGTCGTCCGGCATCCGATGCGCCGGCCTGGACGATGACCGGCCAGCCCTGGATAGGTCGGGCGATATTGAGAGGGCCGCGCACCGACAGGTACTCGCCTTTGTGATCCAGGACATGCAGTTTCGCGGGGTCGAAATAGAGGCCGCTCCCGGCATCGCGGATGAAGGCGTCATCGGCGAAGCTGTCCCACAGCCCGGTGACGACGTCGTAGAATTCGCGCGCCTTGTGATAACGCTCGTCATGCTCGACATGCTCGTCGAGGCCGAAATTCAGGGCCGCGTCGGGATTGGATGTGGTGACGATGTTCCAGCCGGCGCGGCCGCCGCTGATATGGTCGAGCGAAGCGAAGCGCCGGGCAATGTGGTAGGGCGCATCGAAGGTAGTCGAGGCGGTCGCCACAAGTCCAATGTGATCGGTGACGGCGGCCAATGCCGACAACAGCGTGAACGGCTCAAACGACGTCACCGTGTGGCTGCGCCGCAGCGCCTCTATCGGCATGTTGAGCACGGCCAGGTGATCGGCCATGAAGAAGGCGTCGAACTTCGCCGCTTCGAGGGTCTGAGCGAAACGCTTGAGATGCGCGAAGTTGAAGTTGGCGTCCGCGTAGGCGCCGGGATAGCGCCAGGCGCCGGTGTGAAGACTGACGGGACGCATGAAGGCGCCGAGTCGCAATTGCCGTTGTTCTGCCATGGGGAATGATCCTGCGATGACGGGCGTTGCCGCTCCAGTATCGGCGCAGGATCAACCCGCATCGCACTCCTGAAAAGGAATTCTGTT
>JBFLWR010000199.1:0-3948 GCA_040755925.1 Pseudomonadota bacterium
TCTGGGGGGGGGGGGCGCTTGTGGTGTTGCGCCCCGCGGTGGGGGGGGCGGGGGGCGGCAGGCCAGAGGGGGGTGCTTGGCGCCGGCATCACATAGTCTCCCCCATCCTCAATTCCTTCACGCCCTCCAGTCCCAACGGCAGGTGCGTCGCCGCCACCACAATGCCTCCATCCTGTAGATGCCCCCGCATCAATCCCGCGAACCTCCCCTCCGACGCCTTGTCCAATCCAGCCGTCGGCTCATCGAGCAGCCACACCGGCCGCCGGCTGACCAGCAATTTCGCGATCGAAGCCCGCCGCCGCTGCCCGGTCGAGAGATAGCCGAAGGGCAAATGCCCGATCCCGCCCAGCCCGACAGTCTCCAGCGCCTCATCCACGCTCGAGCCCTGCTCGCCCTGAAAAGCGCGCCAGAAGCCCAGATTCTCCTCGACGCTGAGCGCCGTCTTCATCGCGTTGAGATGGCCAAGATAATGCGAGGCCGAGGCGACCGAGGGAAAATCATCGCCGCCGCCTTCGACCTGCACCCGGCCCTCGGCCGCCGGCAGCAGGCCGGCGACGACCCTCAGCAGCGTTGATTTGCCCGAACCGTTCGGCCCGGTGACGACAAGCGCCTCGCCCTTTTCGAGTGTGAAGCCGATGCCGGAAAAGACCGTCTCGCCGCCGCGCTCGCCGCCCAGATTTTCGGCGATCAGCCGCATGCCTGCCTGTCCCAGAAGCACCGTTTCGCGGCCGTCGCCGCCTCACGCAAATTCGTCTTTCGACTGTCTAGAACTATTCCAGGAAATTCTCTATATGCGGTGCATCCGTGCCAGCGGTCGGCGCGGGAACAGTATTAGCGCCGAACCAGCGCACGCGCCGCCTTGAACGGCTCGGGTTGCTTGGGAGCGGACAGCGGAAATGGCCGTACCCGCACCTTTGCGCGTGATTGCATGCCAACGGCGTCCGTTCCCTTTCAGGCTGAACAGACAAGGACGGATCGCCGTGACGAAATCCCTCGATAGTTTCAACTGCCGCCGCACCCTGACCGTGGGTGGCGCGGACTATGTTTATTTCGACCTCGTCGAGGCCGAGAAGAACGGCCTCACCGGTATCGCCAGGCTGCCCTATTCGATGAAGGTGCTGCTGGAGAACCTGCTGCGTAACGAAGACGGCCGCTCCGTCACCAAGGAATCGATCCAGGCGGTGGCCGCCTGGCTGACCGACAAGGGCACCGCCGGCGTCGAGATCGCCTACCGCCCGGCGCGCGTGCTGATGCAGGACTTCACCGGCGTTCCGGCCGTGGTCGACCTCGCCGCCATGCGCGACGGCATCAAGGCGCTCGGCGGCGATCCGGAAAAGATCAATCCGCTTGTGCCGGTCGATCTCGTCATCGACCACTCGGTCATCGTCGACGAGTTCGGCACGCCGATGGCCTTCGCCCGCAATGTCGAGCTCGAATATGAGCGCAACGAAGAGCGCTACAAGTTCCTGAAATGGGGCCAGCAGGCCTTCCGCAACTTCCGCGTCGTGCCGCCCGGCACCGGTATCTGCCACCAGGTCAACCTCGAATATCTCGGCCAGGTCGTCTGGACCAACTCGGAAGACGGCGAAACGACCGCTTATCCCGACACCTGCGTCGGCACCGATTCGCACACCACCATGATCAACGGCCTCGGCGTGCTCGGCTGGGGCGTCGGCGGCATCGAGGCTGAGGCTGCCATGCTCGGCCAGCCGGTTTCCATGCTGCTCCCCGAGGTGATCGGCTTCCGCCTCACCGGCAAGCTGAAGGAAGGCGTCACCGCCACCGACCTCGTGCTCACCGTCACCCAGATGCTGCGCAAGAAGGGCGTCGTCGGCAAGTTCGTCGAGTTCTTCGGCCCCGGCCTCTCCAACATGACGCTCGCCGACCGCGCCACCATCGGCAACATGGCGCCGGAATATGGCGCCACCTGCGGCTTCTTCCCGGTCGACAGCGAAACCATCCGCTACCTGACCATGTCCGGTCGCGAGGAAAGCCGCATCGCGCTGGTCGAGGCCTATTCGAAGGCCCAGGGCATGTGGCGCGAGACCGGCTCGGCCGATCCGGTCTTCACCGACCTGCTCGAGCTCGATCTCGGCGACGTCGTGCCGTCGATGGCCGGCCCGAAGCGCCCCGAGGGCCGCGTGGCGCTGGAAGGCATCCCAGCCGGTTTCGCCAAGGCGATGGAGACCGAGTACAAGAAGGCCGCCGAGATTTCGAAGCGCTATGCCGTCGAAGGCACCTCCCACGATCTCGGCCATGGCGATGTCGTCATCGCGGCCATTACATCCTGCACCAACACCTCGAACCCGAGCGTCCTGATCGGCGCCGGCCTCTTGGCTCGCAACGCCAACCGCGTCGGCCTGAAGCAGAAGCCCTGGGTGAAGACCTCGTTGGCGCCGGGAAGCCAGGTGGTCGCGGAGTATCTGGAAAAGTCCGGCCTGCAGAAGGAACTCGACCAGATCGGCTTCAACCTGGTCGGCTTCGGCTGCACCACTTGCATCGGCAATTCCGGCCCGCTGCCGGCGCCGATCTCCAAGACCATCAACGACAAGGGTTTGATCGCTGCCGCGGTCTTGTCCGGCAACCGCAACTTTGAAGGCCGCGTCTCGCCCGACGTGCAGGCGAACTACCTCGCCTCGCCGCCGCTGGTCGTGGCGCACGCGCTGGCCGGCACGGTGACCAGGGACCTCACGACCGAGCCGCTCGGCGAGGGCAGCGACGGCAAGCCGGTCTATCTCAAGGACATCTGGCCGAGCTCGGCAGAGATCCAGGAGTTCATCGAGAAGAACGTCACGCGCGAGCTGTTCGCCCGCAAATATGCCGACGTCTTCAAGGGCGACGAGTACTGGCAGAAGGTCAAGGCGCCGGAGGGCCAGACCTATGCCTGGGACGATCACTCGACCTATGTGCAGAACCCGCCCTATTTCGCCGGCATGGGCCGCTCTTTCGGCAAGGTCGGCGACATCAAGGGCGCGCGCGTGCTCGGCCTGTTCGGCGACAAGATCACCACCGACCACATCTCGCCCGCGGGTTCGATCAAGGCGGCATCGCCGGCCGGCAAGTACCTCACCGACCATGGCGTCGGCGTCGCCGACTTCAACCAGTACGGCACGCGCCGCGGCAACCATGAGGTGATGATGCGCGGCACTTTCGCCAACATCCGCATCCGCAACCACATGCTGGGCGAGAACGGCCGCGAGGGCGGCTACACGATCCACTATCCCTCGAAGGAGGAGATGTCGATCTACGACGCCGCGATGGAGTACAAGAAGGAAGGCGTGCCGCTGGTGATCTTCGCCGGCGTCGAATATGGCAACGGCTCGTCGCGCGACTGGGCGGCCAAGGGCACCAACCTGCTCGGCGTCCGCGCCGTCATTGCCCAGTCCTTCGAGCGCATCCACCGCTCCAACCTGGTCGGCATGGGTGTCATCCCCTTCGTCTTCGAGGACGGCACCTCATGGGCCTCGCTCAACCTCAAGGGCGACGAGCTGGTCGAGATCGACGGGCTGGACCAGATCAAGCCGCGCCAGAAGATGGTCGCCAAGGTCACCTATGGCGACGGCACGGTGAAGAACGTGCCGATCATCTGCCGCATCGATACGCTGGATGAGCTCGACTACTTCAAGAACGGCGGCATCCTGCAATACGTGCTGCGCGATCTGGCGGCGTAGTAGGGGAATAAGGGAGCAGGGCAGTAAGGGAATAGGGAAAGACACTCCCTACTGCCCTACTGCCCTACTGCCTATCTTTCGGCGCTCCGAACCGCGCCGTCGCCGCCAGCAGCACGGCCAGCATCAGCCCGTTGAAGATATGCCAGAGGAAATGGGTTCCGAGCGGGAAGCTGGCGCAGACGATCGGATCGAGCATGCGGCAGATCACCGAGACGACGAAGATCGCCGATCCCGTCAGATTGTACCAGCCGGCCTGATTGCCTCTTATCGCCGCCCA
>JBFLWR010000002.1:0-2752 GCA_040755925.1 Pseudomonadota bacterium
CGCGAGCGCCCCGGAGATGAAGGCCTCCCCCAGCAATCCTCCTCAGCTGGCCGCCTTCGCTAGAACAAGCTCATCTGGTTGTCGTCCTGGCCCGGCTTCTGTCGCCTGGCCTTTTCGGACTGCGGCTCGACGATGCCCCGCTCCTGAATCTCCGGCCCGGTGTTGGCGACCTTGTTGACAAGGTCGGAGACCGGAATTGCCTCGAAGAAATCCGGCCCGGCCGGCCTCAACAGATCGAGCACGTCGCGCGGCTCCTGCGTGCGGCAGTCCAGCCAGCGGGAAAAGTCGCGCTCCTCGATCACCACCGGCATGCGATCGTGGATATGAGCGATGCCGGGGTTGGCGCCGGTCGTCAGGATCGCGCCCGTATCCATCTCGGAGCCGCCCGGCTCGGCATAGGTCTCGACTAACCCGGCAAAGGCGATCACCCCACCGCGCCTGGGCCGGATCCAGTAAGGCTGGCCCTTGCCGCTGCCCGATTGCTGCCACTCATAGAAACCGGAAGCCGGTACGAGCGCGCGGCGATGGCGCGTGGCAGTCTTGAACGAGGCCTTTTCCAGCACGCCCTCCGAGCGGGCGTTGATGAGCAGCGGGAACTCTCTTGTGTCCTTCACCCAGGCCGGGATCAGGCCCCAGCGGACCAGCATCGCCTGGCGATCCGGCAGGTTCGAGCCGGGCTCGCGTTGCGGGCCGGCAAGCGCCATCAGCACCGGCTGCGTCGGCGCGATGTTGTAGCGAGCCGGAAACTCCTCCAGTTCCGCCAGCCCGAGGAAGGCGGCGGTCTGGTCCGGCGTGGCGGTCAGGGCAAAACGTCCGCACATGAACTCGGCTCGATGTGAGTTGTTCTTGAAAGTGGCGATGGAACCTTGCTCGCGCAACCGGTAAAGCTCAGCACAACCGATCGGTCCACAACAGGCTGAGAGCAGCGTCGACGCTCCATGGAAGCACGCAAGGTCATACCCGCCGTCTCCGTCGCCGTCGTTCGCGGCGGGACCGTGCTCCTGGTCAAGCGGGCGCGGGCGCCATCGCAAGGGCTTTACGCCTATCCGGGCGGCAAAGTGGAGGCTGGCGAGACATTGCCGGAGGCAGCGGCGCGCGAACTCGAGGAAGAAACCGGGCTCAGGGCCACCAACTATCGCCCACTGCGTGACATCCATATCGACGGCAGTGGTGAGAATCATGCCGTCGACTACCTTCTGACGGTGTTCGGCGCGACCTATGCCGGCGGCGAGCCTGTGGCCGCCGACGATGCCGAGACGGCCGCTTTCTACACATTAGCGGAAATGGCCAGGATGCCGCTCGCCGGCGACGTGTTCTCGGTGGCCGAAGAGCTGCTCGGGTCTCGATGATGGGTCACGCGCAACCCTCGAAAAATCGCCTTGCGGGCGACAAAATGTTTCGCCACAAAGCCTTACCTCTCATCGCAAGGCCCTGATGATCCGCGCCTCGTCCCTTCTTGCCGCATGCCTTGCCATCAGCATGACCGTCGCGGCGCGGCCGGTCTTTGCCACCGAGTCGCCGTTCGAGCCCGGGCTGATGCGGTTGGCCGAGGTGCTGGGCTCGTTGCAATTCCTGCGCAATCTCTGCGGCGAGAAGGGCGACCAGTGGCGGGCCGAGATGGAAAAGCTGCTGGAATCGGAAAACCCCGCCCCCGAGCGGCGCGCGCGCTTCATCGCTTCCTTCAACCGTGGCTACCGCTCCTTCAGCGGCACCTATACGCAATGCACGCCTTCGGCGACCGAGGCCATCGCCCGCTACATGAAGGAAGGCGAGACGCTGTCGCGGGACATCGCTTCCCGTTACGGCAATTGACGGATCTGCGTCGCCCGAGCCGTCGCCGTTTGCGTGGATAACCCTTCGGCAATCGCCGCCAATGTGACGCGCCTTATTGTGTCGGGCCGCGCCTTGGTGCAATCATGTGTTGCACTTGTGCAACTATATTAACGAAACGTTAGCGCGCGAATGCGGAATTAACTCAAACTGAAGGTTTTGATGCCGCAAGATGGTCTAATCGGCTAAGCTCGAAACGGATTGAGCACAGCCTCGCCCGGAACCGTGGGCCTTTGTAGATCGCGACCCCAAAAATGTCGTATTTACAAATACTTATTGGAGGCTGCGCATAAACTGACGGGCCGAGCCCGATCCTTCGCCGGATCGCCGCTTGCAAAGGGTGGACATCGCAATGGAACATGGTGTCAGCGACATCGACGCGTTGGTCAGGGAAGAAAAGCGCCTGACCGCCGTGGAGAGCCACAACGAGGCCTGGGCGGAAGGCTTGTCGGCCGGCATTGAGCCGGAAATCATCGCCGAGGCGGCGCTGGAAACCGCGTTCGGCGAGATGCTGCGCGCCAATGGCGAAACCTCCGCGCTCGCGTTGCTCGACCGCATGCGGGAAAAGGTCATCTCCGGCGCGTTCGAACCGGAACGGCTGAAGCACTAACAATAGTTTTTTTGACGGCGGCGCGGCCTGCGCATCATGCCTTGCGTGGCCGACAGCTTTCGGTCTCGTTCTGAACGGCATCTTGCGAATCCCCGAACCCATGGAGAGACAAGCGGTGAGATTTTCGATGTCGAGCCGGCCGCGCGGCCTGGTCCTCAGCATCCGGATCGCCGCCAGCCTTGCCGCGGTTCCACTGGCCCTTTGCCTCGCCAGCACGCCCTCCCATGCGCTCAGCGAGATCCAGCGCGAGGACCTGCCCTCGCCGGTCGCGCCGCCGGTCAGCAACGATGCGGCGCCTGGCGCCACTGTTCC
>JBFLWR010000020.1:0-10907 GCA_040755925.1 Pseudomonadota bacterium
TCCCGAGGCCCAGGCATATTTCGGTAACGTGACCCTTTACGGCCAGGCCTACTACGGCCAGTTGCGCGCGACTGGCGAATCCGACCATCTGAACAATTGGGGCGGCCGGGCCGTCGTGCGCTATTTCGCTCAAGACAATCTCCGCTTTGACGGAGAACTCGGCTTTTCCAGATTTACGGAGAGTGGCTTGAACTTTGACACCGTTACGGCGGCGCTTCAGGCCATGTACCGGTTTTCCGGCACGCCCTGGTCGGTGTTTGGACGCTACCAACTGGATCACGAGACCGTCTCTTTCGCTTCGGGCAGCGTGAACGTCCACAAGTACGTTATCGGCCTGCGAGCGAGCTTCGGTTCGGGCACGCTTCTTTCGGAAGACCGCAACGGCGCGACGATGGATACGTATCGGCCGAACATCCCGACGCCGGCCTTGTTCTAAGCGAGCGCCCGTCCGTCCTGACGGTCCAGCCAACAACGAAGCCGCGAAGGCATACCTTCGCGGCTTTTGATTTTGCGTCCAGAGCGCGTTTGCCAATCAATCGTCGGCAGCAGCGGCATGTGGCGCCCGAATGTATTTTCGCCGTCAACTCTAGGCGATTTTGCTCTCTTTGGCCGGTGCGCGCTTGCGGCGCTGTCCGCCCAGGTCCCAGCGCTTGTGGAACCACATCCACTGTCCGGGATCCTCGCGCACCCAGCGCTCGACCACATCGGCGAGAAGCTGGGTGGTGGCGCGAACGTCGATGCTGCCGTTTCCCGTGCGCGGCAGGTCGAGTTTGTCCTCGATCTCCAGGCGGAAACGGTTGCCCGGCAGCCGGATGCAACGGGCGGGATAGACGTCGCAGTCGTAGTGGCGGGCAAGCATGCCGAGCACCGGATTGCTGTGACATGGCCTTTCGAAGAAGGTCGTCTCGACGCCGCCGGTGAATTTCTGATCGACGAGCACGCCGATGTTGCCGCCCTTTTCAAGGATGGCGGCAAGGGCGAAGGAAGCGCCCGTCGAAGAGGGCAGCAGGCCTCCCATCGACGAGCGACGCGTTGAGTGGATGTAGTCGGCTAAATAAGGGTTGTTCGGCGGCCGAAACAGCGCGGTGATGTTCATGCCGAAAGTGGCGGCCGCCACCGGCAGGAGCTCGAAATTGCCGAGATGGCCGGTGAACAGGATGTGCGGCTTCTTCTCGCCGGCGATTTCGATGAAATGGTCTATGCCGCGAACCTCGATCCGGCCCGGCCTCGTTGCGTTTGGATCGAAATCGAATAGGGCATCGAGGAAGATATACTCGGCCGCCAGCCGGGCCATGTTGCCCCACATGTCGGACGCGATGGCCTCGATCTCGGCGTCGCTCTTTTCCGGATAGGCGAGGCGCAGGTTGTTCAACGCAACCTTGTGGCGTCCGACCAGCGGGCCGATGCGGCGCGCCACGCGGTCGGCGAAATTGAGCGCGCTGTCGGGCGGCAAAAGGCGCAGCAGCGAGATGATCGCCATGGCGAGCCGCGCGACAAGCCAATGCTCCATCTGGCGCAGTCGCCGGCCGTAGCGGAACATGAAGTCCCGGCGCGCTTTCTTGAGCACCTTGCCGACCATCCGCCTTAGGAAACGCGCAGGATGATCTTGCCGAACACGTCGCGGCCTTCCATGCGCTTCAGCGCGGTATCGATGTCGTTGAAACCGACTTCGGTATCGATGACCGGGGCAACGAGACCGGCGGCCATCTTCTGCATGGCATTGGTCATGTTCTCCATGCGGCAGCCGAAGGAGCCGAGGAGCTTCAGCTGCTGTTGGAAGAGCTGCATCAGGTTGATCTGCGTCGACACGCCCGAGGTCGAGCCGCAGGTGACGAGGCGGCCGCCGCGCTTCAGGCACAGCATCGAGCCGGCAAAGGTGTCGGCGCCGACATGCTCGAACACGACGTCGACGCCCTTCTTCTTGGTGAGCTTGCGCACGACGCCCTCGAAACGGTCCTCGCGGTAGTTGATGACATGGTCGGCGCCGAGGGCCTTGGCCTTGTCGATCTTGTCGTTGGAGCCGACCGTGGTGATCACCGTGCAGCCCATGCGCTTGGCCAGCTGGATCGCGGCAGTGCCGATGCCGGAGCCACCGGCATGGACGAGGATGGTCTCGCCCGGTTCAAGCTTCGCATTGTCGAACAGCATGTGCTCGACCGTGCCGAAGGTGACGGGCGCTACGGCTGCGCCGATTTCGGAGACGCCGGGCGGGGCAGGCACCAGGAGGCGGGCGGGCAGGTTGATCTTCTCTTGCGCGAAGCCGTCGAGATGGAAGCCATGGACACCGGAGACGTGCTCGCAGAGATTGTCACGGCCCTCACGGCACGCGCGGCAAAGCCCGCAGGTGCGGGCGCCGTAGATCGAAACCAACTGGCCCGGCAACAGGTTGGAAACGCCAGGGCCGACCGCCTCGACTTCGCCCGAGGCTTCCGCCCCGACGACCAAAGGCAGCTTGCGCTTGGCGAAGGCCATGCCGCGCCAGCCCCAGACATCGATGTGGTTGAGCGCCACGGCCCTGATGCGAAGCGTCACTTCGCCAAGTGACGGCGGCGGGGGAGGCGGCAGGTCCACCGTTTCAAGACGGCGGTCCTCGATAAGTTGCAAAGCGCGCATTGGGCCTGTCGGATTTGTCTAAGCGGAAAAACGTCCGCTTAGACCGGTTCCCGCGCCATGACAAGGCAGGTGTTCTGGCCGCCGAAGCCGAAGGAGTTCGACAGAACCGTGCCGACTTCGGCGTTGCGCTTCTTGTTAGGCACTACATCGAGGACAATGGCCGGGTCGGGATTGTCGTAATTGATGGTCGGCGGAATGACGCTTTCACGCATCGTCAGCAGCGAGAAGGCGGCTTCAACCGCGCCGGCGGCGGACAGCGTGTGGCCGATCATCGACTTGTTCGACGAGATCGGCATAGAGCCGATGCGCTCGCTGAACACGGTCGACAGCGACAGATGCTCCATCTTGTCGTTTTCCGGCGTCGAGGTGCCGTGCGCGTTGACGTAGTCGATCTCGTCTTCACCCAAGCCGGCGTCGGCGAGGGCGGCGCGAACCGCGGCAATCGCCGGGGAGCCGTCGGGCTTCGAGCGGGTGCGGTGGAAATCGTCGGCGCGCTCGCCGCAGCCGCGCATGATGCCGAGGATCGTCGCGCCGCGGGCGAGGGCGGCTTCCAGCGATTCCAGCACCAGCGCGCCGGAGCCTTCGGCCAGCACGAAGCCGTCGCGATCCTTGGAGAAGGGTTTCGAGGCTTTTTCCGGGATGTCGTTGTGGGTGGAAAGCGCCGAAAGCAGCGAGAAGCGGATCAGTGCCTCGGCGGTGGCGGACCCGTCGGCGCCGATCGACAGCGCCTTGTCGCATTCGCCGCGACGGATCGCCTCGACGCCGAGTTGGATTGCCGTGGCCCCGGAAGCGCAGGCGGTCGACAGCGTGATCGGCAGGCCGCGCGTGCCGAAGCGGTCCGCGAGCCGGTCGGCAATGGTGCCGAACTGTGTGGTATCGAAAATGTCGAGTTCTTTCAGCCCTCGGGCAACCCTTAGCAGCCTTTCGGCGCCGGCGTCTTGCTTGTCCGAATTGTAGAGCGAGAAGCGATCGGCCCAGTCGAGCTCGACCGGAGGCGAGGCAAGGAACAGCGGTCCGCCGAAATCGCCGGAATCGAGACCGGCTTCCGACACGGCTTCCTGCGCGGCCGTTTCGGCCAGTTCATAGGTGAGGGGACTCGCACCCTTGGTGCTCGACGGCAGGAAGTCGACCATGCCCGAAATGCGGGTGTTCAGGTGGTCGACGGGAAAGCGGGTGATCGGATGGATGCCTGATTTGCCGGAAGTCAGCGCGGCCCAGTTGTCCGTCTTGCCGACGCCGAGCGAGGTGACGACGCCGATGCCGGTGACGGCAACGATCGGCCTGCCCATGTGATCGCGGAGATTGGCCATGCTTACGTCTCTTTCTAAGCGGCTTTGACCAGCCCAAGGCCCTCGAATTGGTGATAGCCGACCGCCGTTGCAAGGACCGAAGTCGGGGCGCCTGCGAATGGGCGCTCCGTTGCGGCATCGAAGACAGGGTATGCCGCCTTGCGGTCGACGGCTAAAGCGGCCAGCGCCACGGCAAAGGGGAACTGCGCTTCCTTCATATGGCCCGTAAGCGTCGAGAAGGCGCGCGCGGCCATTGCAGAGTTGGCGTCGAGCACCTCTTTTTCGGCGGCCGTCGCGGCATGGGCGCCGGAGGCGCCGGAAATGGCCAGCAGCTCACCCGCTGGCAATGCCGCCTGTTTAAGCAAGGCGCCGATCTCGGCGTTCAGCTCGCCGCGCCGGCGCCTGGCTCGGCCTGAAACGACCGGCCCGAGCTCGGCGTAGATCCTCCGGCCACGGCCTATCGCGTGCTCGCGCTGCTCCAGCACCAGGAAAGCGCCGCCCGAACCTGTAACGACGCCACCGCCTTCCGACCCCTGCCGCTGCCAGACCGGCTTCCAGGAGCCGCGGTGCAGGTAACCGGCGAGTTCATAGCCCAGCAGCATGTCGGAATGCTCGGTCTGGAAGGCGCCGCCGACCAGGACATGCGTCGACTGGCCCGAACGGATGCGCGCGGCAGCCGTCTCGACGGCGGAGACGCCCGCGCCTTCCTCGCCCATGAAAGTGCGGGAGGAGCCGGTGACCTTGTGCACGATCGAGATGTTGCCGGCGAGAAGGTTGGAAAGCTGGGCAAGGAACAGCGTCGGCCGCAGTTCCGTCGTGAGCTTCTCGTTCAGCAGCACGTCGCGGTCGTTGCGGCTCTCGGAGGCAGCGAGGATCGCGGCATCGACCGCCTCGTCGCGCTCGCCGCCGCCGGCGGCCACCACCATGTCCATGGTCGCGCAAAGCTCGTCATTGCCTTTGATGCCGGCGTCGTCCAGCGCAAGGCCGGCGACATAGGTGCCGAGCCGCTGCCACGTCTCCATCTGGCGCTGGTCGCCACGCTTGGCGATTTGCCGGTTCCAGTCGATCTCGGGCAGGGGGTGGATGGTGTAAGGGGCAAAGCGCGCGGCGTCGAGCACAGGCTCAAGGCCCGGCTGGCTGAGTTTCTGCCAATGCGCATCGGGGCCTTCTCCCAGCGAGGAGACAAGGCCGATGCCGGTGATGACGACGTCGTGCGGGCTGCTCATGAGCGGCTTTGTGGGTCAGGTGGGAGAGCGCGTCAAGCTCATGCCCCCAACGTCAGGCCGTCTTGGCCGCGACCAGCGCGTCGATCTTGGCGCACAGGTTCTTCATGACGAAGTAGTCGTCGGTCGAGGCCTTGCCGTCATTGACCTCCTGCGTCCACTTCTCCAGCGGCACCTTGATGCCGAATTCCTTGTCGATGGCGAAGACGATGTCGAGGAAATCGAGGCTGTCGATGCCAAGATCGTCGATGGTGTGGCTTTCAGGCGTGATCGTGTCGATATCGATCTCGCTGGTGTCGGCAATGATCTTGGCGACTTTCTCGAACGTGGTGGACAAGGGCTCTTCCTTCGGTTGCGGGCGGAATCTGTCCGCATCTTGTTTGGGCGCTGTCTAGTCGGTTTTTCCGGGCAGGAAAAGGCCGAATGCGCCGGGCGCAGATGGGATGCCGGCTTTCGAAAGGCAACGTTGGAGGCTTTGGCAGGGCACGACGACCCGGACTGTCGATGTCCTCCGGTGGCATTTCTGCAACAGCCACGGATGACAAGCCGTCAGAAAGTGACCCTCCCGAGCACCTTGAGGCCGTCGCCCTGGGGCTCGACGACCACCGCTTCGCCTTCGCGCGGGGAGACGCCGGTGAGGGCCACGATGTTCTCCAGATGCGTGACCATCACCAGATTGTTGGAGCCGGAATAGTCGCGGATCTCCTTCATGACCGCCGCGATCTGAGCGGCCTTTTCCTGCGGGTCGGTCTTGAGCAGGTCGAGCGGCGCGAAGAGTTGCGGCTCGGCCTCGAAGGCGATGCGGGCGGTGTCGAGGCAACGGCAATAGCGGCTGGAGAGCACGCGATCGATGGGCGCCGCGCGCGCCGCGAACAGGGCGCCGATGCGGTTCGCCTGCTGCTTGCCACGTGCGGACAGATTGACCTGGGTGGCGCAACTGTCTATGTCGAAGTTCGCCGGGTCGGTCGTTCCCGTGACGAAGGCGTGGCGAAGCAGCACGACATGACCACCGCCGCGCAGCAGCGCCCAGCCTGCATCTGTCGCGTGGGCAAGGCTCGGAACGGCAAGCAGGAAAAACGCCAGGGCAAGTCGCAGCATCAGATGTCCTTTGACGGCCCCGGAAAGCCCTGGGTCGTGTTCAGCATATAGGGACCGCAAAGCTGCCAGGAAAACAAGCGGAGCGTCGCCGGTGAGCCCGGCGGGCCGATTGCGCCGCATGGAAGGCTCGCCTATCACGAAAAAATGTCGCCGCTTGTCGAAACCGTCCTCTTCGTCTTCAGCCTCGTCGCGCTCGGCTACCTCGCCGGGTTGTCGGGCTATCTGAAGCCGGCGAGCGGGGAGGGCATATCCGAGTTCGCCGTCAACGTGGCGATGCCGTTGCTCCTGTTCCAGACTATGGTGAAGTCGGATTTCCACGGCGTGGCGCCGTGGTCGCTATGGGGGGCCTATTTCACGGCCGTCGCCATCACCTGGGCGGCGGGCCACTTGGTGACGACGCGCATTTTCGGCAGGGACGCCCGAGCAGGGATCGTCGGTGGCGTATCCTCCGCCTATTCCAACGTGGTGTTGCTCGGCGCGCCCTTCATCCTCGGCATATTCGGCCCGAGCGGCTTCGAGGTTCTGTCGCTGCTCGTCTCCGTCCATCTGCCGATCATGATGATGGCCTCGATCGTGCTGTTCGAGATATTCGGGCGCGGCAGCGGGGAAGCGGTGCATCCGCTGCGCGTGATCAGGAGCTTCCTCAAGCGGCTGTTCGTCAATCCGTTGATCATCGGCATCCTGGCGGGGCTCGCCTGGCGCCTCGCCGGCACGCCGTTGCCAAATCTTGCCGAACGTCTCGTCGACGCCCTGGCCGATACCGCTGGACCTGTGGCGCTGTTCGCCATGGGGCTCAGCCTGCGCCGCTTCGGCATCTCCGGCAATGTCCGGCCGGCGCTGGCGCTGTCGGCATTGAAACTGTTCCTGATGCCAGGGCTGGTGCTGGCCTTCGTCTGGCTGCTTGGCCTGCCGCCGCTGACCGCGAAGGTCGCGGTGGTCGTCGCCGCGCTGCCATCCGGCATCAATTCCTATCTGATCGCCGTGCAGTTCAACACCGGGCAAGCGCTGGCGTCGAACCAGATGACCATCGCCACCGCAAGCGCGGTGCTGACGACTTCCTTCTGGCTGACCGTGGTCGTCCACGTGTTTGGCTAGACGCGCGTGCCCGCCGGCGCTCGCTTTTGCTGGCCCAACCCCTATATGCCATCTTGTGATTGCCTGCCCGCATTTCCCTAGGTAAGAGCAATGCGCCAGCGTGTGGCCAGCTGCACGCTCCCACGGACATCCAGAGAAACGGCCGATCAACGCGCCGAACGGAGGCCAGACCATGCTTCAGAAAACCAGCCATTTCATGCGCCAGGCCAATCTCATCAATGGCGAGTGGGTGCAGGCCGACAGCGGCCAGACCGTCGACGTCAATAACCCGGCCACCGGCCTCAAGATTGGCACCGTGCCCAAAGCCGGCAAGGCCGAAACCCGCCGCGCCATCGAGGCGGCCGACGAGGCCTTCAAGAGCTGGCGCAAGACCTCCGCCCTCGAGCGCTCGAAGCTGCTGCGCAAGCTGCACGACGCGATCATGGACAATCAGGACGTGCTGGCCGAACTGCTGACCATCGAGCAGGGCAAGTCGCTGTTCGAATCCAAAGGCGAGATCGGCTCGGCCGCGGCCTACATCCTGTGGTTCGCGGAGGAAGGCCGTCGCACCTATGGCGACATCGTGCCGTCGCCCTGGGCCGACCGGCGCATCCTGGTGACCAAGGAGCCTGTAGGCGTCATCGCCGCCATCACGCCGTGGAACTTCCCATCCTCGATGCTGGCCCGCAAGCTTGGACCGGCGCTGGCTGCGGGCTGCACCGCGGTGGTCAAGCCTGCCTCGCAGACGCCTTATTCCGGGCTTGCATGGGGCGCGCTCGCCGAGGAAGTCGGCTTCCCCAAGGGCGTCGTCAACATCCTGACTGGCTCGGCCGGCGAGATCGGCGACGAGATCTGCGCCAATCCGCTGGTCAAGAAGATCACCTTCACCGGCTCGACCGAGGTCGGCAAGATCCTGATCCAGAAGTCGTCGACGACGGTCAAGAAGGTGTCGATGGAGCTCGGCGGCAACGCGCCGTTCCTGGTCTTCGACGACGCCGACATCGACCGCGCGGTCACCGGCGCCATCACCGCCAAGTACCGCAATTCCGGCCAGACCTGCGTGTGCACCAACCGCTTCCTCGTCCAGGCGGGCGTCTATGACAAGTTCGTCGAGAAGCTTGCCGCCGCCAGCAACAACCTGAAGGTCGGCTCGGGCCTTGAAGAAGGCGTGCAGCAGGGACCGCTGATCGACGAGAAGGCGGTCGAGAAGGTCGAGGAGTTCATCGCCGACGCGACATCGAAGGGCGGCAAGGTCGTCGCCGGCGGCAAGCGCCACGCGCTCGGCGGCTCGTTCTTCCAGCCGACGGTCATCGCCGACGCGACGCCTAAGATGCGCTTCATGAAGGAAGAGATCTTCGGACCGATCGCGCCCGTCTTCAAGTTCGAGACCGAGGAAGAGGCGGTCGCTTTGGCCAACGATACCGAGTTCGGGCTTGCCTGTTATTTCTACACGGGCGACCTCGGCCGTGCCTTCCGCGTGATGGAAGGGCTGAAATACGGCATGGTCGGCGTCAACGAGGGCCTGATCACCACGCCAGAGGCGCCGTTCGGCGGCGTCAAGGAATCGGGGCTCGGCAAGGAAGGCGGCCATCAGGGCATCGAGGATTACCTCGACACCAAATATGTCTGCATCGGCGGCCTCGGCCTCTGAGGACCATCCATGGGACGGGGCAGGCGCGTTGCCTGCCCTTGCCGGACGATAGCAAGCCGGCCTAAATCCACGGATCGATGAACTGTTCCCGGGCAAGGCGATGAAGGACGGCGAGGTCTTCGGCACAACGCAGGCTGGCGAGGCCGTGCGCCGTTTCACCATCCACGGCGGAGGCTTGACCGCCAACATCATCGGCCTCGGCGCCATCATCCAGGATCTCAGGCTGACCGGTCATGACGCGCCGCTGGTGCTGGGCTACGACCGCTTCGACCCTTACGAGACCGACCGCGCCTATTTCGGCGCGGTGGTCGGCCGTTTCGCCAACCGCATCCGCGACGGCCGCTTCACCATCGCCGGCAACCGCTACCAGACCGAACGCAATTTCCTAGGCAAGCATACGCTGCATGGCGGTTCGGAAGGCTACTTCCACCGCCCGTGGGCGGTTTCACTGCACGGCCGCGATTTCGTGACGCTGACGCTGCACGATCCGGACGGCACGATGGGTTTTCCCGGCGCGCTTGAGGTGACCTGCACCTACAGGCTGAAGATCCCGGGCACGCTCAGCATGGAACTGACCGCCACCTGCGAGGAGCCGACGCTCTGCAACCTGGCGCAGCATTCCTATTTCAACCTCGACGATGGCGGGGCCGGCGACATCCTCGATCACCGGCTGATGCTCAATGCTGGCGCGTATACGCCGACCGACGACGAGATGATCCCGACCGGCGCGGTGAAACCTGTCGACGGCACGCCCTATGACTTCCGCCAGGCGCGGGCGTTGCGCATGGAGACGGAAGGCGAGCAACTTCGCTACGACCTGAACTACTGCCTGGCCTCCACGCGTGGACCGCTGCACCAGGCGGCGTGGGTGCAAGGCGCCAATTCCGGCGTCGAGATGGAAGTCTGGACCACCGAGCCCGGCCTGCAGCTCTATATCGGCCAGTATGTCGCGCCTTCATCGCCCGGACTGGATGGACGACGTTACAAGGCTTTTTCGGGTTTCTGCCTCGAGGCGCAGACCTGGCCCGACGCGCCGAACCGGCCCTACTTCCCGCAGGCCACGCTGTGGCCAGGCCAGATCTACCACCAGGTCACCGAGTATCGGTTCAGGCTACCCTAAATCTAAACCCCGAAGGCGGCCCTCAGCGTCTCGAACGGCGCCAGCGCGCCGCGCACCTGCACGACAGCCGCGGCCACCTGATGCGCGCGCCGGGCCGCGTCGGCCGGCGCATGGCCGGCGAGCCGGGCGGCGAGGTAGCCGCCATTGAAAGAATCGCCGGCGCCTGTTGTGTCGACGGGCGTGGCGACATGGACCGCTTCGACGTTCTGCGAGGCGCCGTTGGCGGCAACCAATGCCGGCTGCTCGCCATTCTTGACGACGACCTCGCCGACGAGCTTTCCGAGACGTTCTGCCGTCGCCTCCGGCGTTTGGTCCCCAAACAGCATCTGTTCATCGGGAAAGGTCGGCAGCGCCATGTCGGTGACGGCCAGCGCCTCGGCTATTGCGGCCTGCGCGGTCTCACGGTTTTGCCAGAGCCGAGGACGATAGTTTGGGTCGAAAGCGACGAGCGAACCGGCCGCGCGGGCTGTCGCGACGGCCGAAATCAAGGTTTTCCGCGCGGCGTCGTCCAAGATTGCCAGGGTGATTCCGGAAAAATAGACAAGCGCCTGGTTTGCAAGGCTTTTCGCCAATGCCACGGGGTCCGAAGCCAACTGGCGGGCAGCCGCGTCCGCGCGCCAGTATGTGAAGGCACGTTCCGCGCCGGTCAGCGTGATGGCGTAGAGGCCAGGCCTGGCGCCCGGGATAACCGGACTGCCGCCGATGCCGATGCCGTTCTGCGAAAGGAAATCGATCTGGTCGCGCGAGAAAGGGTCGTCGCCGAAGGCCGAGACATAGGTCGCCGGCCGGTCGGGAGTCAGCGCATGCAAGGCCCAAAGCGTGTTGAAGGTGTCGCCGGC
>JBFLWR010000200.1:0-6203 GCA_040755925.1 Pseudomonadota bacterium
GTCTTCCAGGACCCCTCCTCCAGCCTCGACCCGGTCATGCCTGTCGGCAAGCAGATCGCCGAGGTCGTGCACACTCATCTCGGCCTCGACTGGTCCCAATCGCTGGCGCGAGCCAGGACCCTGCTGGAACGCGTCCGCTTGCCCGATCCAGGCTTGGCCCTGCGCGCCTATCCGCACCAACTCTCCGGCGGCCAGAAGCAGCGCGTGGCGATCGCCGCCGCAATAGCTGCCGCGCCGAAGCTCTTGATCGCCGACGAGGCGACCAGCGCGCTCGATACTATCGTGCAGGCCGAGATCGTGGCCCTGATCCGCCAACTGGTCGCTGAAGACGGCATGACCTTGCTCTTCATCAGCCACGACATCGCGCTGGCCGCCACGCTTGCCGAATACATCGCTGTGTTGCGCCACGGCGAACTCGTCGAGCTTTGCGAGACCCGCCAGATCGTAGAGGCGCCGCGCCACGCCTATACGCGCTCATTGCTTGACGCCTATCTCGGCCTCGACGCCCAACCCCTGCTTGACCGGCAAGGCGTGTCGGCATGAGCCTGCTTGCCGTCTCCAATCTTGCCAAGAGCTATCGCCGTGGCGTCCGACCTTTCGCCGCAGTCGATGACGTGTCGTTCGAAATCGGACCGGCCGAAACCCTGGCGCTGGCCGGCCCGTCCGGCAGCGGCAAGTCGACCATCGCGCGTCTGGTGCTGCGGCTGATCGAGCCTGACAGCGGCGGCGTCGAATTCGAAGGCGAGGATTTCCTTGCATTATCGGGCGCGGCTTTGCGCGCAAGGCGTGCAAGATTGCAAATGGTCTTCCAAGACCCCCTGGCCGCCTTCAACCCTCGCGCCACCGTGGCGCGTGTTCTCGACGATCCCTTGCGCATCCACAGCGTTGCTTCGCGCGCCGACCGCCCACGACAGATCGCAAAACTCCTGGAACGCGTCGGCCTCGATGCCGGTCTCGCCGCGCGCGCCATCCACGAGATTTCCGGCGGCCAGCGGCAGCGTGTGGCGATCGCACGCGCCATCGCCACACGGCCTTCCCTCATCGTGCTCGACGAAGCCGTCTCGGCCCTCGACGTATCGGTACGCGGGCAGATCCTGGAATTGCTGCTCGACCTGCAAAGACAGGAACGGATCGCCTATCTCTTCATTTCACATGACCTCGGCGTCATCCGCGCCGTCGCGCATCGCGTGGTCATTCTCGAAGCCGGCCGGATCGCGGAGAGCGGCGAGGCCCGCGCCGTCATCGCCAATCCGCAATCGGCGATCGGCAAGGCATTGGTGGCGGCGACGCCAAGATTGATCAGGAGCACGCCATGACCGCCCCCGAAGCAGCCAGAGCCGAAAAACTGTCACGCGAGCTCGACTCTGCTTTCCGCAACCGGGCCGACCTTTATCGCCTGTTCCTCGACGAATTGACCGCCGAGATCGGCGCGGAGAAGGCTGAGGCCGTGATGATCCGCACCATCGAGCAACGTGGCCGCGAGGTCGCAGCGGCAGCCTTTGACGGTTTCGGTCCCAATGACGCGCCAGCGATTGGTGAGGCATTCCTCGCCGCCAGCCCGGATGGCGGCCGCCTGTACCCGACCGATGTCGATCGCGGACCGGACCACATCGCCTTCAAGGTCAAGCGCTGCCCGCTGAAGGACGCCTGGGTCGAGGCAGGGGTGGGCGAGGAAAAGCTCGCCACGCTCTGCCGCATCGCCGGCGCCTTCGACCGCGGCCTGTTCGAGGCGACCGGCGTGCATTTCGCCAATGTGACCTGGACGCCGGGGCATGGCTCCGGCTGCTGCCACATCGCGCTGACCAACCGCGACGCCGGCTAATCATCAAGGACCGGTGGCCGAGGATTTCATCCCTGGCCACCGGTAGGTGGCTATGGCTGCCTCCGAGCAGCCGCTCGTCAATGCCTCAAGCGATCTCGCATGGCGTACCACAGCATGCCGAGCACATAGAGCGGCCCACGCAGCGCCGTACCGCCGGGGAACGGCAGCGGCGTCAACGTCGAAAACAGGTCGAGCCGCGAGGAATCGCCGGTGATCGCTTCCGCAAGCAGCTTGCCCGAAAGCGTCGACAGGATGACGCCCTTGCCGGAATAGCCATGCGCGAAATAGACCTCGCCATAATGCCCGACATGCGGCAGGCGCGACGTCGTCACAGATACCAGCCCGCCCCAGGCGTGATCGATCCGGCAGCCTTTGAGCTGCGGGAACGTCTTTTCCATATGGGGTCGCACGAAACCGGCGATGTCTGCCGGCGGCGATGGCGTGTAGCGCTCGCCGCCACCGAACAGCAGACGTCCGTCGGCCGACATGCGGTAGTAGTTGACGACGAAAAGCGTGTCCGAAACCGCGACATTGGCCGGGATGACGTTGCGATCGCCCAAAGGCTCGGTGGCGACGATGTAGTTGCCGACCGGCATGATGCGGCTGTTGACGCGCGGCTCGAGCCCTTTCAGTAGCGCGTCGCCGGCCAGCACCACATGCCGGGCACGCACCGAGCCCTTGTCGGTGAAGACCCGGATGGACGGCTGGCGCTCCAGCCGGACAGCAACCGAATTCTCGTGGATGGTCACGCCGGCGCTGGCCGCGGCGCGGGCGAGGCCAAGCGTGTAGTTCAGCGGATGCATGTGGCCGCCGAGATCCTCGAAGACCGCACCCTGGTAGGGCGTATCAACCATCTGCCGCGCTTTCGCCGCCGAGAGAATCTCGACATGGCGGAAGTTCATCACCTTGGCGAGGCACTCGGCCTCCTCCTCGAAGTCGCGCATGTCGGAACTGTTGACCGCACCGACCAGATGACCGGTGAGGCGAAGGTCGCAGTCGATCGCATGGCGCTCGATGATGTCGAGCACCAGTCCACGCGCCTCGAAGGCGAGGTCGAACAAGGCCTTCGCCCGTTCCGGCCCAAACGACTTGACCAGCCCCTTGGCGCCCCTGCGCAGGCCGGGGATCATCTGCCCGCCATTGCGGCCCGACGCGCCCCAGCCGATCTTGCCGCCTTCGAGCAGTACCACTTTCAGCCCGCGCTCGGCGGCATGCAGCGCCGCCGAAAGGCCGGTGCAGCCGCCACCGACCACGACCAGATCGGCTTCGATATCGCCGGCAAGCGCCGGATGGTCAGGCGCCGGATTGGCGGTGGCGACGTAATACGACTTGCCGATATCGAGCCCGGAATTGAAACCTGTTGAACGCGTAGCCATCGTCACACCTTCAGCAGCAGGTGGTCGCGTTCCCAGGACGTCACGACGCTCTGGAACAGGTCGAGCTCGACGCTCTTCACACGCAGATAGGTCTGGAAGAAATCCTCGCCCAGCAACGCCTTCACGGGCTCGCAGGCCGCGAAGCGATCGAGTGCCTCCTCCATCGTCTTGGGCAGCGTACTCTTGACGGTATAGGCATTGCCGAAGGCTTCGGGCGAACGCGCGAGCTTCTCCTCGATGCCGAGATAGCCGGCAATCAGCGAGCCGGCCATTGCCAGATAGGGATTGGCGTCGGCGCCGGGCAAGCGGTTCTCGACCCGCCGCGCGGCGCGCCCGCCCATCGGCACGCGCAACCCGCAGGAGCGGTTGTCGTGCGACCACTCGATGTTGGCGGGCGCGCTGTGGCCCGGCCGGATGCGGCGGTACGAGTTCACGTTCGGCGCGAACAGCGGCATGATCTCGGGGATATATTTCTGCAGGCCGCCGATGAACTGCGAGAACATCTCGCTGTCGTCGCCGTCTTTGCCGGCAAACAATGGCTCGCCCGTTTCGTCGATGATCGACATGTGAAGATGCATCGAGCTGCCGGCCTGCGCCGCGATCGGCTTTGCCATGAAGGTGGCATGCATGCCGCTCGCCTGCGCCGCCTGCCGCGCCATGCGCTTGAACAGCAGCGCCTTGTCGGAAAGCGCCAGCGGATCGCCGTGCAGCAGGTTGATCTCCAGTTGCGCCGTGCCGGATTCATGGATCAGCGTGTCGAGCGGCACGCCCGCGATGGCGGCGTGGTCGTAGAGGCGCCGCGTCACCGCTTCAAACTCTTCCAGCGCCTGCATGTCATAGGGATGTTGCACGCTCTCCGGACGGCCGTTGCGCCCCACCGGCGCGGTCAGCGGCTTGTCCGGATCGGGGTTGGGCGCGGTGAGATAGAATTCGAGCTCCGGCGCCATGACAGCTCGCCAGCCGCGCTGCCGGTAGAGATCGAGCACGGCCCTCAGCACGTGACGCGGCGACGCCATCCATGGCCGGCCGTCCATGTGGAACGCGTCGGCCAGCACATAGGCCTTGCCCGGGGCACCACCTGGCGCGAGACACAGCGTCGACAGGTCCGGCACCATGCGCATATCCGGATCCTGGTAGGCGAAGTTCTCGTCGATGGAGCCGGAATAGCGGCCGTCGATGGCGACGAGGAAGGCGCTGCTCGGCAGGAAGAGCGCGCTGTCCTCGAGCGCCTTGAGGAACTTGGCCGCCGGCAGCGTCTTGCCGCGCAGCACGCCGTTCATGTCGGGCACGAGGCATTCGACCTCGTTTATCCCATGCGTTTTCAGCCAGCTTTGCGTGTTGCCGCTGGAGAGTGAAGTATCTGGTTTGTCAGGCATTGGTCATGTCCGTACGAAGGAGGAATCGCTTCGGCGGGCACGTCCGTTCAGTCTGGGGCGTTAGAAGAAATGCGTTGTCCGAGTGACGGGCGCCCGCCTGATGGCCGGCCGGGAGGCCGGATGGATCGACCCCCGCACCCCTTCGGTCCAGCCGTCACGAACGACATGCGAACCGACTTTCGTCTCCTCGGCGCGTTGCAGGTTCTCAAAGCGGCAACAGCGCATCGTCAGTGGTATCCCGCTGATGCGCTATTCCCGGCCGTCGAAACCCCGGCCCGCGAAAAAGCAATGCCGCCGGCAAAAATCGAATGCCTCGCGCGGTATTGCTGTTCTGCTGCCTGCATGACGGATCTCATCAAGGTGGAGCCAATGATTTGACCGATCATCGCCGCCGGCGCAAGTCCGCTTTGCTGGGCCAGTTCAGCCGATGCTCTCGCCGCCATCGATCACGAGCGCCTGGCCGGTCATGAAGGACGAGCGGTCGGAAACGAGGAACAGGATCGCCTCGGCGATCTCGTCCGTGCTTGCCCACCGCCCCATCGGGATCTTGGTGCGCACGTAATTCTCGATCGCGTCGCGTCCGCCCATCTGGGCGATGAACGGCTCGTTGAAGGGCGTATCGACCCAGCCCGGGCAGAGCGCGTTGATGCGCACATTGTGCCTGGCGTAGTCGAGCGACATCTGCCTGGTCATCGCCACCACTGCGTGCTTGGACGTGGCGTAGGCGATCATCTCGCGGTCGTAGAAGACGCCGGAATTGGACGCCGTGTTGAGGATGACGCCGCCGCCCTGCGCGATCATCGCCGGCATGACCGACTTGGCCGCGAGGAACTGCGCCCGCACATTGATCCGCCAGGAGGCGTCCATACCGTCGGAGCTGACCTCCGTCAGCGTGCCGCCGACCTGGATGCCGGCATGGCTGTGCAGGATGTCGATGCGGCCATGCTTACCGAGCGCCCCCGCGATGAGATCCTCGACCGCCGTGTCGTCCCCGACATCGGTGGCGACCGCCTCGGCCCGACCACCGGCCTCGCGTATGTCGGACGCCGTGGCTTCACCCGCCGCGCGGTCCAGGTCGGCGATCACCACGACCGCCCCTTCCCTCGCCATGATCATGGCGCCGGCGCGCCCGATGCCCGACCCGGCGCCTGTCACCACGGCGATGCGATCTTTCAAAATCATGGACTGTTCTTTCAAGGCGATGGTTTTCGGCGGCCGAGTTGCCATTGGGCCAGCACGACCAGCAGGACCGATGCCGCGAGCACGATCGTGGCAATGGCGTTGATCTCCGGCGTGACGCCGCGCCGGATCGAGGCAAAGACATAGATCGGCAGCGTCGTCTGCGAGCCGGCGACAAAGAAGGCGATGATGAAATCGTCGAAGGAGAAGGTGAAGGCGAGCAGGAAGCCCGCGACCACCGCCGGCATGATCTGCGGCAGCACGATCGAGCGGAAGGTCGTCAGCGGTGTGGCGTAGAGGTCGCTCGAAGCCTCGACGAGATTGCGGTCGAGGCTGCCC
This sequence comes from Pseudomonadota bacterium, assembly GCA_040755925.1. Lineage (GTDB taxonomy): Bacteria > Pseudomonadota > Alphaproteobacteria > Rhizobiales > Rhizobiaceae > Mesorhizobium. Next base: position 6,093 of record JBFLWR010000200.1, read on the forward strand.
AGACGCGTGCCGACGATCATCGCCACCAGCGCCATCGAGAACAGGCCGTGCGCGGCGATGATCGAACCGTAGCCGAGCGACAGCCGCGGCGGCTGGTCGGTCGGCCACAGC
>JBFLWR010000201.1:0-14279 GCA_040755925.1 Pseudomonadota bacterium
AGCTGATCTCCCCCCGTGTGGGGAGATGTCCGGCAGGACAGAGGGGGCGCGAAGGATCTGGGCATTTGCCTTATGGGGCGCGCCTATCGACATCGCCCTCTCCTGCGCTAGTCTCTCGCCGAACAGGATCGCCTCGCCATGATCGTTCAGGCCTGCATCAACGGCGCGCGCGCCGCCGATTTCCACCCTGCCCTGCCACTCGATGCGCACGCCATGGCTCGGGACGGCGCCGCCTCGATCGCGGCGGGCGCGGCCGAACTGCATGTCCACGCGCGCGGCGCCGACGGCCGCGAGAGCCTCGCGCCGGAAGCGATGGACCGCACCATCCATGGACTACGCCGCGCCTGTCCCGGCACGCTGATCGGCGTTTCGACCGGCGCCTGGATCGAGAAGGACGACAGGCGCACGCTCGCCGCCATCGCCGGCTGGCATGATCTGCCCGACTATGCCTCGGTCAACCTCAGCGAGGCGGCGGCGCCCGAAGTGATGGAGGCGCTGCGCGATCGCGGCGTCGGCATCGAGGCCGGGCTTGCATCAATCGGCGATGCCCTGCGGCTGGCCGGCCTCGACCATGGCGGGCGGGTGCTGCGCGTGCTGATCGAGATTTCCGAGCAGACGCTGGAAGAAGCTTTTGCCGTCGCCGAGGGCATCCAGAAGGTGCTCGACCGCGCCGGCGTCCACCGCTCGATCCTGCTGCATGGCGAGAACGCGACCGTGTGGCCCTTCGTCGAGCGGGCGGCGGCGCACAGGTTTTCAACCCGCGTCGGGCTGGAGGACGGGAAGGAACTGCCGGACGGAAGTGTTGCGGCCGGCAACGCGGCGCTGGTTGCGGCGGCGGTCGGGATTTATCGGGCTCGATAGAACACTAGGCCGGACAACACTCCGCCTGGCGAGGCTCAGGCTTCGATAACTGCCCCTCGCAGCCTTGTCACGCCCGCCAGAGCGCCAGGTCCGCCAGGATCCGCGCCTTCACCGTGGTGTCGGCATAGCTCGCATGCACCGATGTCGCGGCGAGCTGGCGTATGATTTCACCGTCCCATGCGAAGGTTTCGGCGCAAGCGGCGTAAGAGGCTTCAAGCGTCGTCCCGAGCAGCGCGGGATCATCGGTATTGACCGAGACCGGAACACCGGCCTTGCGCAAGGCGTCGATCGGGTGCTCAGCGAGCGACGGATAGAGGCCGAGCGCGATGTTGGAGATCGGGCAGATGCCGAGCGGAATCCGCCGTTGGGCAAGCAGGTCGACCAGTTCCGGCTCCTCGATCGCTCGCACGCCGTGGTCGATGCGGTCGGCCCCAAGCAATTCGATTGCATCGCGGACACCCTCTGGGCCGCTCGACTCGCCGGCATGCACGGTCCGCCGCAGTCCTGCCGCCGCGGCGCGGCGGAACGCCTCGGCGAAGCGCGGACCGGTGCGACCGGCGGCCACCTCGTTCCCGTCGATCGAAAGAGCAACGACGCGCTGGTGCCTGATCCTGGCCAGCAGTTCCACCAGTTCGATCGACTCTTCGGCCGATTGGGTGCGCAACAGGCTGACGCAAAGCCCGACCGGCGGGTAGCCGTCCTGCTCGGCGGCCGAGAAACCGGCATCGAAGGCGTCGATCATCCCGGGGATATTCCTGTGCCAGTGCGGCCAGTGGGTCGGGTTGACGATGACGTCGGCATAGCGCACGCCACTCTTGGCCATTCGTCGCGCAAACTTGTAGGCGGCGATGGCCAGCTGCTCGCGCGTGCGGAATGTCCCGCACACCCAGTCGAGCATTTCGAGGAAGCTCTTCAGGTCATGGGCTTCGAAAAGCCTGTCGCGCGGCGCGCGAAGCGGAATGCCGGCTTCCTCGCAATTCCTGACCACGTCATTGGCCTCGAAGCAGCCCTCGACGTGGATATGCACTTCGGCCTTCGGCAACCCAATGTAGTCGGTCAATGAAGCCTCCCCGAACTCGTGGCCGCATTACACCATGAAACGCCGGGGGCCAGCTTCAAGAAACGCTTGAAAGATTTGTTTGGCCGCGCGGTACATGGCTCCTCCCCCGCTTTTACGAGGGCAGGAAGAGCTACTGCGTATCCGCGTCGGCCCTCAGTTCCACGCGCTTCTCCTCCGAGACCATGGCCAGGTCGAGCACCTTCTGCAAACCCGCGGCATGGCGGAAATTCGGCTCGGTCTGCACGCCGCTCTTCACAGCTGCCGCGAAGCGCTGATAGTTGGTGAGCACGTTGCCGGCGTCGAGCACTTCCCATTTTGCGTTCTCGACATTTCCGCCCACGCAGGCCTTGAGCATCGAGCCTTCGAGATTGTGGACCACCTCGATGCCGCCCCTGTCGCCATAGATGCGCAGCCGAAGTTCGTTGATATGGCCTGTCGCCCAGCGGCTGGCGTGGACCACGCCGAAGGCGCCGTTGGCGAAGTCGAGCGTCATGGCGAAGCTGTCATTGGCATCGAGCTGGTAGTCGCCGATGCGGTTGCCCGGCGCCTTGTCGAAGGCGCGCAGCCGGCAGAAGACATGGTCGATGTCGAGCGCCGCGCCATAGCTGGCGAAGTCGAGGATGTGGATGCCGACATCGCCGAGCACGCCGTTCGACCCATGGCCGCGCGACAGTCGCCATAGCCATTTCGGGTCGGTGCGCCAGTCGCCCCAGAATTTCGACACCAGCCAGCTCTGCAGGTAGGACGCCTCGACATGGCGCACCGTGCCGATCTCGCCCGCCTGCACCATCTGCCGCGCCTTCTGCAGGGCAGCCACGTTGCGGTAGGTGAGGTTGACCATGTTGACGATGCCGGCGGCTTCCGCCGCGTCGGCCATCTCGTTCGCCTTGCCGAAATTCTCGGCCAGCGGCTTTTCGCACAGCACCGGCTTGCCGGCGGCGATCAGCGCCATGGTGGTCGGATGGTGGATGCTGTCCGGCGTTACATTGGCGACGGCGTCGAAATCGCCCCAGTCGAGCGCCGCCTCCAGCGATGTGAAACGCTTCGGGATCTTGAAGCCGTCGGCGAATTCGCCGACCCGCTTTTCATCGACATCGACAGCCGCCACAAGGTCGACGCCCTCGATGGCGCCGAAACGCCGGGCATGTTCCTGCGCCATCCAGCCCGTGCCCAGTATCAGAAGCCGCATTCTTTGCTCCTCCAAAAGGATTGGTTCGATTCAATCATTGTGGTGCGAATGTGATCTCAGCGCAACTCAGAACCTTGGGGATTGCTTCAGCGGAAGCCGGCCTCGCCGTGCGCGTGCAGCTTGGGGCCGCGTTCCTCGATCGGCTCCAGCGCCTTCTCGACCGGCACGTTCGGCGCGTCGAGGATGGCCGACTTTTTGCCCTGCGGGTTGTGCGCCCATTTCACCGCGTTGCGCAGCACCTTCTGCACCGTCGCGTCGTGATACGTCGGGTAGGTCTCGTGCCCGGGGCGGAAATAGAAGAGATTGCCGGCGCCGCGCCGGTAGGTCAGCCCGGAGCGGAACACCTCGCCGCCCTGGAACCAGGAGATGAACACCGTCTCCAGCGGCTCCGGCACGGCGAATTGCTCGCCATACATCTCCTCGTTCTCCAGCTCGAAGAATTCTCCGACGCCTTCGGCGATCGGGTGATTGGGGCTCGTGACCCAAAGACGCTCGCGCTCGCCCGCCTCGCGCCATTTCAGCGTGCAGGGCGTGCCCATCAGCCGCTTGAAGATCTTCGCGAAATGGCCGGAATGGAGCACGATCAGCCCCATGCCCTCCCACACCCGGCGGGCCACGCGCTCGACCACCTCGTCGGCCACCGCGCCATGATCCTTGTGGCCCCACCAGACCAGAACGTCGGTCTCGGCCAGGCGCGATTCCGGCAGGCCGTGCTCGGGCTGCTCCAGCGTCGCGGTCGTGGCGGAGATCGCCTTGTCGGCATTGAGCGCCGCGGCGATGGTGGCGTGCATGCCTTCCGGATAGATGCCGGCGACCACCTTGTTGGTCCGCTCATGGATGTTCTCGCCCCAGACGACAGCGCGTATTGTCATGCATAGCCTCGTGAATGATTGAAGGGGTGGATCCGCCCGGCGGTCATAGATAGCGCCTCCGGCCGGTATTGAAAGCGCTTTTCGAGCGGTCGTGCCTTCTGCACCCGAGCGCCGAGCCGAGCTAGCTTCCCGCCTTCGAGACCACCCTTTGCTCGACCTCCGGCTCCAGCGACTTCGCAAAGGGCGTGGCCAGATGGTGCTGGTCGCGGAAGGCGAGCTTGCCGTCGATGAAGACATGGCAGGTGGTGTCACTGCAGAAACGGTCCGTGAGGTCGATGTAGGATGCGTTCGGCACGCTGGTGACGATCTCTCGCTCCACCGCCGCCATGCGGTCGTTGGCGGCATAGGCGCGCGTCTGGTCGCAGCGCGAGGGCGTTTCATTGCGCCACAAGGCGCGCGCCACGCAGGTTTCTATATGCTCGTCGTTGAAGGGCACGTCACGGATGAAGGCGACCTTCAGGCCGGCCTTGCTGAGGCTGGTGAGCGTCGAGCGCAGGCCCGCCCGCCAGTCGGCGTCCTGGCGGCTGGTGTCGCCCGTGCGTGCCGCCATCTTGCGCCCACTGGTCAGCGCCAGTTCGGATATCACCACCAGCGCCGGCCGCGCCTGGACGATCTCGGCGATCGCCTGCTCGCGCCAGCGGTCGCATTCGCTGTAGTCGCGCTTGAGCTGCGACGACCAGACGCTGATGCGCGAGGCGCGGCAGGAGTTCTTCAGCCAGGTCACGACGCGAAAACCGTTCTTTCGGGCGGCATCGATCAGCGGTGTCGACCATTGGTCGGCATGGGAATCGCCGAACAGCGCGATGGCGCGGCCGCCTGCGCCGAACACGCAAGGGTTCGGCGTCACCGTCCGGTAGTCGGCCACGCACCCTGCCCTGGCGCGCGCGGTGGAGGGTTCGGCGGCACTTGCCGCGATGATGCGCTGCGCGGGGTCGAGGTCGGCTGTGGCAAGTTTGGCGTTGCCATAGGCGGCTGCGGCGCCGGTGCCGGTCAGGAGGAGGGCCGGCACCAGCGCCCGCGTCGCATTGGCCGTCAGCCAGCCGTTGCGACGGATCGGATTCTCGATGAAATGGTAGCTCAGCACCGACAGCGCCAGCGTCAGCCCGAGGCAGGCAACGCGCTGCGCGAGCGTGAGTTCGGGCGCCAACACACCGGCATAGACGATGACCGGCCAGTGCCAGAGATAGAGCGAATAGGAAAGCTTGCCGATCCAGCGCAAGGGCGGCAGCGCGAGGAGCGCAGTGGGTTTGCTCCTCGCGCCGGCCGCGCCCGCCTCGAGCAGAAGGACCGTGCCGGCCACCGGCGCCAGCGCCAGGAAGCCGGGGAAGGGAGAGTCCTCGCTGAAGGTGAGGTAAGCGGTCGCGATCAGCGCCAGCCCTGCGAGGCCGAGCGCCGCGCCACGCCATGGGCGGTCGCGCGGAAGCCAAGCCGGCGTTATCGCGGCGAGGCCGCCGGCGGCGAACTCCCAGGCGCGCAACGGTGAGAAATAGAAGGCCCAGGGCTGCGACACGGTCGTCAGCCACGCGCAGGCGGCGAAGGAAACAGCGCCGACGATGGCCATGGCGATCATCACCCCTCGCCTGCCGGGCCTCAGCCAGGCCGCCAGCATCAGCAGCGCCGGCCAAGCGAGGTAGAACTGCTCTTCCACCGACAGCGACCAGTAATGGATGAACGGGTTGCCGGCGGCGTCGTTGAAATAATCGAACGACCAGCGGATCAGCCACAGATTGATCATGTAGGTCGAGGCATACATGGCGCCCTTGGAGTAGAGCGCCTGCTCTTGCGGCGAGAGCACGATGACCCCGAAGGCAAGCGTCACCAGGATGACGACCAGCGCCGCCGGCAACAGCCTGCGCGCCCGCCGCGCATAGAAGCGCGGCAGGTCGAGCCCGCCGGTCTCGGCGATCTCGCCGTCAAGCTGGCGGGTGATCAGATAGCCGGAGATGACGAAGAAGATATCGACGCCGGCAAACCCGCCGGGCAGCGCCGTGAGGCCGAAATGATAGGCGACGACGCCGGCCACGGCGAGCGCGCGCAAGCCTTCTATATCGGGCCGGAAATCTTGCGACGATGCTGACACGAAGACGAACCTCGCATGTTCGTTCGTATCCCGCCTGGCGACAAGGCTCCGCCCGATCCGCCGATATCGCAATGCAACAAATCTAACGCAGTGCAACATAACGGGAAGGTCGGTCCGAAAGCACCCTTCCCGAACAATGATATACAACCTTATGCTGCCAGCTTGATTCAAGCTTTTCGAGGCAATTGGCAACCGCCCTCTTCCGTGCACAATATCGGCGATGTTCGAGACGGCGGTTGGGGTAGCGGTCTTCGCCTGTCTGGCCGGAGCTTCGCTGGCCAGCCTGTTTGTTCATGAGCGCCTTCCGGCCCACCATCGCCATGATGAAACCACCGCGGTGGTCAGACTGGCCGCCAACCTGTTCGCGATGATGTTCTCGCTGATGCTGGGCCTGATGATCAATTCGGCCAAGAACACCTTCGAGTCGATCGACCGCAACATCCACACCTTCGCCACCGACCTCATCCTGCTCGACCGGACGCTGCGGCAGTACGGACCGGAGGCTGGCGACGTCCGCCAATCGCTCGGCTCCTATGTCCAGCGCGTCGTCGACACCACCGCCAATGACAGCGAGACGACTGTCGTGCCGAACAAGCTGTCGGAACTCTTGCTCAACCAGGTCGGCGACAGGCTGTCGGCGCTGGCGCCGCCGGACGCGAGACGGACGGCCATGCAGCAGAGCGCCATGCAGCAGCTGCAGAAAGTCGTCGAGATGCGGTGGGTGCTGGCCGAACAATCGGAAGGCGCGATCCCGGCGCCGTTGATCTGCCTGATGGTCGCCTGGCTGACATTGATCTTCGCCGGCTACGGCTTCCGGGCGCCGCGCAACAGCATCGTGGTCGGCACGCTGCTGGTGTCGGCGGCGCTGGCGGCCGCGGCGATCTTCCTCATCCTGGACATGGATACGCCCTTCACCGGCCCTATCCAGGTGTCGCCAGCGCCCTTGCAGCGGGCGCTGGCCGAACTTCAACAATAGTGAAGCCTACAGTCCCGCTCTGATTTTTTGTTTTTACGCAATTCCGAACGGAAAACCGCTACGCACTTTTCCTGGAATTGCTCAGTTGGCCGACCAGCAATCTGGCCGCGACGTCGGCGCCGTCGCCGCGCACCTTGCCGGCCATGGCCGAGGCGCGGATGCGGGTCTCGGGAGCCAGGGCTGTCGCCAGCGCCGCCGACAATGACCCTTTAGTCGGGATCGCACCGTCATGCGCCGCGCCTATACCGAGTTCGGCAACCCGCCGGGCCCAGTAGGGCTGATCGCCGATCTGCGGCACCACCACCTGCGGCGCCCCTGCCCGTGCGGCGGCGACGGTCGTGCCGGCCCCGCCATGGTGCATGACGGCGGCCATGCGGCGGAACAGCGCCTGCTGGTTGACCTCGCCGACGACGAAGCAGTCGTCGCCGTCGTCCACCGGCTCGAGCTCGGCCCAGCCGCGCGCGATCACCGTGCGCAGCCCCCTGGCGCGGTTCTCCTCGATGGCGGCGTGCGCCGCCTCCCTGGCGACCGCAATCGAGCCGAAGCCGACATAGACCGGCGCCGGACCAGCTTCGAGGAATGCTTCCAGCGCTTCGGGAAGCGGCCGCTCGTCCGGCAGGATCCACGCGCCGGTCTGCACCGCGTCGATCAGGTCGGAGGGCAGCCACGGCCCAAGCACCGGGTCGCATGCTAGCAGCACGGGATCGCCGAAAACATAGTCGCGGACATTGTCCAAGGGAGGCAAGCCGAGCGATGCGCGCAGGCTGTTGATCGCCTTGCCGAAGAGCGCGTTCTTGGTCTGGACATCCTGCTGCCACAGCAGCCGGTTGTCGGTCACCTCGGGCGGAAGCGGATATCCGGGATACTCGAAGGGCCGGTTGTGCGCCGACGGCAGCCAGATAGGGCAGAATGTGCCGAGGATGTAGCGTATGCCCCGCTGCTCGGCGACCAGCCGCGCGGCGGCACAGGAGGGAAACAGGCCGAATGCCACCACGGCATCGCAGCCTTCAGCGGCGGCCGACAGCGCATCATACTGCCGGGCGACGATCTCGGCAGCCTGGCTGGAGATGAGCTCGGCGCGGCTCTCGGGCGACGCTGATACCCGGCGCCGCATCATTTCCTTCACCCATTCGCGCACTGGCGCGAAGGCCGGTGCAAGGGGCACACCGGCGCGGGCAATGACTGCCGCAAACTCTTGGTCGCCCGGGGCGCTCACCCTCGCCTCGACGTCGAGGGCCTGTAGCGCCGCCCCCAGCGCCGCCAATGGCTCGACATCGCCGCGCGAACCGTAGGTCGATAACAAAATCCGCATTCCATGCTCCGATTTGTCGTTGGTCGGAGCAGCGTGAATACGCGATGTCCGGGGTCTTGCCGCAAGCCCGGGCCGCGCCATATTTATGTTCTGGGAGGGGTCCGATTTCCTGTCGCTCTCGGCGCTTTGCGACAAGTCGGACCGCTTCGGTCGCCAATCCCCACAATTGTGATCGACCCGCTCAGAGGCGGCCGAATTTTCAGGGCCTCTTCTCCTGGGCCTTGACGGAAAGCTGCCGCAGGACGTCAAGGAAGATGTCGAACCGTTCGTGGCCGATGTCTTCGGACCACTCCGCGTGCAACTGGCGCAAGCAGTTGAAAATCGCTTCGGCTATCTGGCGTCCGCGCGCGCTGAGATAGATCAGCCGGCGGTCGTCCTCGCCGGAAGCGCGCCGCTCGACATAGCCGAGCTCCTCGAGCTGGCCGATCTGGTAATTGATCGCCTGTCGTGACATCCGCTTTTGGCGCGCCAGTTCCGACGGCCTGACGCCGTCGGGAAGCGGATAGGAGAACACGGCGAAGTGAGCCTCCTGGAAATCGGCGAAACCGGCTTGATGGATGGCTTGCAGCATGCGGTCGCGCACGCCTTGCCAGGTCATTCGCAGCAAGGCGCCGAAAAACGGCGGGCGTGGTTCGGCGCCGCTGTCGGACTGCATTGGTTCGGATATTGACATTAATGTAAAGTCACTTTACGTCTCGTTGTAAAATCACTTTACAATGGAGGGGTCACCAATGGAAGCGAATGAGCGCGATATCGTGCGGATCGGCGAACTGGAGCTGCGTTTCCTGGTGAACGACGAGGGCGCTACGGTCTTTGAATTCATCGTGCCCTCCCATGCCCGGGTGCCCGCGCCCCACTACCATCGCGATGCCGACGAAATCCTCTATGGGCTCGAGGGCACACTGACGGTCACCGTCGACGGTCACAGCCGAGAACTGGGCGTCGGCGACGCCGTGTTCATCCGGCGTGGCAGCGTTCATCATCACGAGAACCCGCATGACGGCACGGCCAGGGTGCTGGCCACAATGACGCCCGGCGCCATCGGGCGCCGCTATTTCGAAGAGATCGCGGAAATCATCAACGTGCCCGGCAGGCCGGATCTGGCCAGGGCGAAAGAGGTCATGCTGCGTCACGGGCTCGTGCCCGCTTAGCGAGCTTCACCCCGCCGTCTCGAAGATGCCGCCGGCCAGAAAGGTCAGCCGTCGCGGCCTTCCTGGGCAACCTGGGTGAGCGACCTGGTCAGCCGCGGCACCACCACGAGGCGCTTGATCTTGCCGTTCTTGTAGGCAGCGAGGAAGCGCTTGTAGTCCCTGAATACCACGCAGCCGTTGGATTCGGCGCGGCCGCCACGCAGCATGTAGGTGTGGGCGAGCAGACCGTTGCGGCCATATTTGTTGCTGCCGCTGGTGGGCGTGAGCCGGATCGCCTCGACGCCATGGAAGCGCGATTCACGCAGCGTCAGATTGTAGGTGTCGGGCGGCGTCGGGCCGGTGTTCTTGCGATTGACGAAGCGCGGCTGGTCGACCATCGAGCCCAGTCCCGAATGCGCCTCAAGGCGCGAGCCGTCCGGCATGTAGACGGTCTTGGCCGAGATGTCATAGACGGCGACGCCATTGCCCATCGAAGGCCCGCTGAAAAGGTTCCTGAAGGCGCTGCCAAGGCCGCCACGCTCGGGCTGATCCGGCTTGGCGTAGGCAAGCACGGCCGGAGCCTGCGCCTTGCCGCCCTTGATGGGCTTCGAGCCGGGCACGCCCGGAAGGGCCGCCTGCATGGTGCCTCTCGGCGAGCCTTGGGTCTGCTGTGCGTCCGCGGCGTCGTCGGTCGGCTGCCCCCTGCCAGGCCGGGACTTGGCCGACTGGGCCGTTTGCGGCTTTGCCGCCTCGGGCTTGGTCGGTTCAGGCTTAGCCGGTTCAGGCTTGGCGGCGGCATTGCGCTGCGGCGCGGCGACGGCGCGCTCGAGGGTCGTCTGCGGCCTGAGGCCGGGCACGTCGATGCTGTCGGGCAGCCCATCCTGCGGCGTCAGCGAGGCGACCTGCACCCCGCCCTGCTCGCCGGTCCGCTCTCCGGACGCTTCGTCGGCGGCGGCCGACAGCGCGACCGTGGTCGGCACGTCGACGGTTTGTTCCGGCAGGACGTTGGCGAGCGCCAGCGCCAGTTCGGACGCCCCGTGGACGTCGACGCGGTTTGAACCAAAGCGCGCTTCGGCCGGAGCCCCTGGTTGCGCGCCGCCGAAACGGCTTGACGCCGGCAGGCTCGCAAGCATGAAAGGCGCGTTCTCGGCGCGGGCAAAAGCGGCGGCAAGCTTCTGCGGCGACAGCGCGGCGCGCTTGACCACGCCGTCGAAACGGTCGGCGAAGCCGGCGGCGGAAGCGACCACCACGACCTGCTCGTGCGCGAGGCCGGCGGTCTCACGCGCAATGCTGTCCGGCGCGGCCGGCTTCAGGCGCGCCACCTTGCCGTCATGCGCGAAGCTGGTCGCCAGGCTGAGGCAGCCGGCATCGCAGCCCCCGGTGAGCGAGGCGGTCTTGTAGCCGCCATCGGCGGCCAGGCGCGGCGCCCAGGAATTGGCGATCTGGCGGCGCTGGTCGCCAAGCGCGATGCTGCCCGGCGCAAGCAGGGTCCGTGGCAATCCGTTGGAGGCGGCCGTGAGCGAGGTGCTGACCGAATAAAGCCCGGCCATGGTCGCGGCGGACCACAGGACAAGGGCGGCGCCGACGGCCGGCACCACAACCCAGCGCTGACTGGATCTCTTCGAAGTCACCCCCCCTTCAGGAGTGTCACCCCGGTTTTTCAAACGCACTAAAAACGCCATACGACCACTCTCAATCGGCTTGCCGGTCTGCGGACCTGGCATCCGTCACGATCACAGTTCGCCTGGTGCCCCCTGCACCTTCACGCGTCTGTTGCCGATTGATTCAAAAGATGGACAAAGATGGTTAACCAATCCCTCCACCAATCGCCATTTTGGCGACGGTCCATACGAAAAAAGAGCCTTCCATGGTCTTCGCCACGGTAGAATTGCTCTCCCTCACCCGACTTGCTGCCCGTTTTTCCGGCCTCTGTCAAGAAAACGTGAGGCTGGAACCCAAGGCATCCCCGGCGCGTAAATAGGGATTAGGGTAAAAATGCGACCGCAAAACCGCCTCTGGAGCAAGCGGGCCGCGAGAGTGGTTGGGCCACGGCGAAGGCTGCCGCGATGACCCTTCAAGTCAGGCGGCTGAATTTATCCCCCAAAAAAGTCACTTCCGAAAGCTGCCGGAGCGACGATACGGACCGCAAGGTTGCGCCTCGTAGCGACTCGGAACCGCGCAGGCCTTGGGACTTCTGGCGGTTGCCCGCGCCTCTGTCATCGCCGCCGCCCGGCCCAACCCAAAAGCTGAAGTCAGGACCAACCAAGGCACGCCTGGGCCGATCAAGCCCGCCTGTGGCGGCGCACTATCTGCCATTCCTGCCAGATCAGCACCATCACCACGACGTCCAAGACGGTCAGAACCAGGAGGCCGGGCGAGTGCGTGTAGGAATAGCGGTAGAGCTGGTAGACGATGAAGGCGCCGAGCGCGGCGAGCGAGGCCGGATAGGACCATAGCTTGCCGCGCAGCAGGCCGACGACCAGCAAGAGCTTAATCAGGCCGTGGCTGAGCAGGTAGAAGGCATAGAATTCCTGGCTGGCGACCGAGAATTCGCCAGCCATCCGCGACAGATGGCCAGCTATGAAATCATTCGGGTCTTCGATCAGTTCTTCCTGGGTGAACATGTTGACCCAGGAGACGATGGTGTCGGTGGTGACCAGGTAAAGCAGGATGCCGCCGATGCACTCGATCAACGCATGTGCCCCCTTTAGCCATACGCTGACCTCAAAGAGCTGGTGAATGCGATTCTCGCTGGCGGGCTTCATCAATCAATCTCACGCTAGACCAGGGAACAAGCAAGAATGGACGCTTCCCTCACCCATTGGATCAATTCGGCTGCCGGCGTCAGCCCGCTCCTTGATAGGATGGTGATCGCCATCTCACAAATCGGCGTGCCGCTGATGGTGCTGGCCGTCGTCCTGCAATGGTGGTCGAGGACGGACCGCTACCACGTACGCCATGCCGCGCTATGCGCGGGGCTGTCCTTCCTGCTCGGGCTCGCCATCAACCAGTTCATTCTGCTGTTCATCCACCGGGTCAGGCCCTACGAGGCCGGCGTCACCCATCTTTTGATCCCGCCCACCGTCGACTGGTCGTTTCCCTCCGACCACGCGACAGCCAGCCTGGCCATCGTCGCGGCCTTCGCCATGCAGGCACTGCCGCGCCGCACCCTGGCGCTGCTGGCCGTCGCGGCGCTGGTCTGCTTGTCGAGGATCTATCTCGGCACCCATTATGTCAGCGACGTGATCGGCGGCGCCTGCACTGCCATCATCGCCGCGGTCGCGGTCCGCCTGGCTTATCGTGAGAATTCGAAGCTCGATGCCTTCGCCACGAGGATACTCTAGGCGGACGCCATCACCATACCGCCTCGTCGGTGGCTTGGCCGGCGCATCACAAAAGTGACGCGGTGGCTCGACTATATGCTAGGCTCACGCAGCCAAAACAGGGTTCATTGTCGTGGATGCCAACGAACTGCAGGCCATAGGCGATACGCTGATGCGCCTCGTCACCCCGGACATGACGCCGAAGGAATTGGTCAAGGCCGTGCGCAAGGTGCACCCCGACGTCAAGAAGAAGGACATCGCGCGGGCGGCCTTTCACGCCATCATCGCCAACGCCGACCAGGATATCGGCAAATCGCGGAACCTGCAGGCCTTCGCGCTGGCCGAGCGCACCCAGCAGGCGGAATAGCGCATGGCGGCGGCTCTGGCGGGCACCGCATATCCCGCAATGCCAAATCCATTGGCGGAAAATTAATCAGCGACATCTAATGTGACAGCTGAACCGGCAACGAGCCCATGACCAAGAACCTCGGCAATGCCAAGCCCAGTTCCCCCGCGAAGGAATTGGCCCCTTCGCTCTTCAGCAAAATCGCGCCGGCGCTGTTTCCGCTGGCGGTCGTGGCGCTCGGCTATCTTGTCGGCAGGCAGTTCTTCGGTTTTTGACCGTCCCGCGAGCCGCCGGGTTGGGCTTTTTGCCGGCCTTGCGCTGCTTTGGTCCTAGGGCCTAGGTCGCTATTGCCCCCGGATGGGCAGCGGCGCATCTTCGCGCCAGCCGGCAGGCTCGCAAACTCCGGTCAGGCCCGGCCGCCGAACCCAATTACACCCCCCCTGGTAGCCGGGCCGCCCTGTTTGCAGCGGTGACTGCCCGATATGTACGCGCTCGCGGTCGCGCCTTTACCGAATGTTCAGCCCTGTCGCCGATTTTTGCCGAGGGGGCGGTGAGATTCGCGACGAGGCAAAGAGCCCATGCATCGTATGCTTGCCGACACACCGCCGCTGGCGATGGAAGACGTCGCCGAAGCCGGACGGCTCGAGGCGCTCGACCGCTTCGACGTGATGGATACCCCGCGCGAGGAAGCTTTCGACCGCATCACGCGCCTCATCCGCGACATCTTCGACCTGCCGGTCGCCATCGTCTCGATGATCGACGGCCACCGGCAATGGTACAAGGCCTATGAGGGGCTGGAGAACCGCGAAGTCAGCCGCGACGAGACTTTCTGCAAGTACACGCTGCAGGACCTGACGCCGCTCGTGGTGCCGGACGCGCGCGATGACGCGCGCTTCGCGCGGAACCCTTTGGTGACGTCCGCCCCGCAAATTCGCTTCTATGCCGGCACGCCGTTGCGCACCCATGACGGCCACAACATCGGCACGGTCTGCGCGATCGGCTTCGAGCCTCGCGTCTTCACAGCGCGTGAATCGGCCATCCTCACCGACCTCGCAGCGCTTGCCATGGACGCGCTGGAACTGCGCCAGCTGGCCTCGGTCGACAGTTTGACCGGCGCGCTCGCGCGGCGG
>JBFLWR010000202.1:0-4382 GCA_040755925.1 Pseudomonadota bacterium
CCCTGCCAAAGACAGCCGTGGCGTTGAGCGGGTGGAACGGCCAGGGTCTGCCCAACGACGACGCGTTCGCTGCCCTGGCTTCTGACCTCAAGGACAACCAGGCCAAGGGCACGGCATACGAACTGGCCAAGAGCCTGAACGCCCGGATGCCAGGCGCGCGCAGCCAGGTACTGAAGACCGTGCGCAAGCTTGAGAACGCCGATGGCCAGGCCGCGCTCGACGCGGTGAAATCGGTACCGTTCTGGACGACGCCATCGACCTGGCCGGCGATCCAGAACGGCACGAGGAGCTTGACCTCCTTCTATCTGCTCAGCGCGCTCGACCTGCGCTGGAACGCCGACGGCGGCATCGAGCGCGTGCCGCCGGAACAGGCGATCTTCGTGCAGGTTTTCCTGCGCACCTTCTTCGTCGCCGCCTCGGTGACGCTGGCGACATTGATCCTCGGCTTTCCGCTCGCCTATCTCATCGCCAATGTGCCGAAGGGCCTGGCCGCGGTGCTGATCGTCGCCGTGCTCCTGCCGTTCTGGACGTCGATCCTGGTGCGCACTGCCGCCTGGACGGTGCTCCTGCAGAAATTCGGACTGGTCAACGATTTCCTGCTTTGGCTCGGCATCGCCAGCGACAGGCTCGACCTGATGTACAGCCGGATCGGGCTGATCATCGCCATGACGCATATCCAGCTGCCGTTCACGCTGCTGCCGATCTACAGCGTCATGCGCACCATCCCGCCCTCGCAGATGAAAGCCGCCTATTCGCTTGGCGCCAGGCCATTCACCGCCTTCCGCCGCGTCTACATCCCGCAGGTTTTCCCGGGCGTGATGGCCGGATGCCTGCTCACCTTCATCCTGTGCCTCGGCTATTACATCACGCCGGCGCTGATCGGCGGCGCCAGCGACCAGCTCATCAGCAATTTCATCGCCAACTACGTCAATGTCGAACTGAACTGGGAGATGGCGGCGGCGCTGAGCTTCATCCTGCTCGTCTTCACGCTGGCGCTGTTCGGCATCTTTGCCCGCATCCTCGGCCTCGACCGCCTGAAGCTGGTGTAACCATGTTGCTGTCCCCCTACCCCACAACCGGCGAACGCATCCGCATCACCCTGCTCTGGCTGTGGTGTGGGCTGGTGATCCTGTTCCTGCTGGTGCCGATCCTCATTCCGGTGCCGCTCTCCTTCAACAGCGGCGCCTTCTTCATCTTCCCACTCGAAGGCATCTCGACGCGCTGGTACGAGGTGGTGCTGGGTACCCAGCGCTGGCAGTCGGCGATCGGCAACAGCCTGATCGTGGCATTCGGCACGACACTGATCGCAACGACTCTCGGCACGCTGACGGCAATCGCGCTTTCCGACGAGAAATTCCCCGGACGCCGGATCATCATGCCGCTGCTGCTTTCGCCGCTGATCGTTCCAGTGGTGATCACCGCGGTCGGCTCGTACCTCTTCTATGCACGCGTCGGGCTTGCCAGCACCTATGCCGGCATCATCCTCGCCCATACCGCCCTGGCCAGCCCCTTTGTCGTCGTGACCGTAGGCGCCAGCCTGACCGGCTTCGACCGCAATCTGATGCGGGCCGCCGCGATCTCGGGAGCAAAGCCGGTGACGGCCTTTTTCCGGGTGATGCTGCCGCTGATCCTGCCCGGCGTGCTCTCCGGCGCAGCCTTCGCTTTCGTCACCTCATTCGACGAAGTGGTCGTCGTGCAGTTCCTGGCCAGCGCCAGCCAGCGCACCATGCCGCTCGAGATGTTCATAGGCTTGCGCGAAAAGCTCAGCCCGGCGATCACCGCCGCCGCGACCTTGATGATGGCGCTTTCGATCATACTCCTTGTCGTCGCCAACCTGCTGGCGCGGCGCGGCCAGAAGCGGCCAAGCGCGGCCTAGGCACTTCTTCGAACAGCCGGCCGGCGCGATCAGGCGCCGGTCACCGGGGCCCAGATGACGTCGTCGATCCTCGTCGCCCCCGTCGCCAGCATCACCAGCCGGTCGAGGCCGAGCGCCGAGCCGCTCGCCTGCGGCATGACTGCGAGCGCGGCGAGGAAATCCTCATCCAACGGATAGCGCTCGCCATAGACGCGCTCTTTCTCGTCCATCTCGGCGACGAAGCGGCGGCGCTGCTCGGCGGCGTCGGTGAGTTCGCCGAAGGCATTGGCGAGCTCGACGCCGCAGCAATAGAGCTCGAAGCGTTCGGCAACGCGCGGGTCCTCGGCGCTCGGCCGGGCAAGGGCGGCCTCGGAAACCGGATAACCGCAAAGAATGGTCGCCCGCCCCTGCCCCAGCGCCGGCTCGACCTTTTCCACCATCACCCGGCTGAACAGATCGGCCCAATTGTCGTCCGGCGCGGTGCGCAAGCCGACCGCGACCAGCGCCGCGTGGAGCGCGTCGCGATCGGTGCCGCCGTCGGCCGAAACGGTTGCGAGCAGGTCTATGCCGGCGTAACGCGCGAAGGCCTCGGCGACGCTGAGCCGCTCCGGTTCGGCGAACGGGTCGGCCTCGCGGCCACGAAACCGAAAGCTATTGGCGCTTGCCTTTTCCGCAGCAAGCGCCAGGAATTCGGCGCAGTCGGCCATCAGGCTCTCATAAGTTTCGCCGACGCGGTACCATTCGAGCATGGTGAATTCGGGGTGATGCAGCGGCCCGCGCTCGCGGTTGCGCCAGACCGCGCCGAGGCTGAAGATGCGCCTCTCGCCGGCGGCGAGCAGCTTCTTGCAGGCGAATTCCGGCGAGGTGTGCAGATAGAGCGGCTGGCGCGAGGCATCGGGCCCGATCGCCTCGGTGGCGAAGGCTGCGAGATGCGCCTCGTTGCCGGGCGAGACCTGCAGCGCCGAGGTCGTCACCTCGATGAAATCATGCTCGGCGAACCATCCTCGCAGGGCGGCGGCGATGGCGTTGCGCGCCATCAGCCGGGGCCGACGATCGGCATGGATATGCGGCGTCCACCAGGGCGAAGCGGCCGTCATGGGCAGGAAAATCGCGTGGAAGACTGGCGGTTGGGCGCAAGATGCGCTAGGGCGCACGCGATGGCCGCCGTCGCCGCTTCGCGGAAATCGACGCCTGCAGGCCGAAAAACTCGAACGGGATCGAATATCGTGGTCAAGGTCATCGCCAGTTCCTTACGCAAAGGCAACGTCGTCGATAAGGACGGCAAGCTCTATGTCATCCTCTTTGCCGAAAACATCCACCCTGGCAAGGGCACGCCGGTGACCCAGCTCGACATGCGCCGCATCGGCGATGGGGTGAAGATTTCGGAACGCTACCGCACGACCGAAATGGTCGAGCGCGCCTATGTCGAGGAGCGCGAGCACACCTTCCTCTACTCCGACGGCGAAGGCTTCCATTTCATGAACCCGGAAAGCTACGACCAGGTCGTGGCCTCGGAAGGCGTGGTCGGCGACTTCGCCCCCTATCTGCAGGAAGGCATGGCCGTGCAGCTGGCGCAGTTCAACGGCGTGCCGATCTCGCTGGTGCTGCCGCAGCGCGCCACGTTCGAGGTGGTCGAAACCGAACCGGTCACCAAGGGCCAGACAGCGTCTTCCTCCTATAAGCCCGCCGTGCTTTCCAACGGCGTGCGCACCACCGTACCGCCGCATATCTCCGCCGGCACGCGCGTGGTGGTGATGACCGCCGACGGCTCCTACGTCGAGCGCGCCAAGGACTGAGGTTTTCTCGGCTGTCTGATTGAATGCGACGGGGCGGTTCAGCGTTTCGCGGCGAACCGCCCCGTTATTCTTTACTATTGCGCAATTCCGGACCGAAGATCGCTATTGCATGTTCGACTGGCGGGCGGTCTGAAGGTCGTTGAGGCCCTTCTGCGCGTCGTGGTTGCCGGTCGCTGCGGCGGCGCGGAACACCTGCTCGGCATCGGCAAACCGGCGCAGCTTCAAATAGGCGTAGCCGCGCAGCACCATCAGGCCGGTGCGCTCGGGCGCGATGCGCGAACGCTCGTCGAGCGCGAGGATCGCCTCATTGTAACGGCCCTGATCGAACGCCGTGTTCGCTTGCGTTTCCAGCAGCGCCGTGCGGATCTCGACGCTTCGGTCGGAATCCATCGGCGCCTGCGATGCCGATACTGCCGCCCTGTCGGTCAGGCCGGCCCGCAGGTAAGCCAGGCTTTGGCCATAGGCGGCATCGGCGCGCGTCTTGCCGGAACCGCCCAACGCGACCTCGAAAGCGGCAGCCGCCTCGATCGGCCGGTTGACCTGCATGAGACACCAGCCTCGCGTCAACGCCGCTTCGGGCGGCATTGACGAAGGATCGAGAGTGGTGGAACAGCCGCGCACCACCTGCCGGGTCCGGCCGGCCTGCGCCACGCGCTGGCTCTGCGCCGTCCCGTCCTGAGCCACTGGGCGCCGGCGCAAGGGCTGATCTTCGCGAGCTTCGTCGGGCGCCG
>JBFLWR010000203.1:0-11769 GCA_040755925.1 Pseudomonadota bacterium
ACACCACGCGCACTTCGGCCGGCACCATCAGGTCCATGGCGCCGTTCGCCTTGGCGAAGGCGAGGAAGTCCGCGCGGGTGGCGTTCGTCGCTTCGGTGATGAGGACCAGCTTTTCGCCCTTGCGCGCATCGGGCACGGTGGCGACGGCCGACAGCGAGCCTTTCCACAATTCGCCGGCCAGCGCCTCGACAGCCGCCAGCGAGACCATCTCGCCGCCGATCTTGGCGAAGCGCTTGGCGCGGCCGCGGATGGTGATGAAGCCCGCGTCGTCGACGGTGACGACGTCGCCGGTGTCGTGCCAGCCATCCGGCAGCGGTTCCAGCACGCCGGGATTCTCGGCGCGCAGGTAGCCGGCCATGACATTGGGACCGCGCACGAACAGCCGACCGCCTTCCTCGACGCCGGGCACCGGATCGAGACGGTACTCCATGCCGGGCATGATTTTGCCGACGCTGCCTGCCTTGTTGTACATCGGCGTGTTGATGGCGATCACCGGCGCCGTCTCCGTCACGCCATAGCCCTCGAGGATGCGCAGTCCGAACTTCTCCATATAGGTCGTGCGCGTCGCCGCCTTGACCGGCTCTGCGCCGGCGAAGCAGTAGCGCACCGAGCGGAAGTCGTAAGGATGCGCCGTGCGGGCATAGCCCGAGAGGAACGTATCGGTGCCGAAGATGATCGTCGCGTTCGAGGCATAGATCAGTTCCGGCACGATGCGGTAGTGCAGCGGCGAGGGGTAGAAATAGACCGGCACGCCCGAGACAAGCGGCAGCACCGTGCCCGCGGTCATGCCGAAAGAGTGGAAGATCGGCAGCACGTTGAACACCTTGTCGCCCGAGTGGAAGTCGATGCGCGAGGCGGCCTGGGCGGCGTTGGCCAGGATGTTGCGATGGGTGAGCACCACGCCCTTGGGCGTGCCTTCCGACCCCGACGTGAACAGGATCGCCGCCGGATCGTCCGGTTTGCGTGCGACGCGCGGCGTGCCCTTGCGCAGCAGGCCAAGCAGCTTGTCCTTCAGCCCGATGGTGGCGCGCAGGTCGTCGAGCCAGACAATATCGACCGAGCGGCCGATCTCCTCGACCACCGGCCCGAGTTTCGCCTGCTCCACGAAGGCACGCGAGGTGAGCACGGTGCGCACCTCGGCCGCTTTGCAGGCCGACAGGATGTTGGCCGCGCCCGCCGTAAAGTTGATCATCGCCGGCACCTTGCCCGCCGACATGACGCCGAGCAGCGTGGCGCATGAACCGTTGGCGTTGGGCAGCATGATGCCCAGCGTCTGCTGTCCAGCATAGAGCGTCTTGAACTTCTCGCCGAGCACGGCCGCCGCGGTGAGCAGCTTGCCGTAGCTCAGCGAACCGGTGACGGGATCCTCCACGGCGAGCTTCTTCATGCCGCGCTCGTTCGCCGTCTCGATGATCTTCTCCAGCACGGTCTTGTCGATGTCCTGCGTGCGGAAGACGAGGTCCGACATCACCTGGTAGAGCGCGGAGCCCGCGGCGGCGCGGCGTTTGCGGCCCTTGAGCTCCTGCGGCACTTCGAGCTTGACCGGTTCCAGGATGGTGACCTTGACCTTCGGGAACAGGCGGCGGCGCACATGCTGCGCGGTCAGCCGCGAGAAGTAGCTCTTCTCCAGCCCTTCGATGCGCACCGGCACCACCATAGAGCCGGTCTTGTCAGCCACCATGGCGGCGCCGTCATAGACCTTCATCAGGCCGCCGGTGACGGTAATGCGGCCCTCTGGGAAGATCACCAGCGGATCGCCGCCCTGCACGACCTTGATCAGCGTGCGGGTCGACATCGGCTTGGAAGGGTTGAGTGGCAAGGCGCGGGTAAGCTTCAGGAACGGCTTCACCCACCAGGCCTGCGCGATCGTGTAGTCGATGGCGAAGACCGGCTCTTCGTCGGTCAGCGTCAATGCCAGCGGGCCGTCGAGGAAGCTGACATGGTTGAGCGCCAGGATCGGCGCCTTGCCGGCCGCCTTGAGGTTCTCGATGCCCTCCACTTCCAGGCGAAGGAACGCGCGGAAGAGGATCGAGACGAAATCGCGGAACGCGTTGGTCGGCAGGTATTTCAGCATCAGCCACGCGGCGACCGCATTGGCCGCGACGAGGCCGAACAGGATGCCGGCGATGGACACGCCCGCCGCCTGGATCGCCGCGACGAGGATGCCGCCGACAGTCATGAAACCAGCATTGACGATGCTGACGGCGGCGACGACGCGGGCGCGGCGCGCCTCGGGCGACCAGGCCTGCACGGCAGCGAAGGTAGGCACCACCAGGAAGGCGGCCGCAATGGCCATGCCGGCGAGGTCTATCGCGACGCGGATGGTGTTCGGCCCGGCGAAGAACGCGGCAAGCGTTCCGGCCGTCGGCGAAGGTTGCATGCTCGAAATGGTCCAGGCCAGATGGAGGCCGAACAGCGCCATGAGCGCCGTGCCGAAGGGAGCGGGCAGGAGCACCATGCGGCCCTGCGACATCCAGGCCGCGATCGCCGAACCGATGGCGATCGAGACGGCGAACACCGCGAGATAGGCCGTGACCGCGATCTCGTTGCCGCCAAGCGAATCCTTGATCAGGGTCGGCAGGATCGAGAGCACGATGGCGCCGACCAGCCAGAACCAGGAGGTCATCAGGCCGGCGCGCCAGATGCGCGTGTCGGTGCGCAATTCGCTGACCTGGCGCCAGGTCGAGCGGAAGATGTTCTTGTCGATGACGAGGTTGGGCGCGGCCGAACCCGTCGACGGGATGTAACGGCTGACGAACCAGCAGCCGACGGCCAATGCCATCATGATCGGCCCGAACACGGCGACGCCGATGCCGTCGGCGGAGACGACGCCGCCGGCGATGGTGCCGCCGAGGATCGCGGCGAAGGTCGCCGATTCGATCCATGCATTGGCCTTGGGAAGCTCCTTGCGTTCGAGATGATCAGGCAGGATGCCGTATTTGATCGGCCCGAACAGCGCCGAAATGATGCCGAACATCAGGAGCGCGGTCATCAGCACGGGAATCGACGACAGCGCGATGCCAACGACGGCGACCGCCGCAGCGGCGATCTCGGTGAACTTCAGCCGGCGGGCGATCAGCGCCTTGTCGAAGCGGTCGGCGATCTCGCCGCCAAGCGCGGAAAGCAGCAGGAACGGCGCCATGAAGATTGCGCCCGCCAGGGTCACCAGTGACGCCGCCTGGTCCTTCGCCAGCGTGAACAGGATGAGGAACACCAGCGTGTTCTTGAGGAAATTATCATTGAAGGCCGAAAGGAATTGCGTCCAGAAGAGCGGCGCAAAGCGCCTAGACATCATAAGATGGTCGTTCATGGCAACTTCCATTGGGCAAGTCCGTCAAGAAATCCGGTTGGATTGGGTCGGCACTTGCGCGGTTTGAGCCTCGTTGTATCGGAAAGGGGGTTAAGCGTCGTTACTACGATTGATTCCAATCCATTTGTTTCTTGTTCTTGGTGTATCGCGTCTTCTGTCTGAGTTTCTGAAGGCGCTCGAGCACTTGCGGGCGCGGCTGTCGGTGATCATCGATATGATCCTTCGGTTTCTGGCTTGTTTATGCCGGCGTCTGCCTGTTCGAGGCGCGTACGATCAGCCGGCGCTCCTCCGTCGCGGCGAATCTGTGTCCGCCGCACTCCTCCATGAACATTGTTCATAGGCGCACAATAGCACATCTTGAACGGCGTTCAAGAGAAAAATGAACGATGTTCACCGATTGAGTGGGAATGTTAGAAATAGCGCAACGGCCTAGGCCGGCAGCTTCGAGCGTGCTGTGCCCTGCTTCTCAAGCCTCTCCGGTCAGCCGCGCCGAGACCAGCCGCGCCGCCCTGGACGCAGCCTCTCCCTGGCTTGCCGCGACCGTGTCGTCGATACGCGAGACGGGGGAGGCCACCGCCAGCGCCCCGATCGGATTGCCGTCGGCGCCAAGGATGGCGGCGCCGATGCTGTGCACGCCTTCCTCATAGCCCTGCGCGCCGCGTGAATAGCCGCGCGAGACAGCGAGGGCGATGGCTTTCACCAGATCGTCCGGACGCGTCATCGTGTGCGGCGTGAAGGCTTGCAGCGGTTTTTCGAGATAGGCGCTGACCGCTTCCAGCCGCGAGGCGGCGAGGAAGGCAATTCCGGACGCAGTGCCGTGCAACGGCAGCACCTGGCCGACATCGACATTGACGCGATTGGCCTTGGCCGACAGCTCGACATGCACGGTCAGCAGCGCGCCGGCGCTGAATTCCGACAGATGCACCGTCTCGCCGGTCTCGAGCGACAGCTCGCGGATCACGGGCGCGGCGAGCCGCACGAACGGGAAATGCGCGTCGCGGATGCGGGCGAGCCGCGACAGGCCGGCGCCCAGCCGGTAGCGGCGGCTATGCGGCTCCTGCTCGATCAACCGGTGCGCGGCGAGCGCCATCAGGAGCCGCCTGGTCGTGGCCTTGTCGAGGCCCGCCTTGCGGGCAAGATCGGATAGCCCGATCTCAGGCTCGCGTAGCGTGAACAGCTCCAGCAGCGACGCCGCCTTGCCCACCGTGCTCATTGCATATCTCCGAGATACTTCGCATGTGAATTAACTTGACAGAAGCCGAACTGCCCGGCAATCTCTCTACAATATACAAACCGTCGGTTCAAATAATGAACCGACTTGGGAACACAAAGCGCCTCAGAAAGCGCGCCAGGGAGAGTTCAGCGCCGTGACGGCTGCCAGCAGAAGAGATTCGCAACCCGCGACGATCGAAGAACTGCTCGACCGCGAGCAGGCGCGTTTCCTTGACACGCATCCTCACTCGGCGGCCGCCTGGGAAGAGGGCAGGAAGCATTTCCTCTATGGCGGGCCGTCGCACTGGATGCGGCGCTGGGCCGGCGGCTTTCCGGTTTATGCAGCGTCGGCGCGCGGCGCGCATATCCAGGACATCGACGGCCACGACTATGTCGACTTTGCGCTCGGCGACACCGGCGGCATGTGCGGCCACGCGCCCGAGGCGGTGACGCGCGCCGCGCTCCACCAGCTGCAGAACGGCACCACCATGATGCTGCCCACCAAGGACAGCCTGTGGGTCGGCTCCGAACTGGAGCGCCGCTTCGGCCTGCCTTACTGGACGCTGACCACGTCGGCCACCGACGCCAATCGCGGCGCCATCCGCATCGCGCGCATGATCACCGGCCGCCCCAAGGTGCTGGTCTTCTCCGGCTGCTATCACGGCGGCGTCGAGGAAGCGCATGTCGAGATCCGCGACGGCAAGATCGGCATGCGCAACATGAT
This sequence comes from Pseudomonadota bacterium, assembly GCA_040755925.1. Lineage (GTDB taxonomy): Bacteria > Pseudomonadota > Alphaproteobacteria > Rhizobiales > Rhizobiaceae > Mesorhizobium. The sequence continues at coordinate 5,247 of JBFLWR010000203.1, forward strand.
CCATCCGAACGGAGTCGATCATTCCGCCGTCTCCCGGGTGGTCGAGTTCAACGATGTGGCGGCGCTCGAGGAGGCGCTCTCGCATGGCGATGTCGCCTGCGTGCTGACCGAGCCGCTGATGACCAATTTCGGCATGATCCCGGTCGCCGACGGTTTCCATGCCGCGCTGCGCGAGATCACCCGCCGCACCGGCACGGTGCTCATCATCGATGAGACGCACACCATCTCCAGCGGCCCGGGCGGCTATACCGCCCTGCACGGCCTGGAGCCGGATATTCTCGTCGCCGGCAAGGCGATCGCCGGCGGCATTCCGGCCGGCATCTTCGGTGTCTCGCGGGAAATCGCCGAGCGGCTCTGGGCAATCGTGCCGATGGTCAATCCGCGCGTGCGCCAGTCGGCGCATCTCGGCATCGGCGGCACGCTGGCCGGCAACGCGCTTACCGTCGCCACCATGCGCGCCGTGCTGGAAGAGGTGCTGACGCCCGCCAACTTCGAACTGATGATCGCCAACGCCACGCATCTTGCGGAGGCTGCCTGGGGCGTCATTCGAGGCAACGGCTTACCTTGGCATGTGCCGCAGGTTGGCGCCCGCGCCGAGATCATGTTCATGCCCAGGCCGCCGCGCAGCGGCGCCGACGTCATCGCCGGCCGGCGCGGCGACCTCGAGACCCTGCTGCACGCCTTCTACATGAACGAAGGCATACTGGTGACGCCGTTCCACACCATGTTCCTGATGTGCCCGGCGACATCGGCGGCCGATGTCGATCGCCACACGGAAGTCTTCTCCCGTTTCGTCGATCTCGTCCGCCGCGCGGGCGTGGTTTGAAGTCATGACGAACCCGTTCGATCTCACGGGCAAGGTGGCGTTGGTGACCGGCGGCGGGCGCGGTATTGGCGCTGCCATCGTCACGCGCTTCGCCGAGGCCGGTGCTTCGGTCGTCATCGCCAATCGCACGCTCGACGTTGCCGAAACGCTTGGCGCCGATCTTTCGGCGCGCGGTTTGTCCGCCCGTGCCGTTGCGCTTGCTGGGCTCGACCGCGCCGCGCTGCACGCGCTCGTCGGCGATGTCGCGCGCGAAGCCGGCCGGCTCGACATCGTCGTCCACAATGCCGGCGGCTGCCCCTGGGCTTCGGTCGAGGAGCTGGACGAGGAAAAGCTCGAAGAAGCGCTGGCGGTGAACTTGAAGGCCTGTTTCTGGCTGGCGCAGGCGGCGGCCCCCGTGATGCGCGCCAACGGCTCCGGCCGTATCCTCGTCACGTCTTCGGTGTCGGCGCGGGTTGCCATGGCCGGCGGCGCGCACTATTCGGCGGCCAAGGCCGGCGTCAACGCCTTCATCCGGGGCGCCGCCTTCGAGTTCGCCCGCGACGGCATCACCGTCAACGGCGTCGAGCCCGGCTTCATTGCCAAGCCAGGGCGCGGCACGATGAGCAAGCCCGAGGTTGCCGGCAGGCTCGGCCAGTTCATCCCCGCCGGCCGTCTCGGCGAGGCCGACGACATCGCCTACGCCATGCTCTATCTCGCCTCCGAACAGGCAAAATACACCACCGGCCAGACCATCGTCGTCGACGGCGGCTCGACCTTGCCGGAGACCGGCTATGCCGTCGAACGTCATTGGGGGCTGACATGAGCCGGCGTCTCGAAGGCCGCACGGCGCTGGTCACGGGTGCCGCCACCGGCATGGGCCGCGCCACCGTAGAGCTGTTCGGGCGTCATGGCGCCAGGGTCATTGCCTTTGGCCACGGCGGGAAAGTGCTGGAGGAAGCGGCCAAGGTGAGCGGCGGCATCGCGGTTCACGGCGACATCACCGATGCCGGCGACATTGCCCGCGCCATCGATGCTTGCGACGGCCGCCTCGACATCGTCGTCAACGCCGCCGGCGTGATGATCCTCGACGAGCCGGAGACGCTGAGCGACGAGACCTGGGCAAAGAGCTTTGCCGTCAACGTCACCGGCTCAATGATGGTCTGCCGCGCCGCGCTGCCTCTGCTGAAGACGAACGGCGGCGCGATCGTCAACATTGCGTCTGTAGGGGCCTTCAACGCCAGTGGCCAGAACGCGGCTTACTCGGCGAGCAAGGCGGCGCTCGTTTCCTATACCCGCTCGCTCGCCTTCGCGCATGGCGTCGACGGTATCCGCGCCAATGCCGTGGCGCCCGGCTGGGTCCGCACGCCGATGAGCGTCTACGAAATGGAGGTGGCGGCGGCCGCCAACGGCTCGACGCCCGAGAAAGAATTCGCCGCGCTCACCGGCCGCATCGCGCTGCGCCGCGTCGCCGAACCGCAAGAGATCGCATCCTGCTGCCTGTTCCTTGCGTCGGATGAGGCGTCCTTCGTCACCGGCGCGGTGCTGGTGGCGGACGGCGGCGGCCGCGCGCCGACACAGAACAGGGCGGTGTGACCTGACCTGAAATTTGCCTGCTCGGCCGGCGTGGAGGCGCCGGCGAACGGGAGAGGAGGAGAGAGAATGCCCGACAGAAGTGCCGACCTGGTTTTCACCAATGGCCGCATCTACACGCTCGACCGCAACCGGCCATGGGCTTCGGCCGTCGCCGTCAAGGGCGGCCGCATCGTCGCCGTCGGCGAGGACGCTGACGTTGCCGCGCTGACAGGCGCTTCCACGCGTGTCGTCGACCTCAAGGGTGCGATGATGATGCCGGGTATCGTCGACGTGCATGCGCATCTGATGATGGGCGGCCAGGCCGAGCTCTTCGAGTTGCGCTTCCCACCGACGGCGAGCTTCGAGACGCTGATAGCACGTGTCGGCGAGGCGGCGGCCAGGGCGCCTGAAGGAGCATGGATCATCGGCGGTCAGTGGGGCAGCGACCTGCTGCCGAAGCTGAACCGCCTGGAGGCTCTGGCTGCGCTCGACCGGGTCAGCCAGGGCCGGCCGGTGATGCTGCGCGACGACACCTACCACAACCGCTGGGTCAATTCGCAGGCGCTCACGCTCGCCGGCCTTTCCGCTTCGTCGGCGGACCCCGAGAAAGGCTCGATCGGCCGCGACGCGGCGACTGGCGCGCTGACCGGCATGATGATCGAATCCGCCGCCGGCATCGTCGAGCGCACCATCGCTCAATCCGGCCATTACACCGAGGAAATGGACCGCGCCGCGATGGCGCGCTCGATCGCCACGCTCAACTCCTATGGCGTCACTGCATTCCTTGACGCCGCCGCCATGCAGCCGATCCTCGCGGCGCTGAAAGGCCTCGACGATCGCGGTGAGCTGACCGCCTGGTCCGTCTCGGCCATGCCGGCGGTCGAGCCGTCCTTCATGTTCGGCATCGCCGGCGACGAGTTGATCGCATTGCGCGAGCAATATCGCGGCGTTCACGCCAAGCCGGATTTCGTCAAGATCTTCCTCGACGGCGTGCCCGGCGCCCGCACCGCCGCCTTCCACGAGCCCTACACCAAGGACCCGGTGCTGGGCTGCTGCTTCCGCGGCTCGACGATCGTCACCGTGCCGGAGCTGATCCGCTGGGTTGGCAAATGCGAGAAGCTCGGCCTCGGCGTGAAGATCCACTGCGCCGGCGACGCCGCCGTCAGCCAGGCGCTCGATGCCATCGATGTCGTGCGCTCCTTCAACGGGCCGACGAAGCTCAAGCATCACATCGCGCATGCGAGCTACATCGCGCCCGACGACATTGCCCGCTTCGCCGAGCTTGGCGTGGTCGCCGACCTTTCGCCATTCCTCTGGTATCCGACCAGCTTCCTCGAAGGCCACAAGCAGACCATGGGCGAGGCGCGCGCGCTGCGCTTCTGGCCGAACAAGGACCTGCTTGCGGCCGGCGCGCTGCTTGCCGGCGGTTCAGACTGGCCGGTGATGCCGAACCCAGATCCGTGGGATGGCATCGAGGGGCTGGTGACGCGCTGCAATCCAAGCGGCGAATTCCCCGGCGCATCGCTGTGGCCGGAGCAGGCAATCGACGTCGCCACCGCGCTCGAAATCTTCACCATCAACTCCGCCCGCGCCATCGGCCTTGCCGACACCGTCGGCTCGATCGAGATCGGCAAGTCGGCCGACCTGATCGTGCTCGACCGCAACGTGCTGGAGACGCCGGCCGAGGATCTCGCGGACACCAAGGTGCTGACGACCTGGTTCGAGGGGAGAGTAGTCTATGAACGCGCCTGATCCCTCGAGCGACGGGAGGATTCCGGTCACTATCCTCACCGGCTTCCTCGGCAGCGGCAAGACGACGGTGCTCAACCGCCTGCTGCGCAAGCCTTCGCTTGCGGGTGCGGCCGTCATCGTCAACGAGTTCGGCGCCGTTGGCCTCGATCACCTATTGATCGAGACAAGCGAGGAGCAGTTCACGCTGCTCGACAATGGCTGCGTCTGCTGCACCGTGCGCGGCGACCTGATGGTCACGCTGAAAGAGCTCTATCGCAAGAGCGAGGCTTGGGAGACGCCACCGCTCACGCGGGTGATCATAGAAACGACCGGCATCGCCGACCCGGCACCGATCCTGCATACGCTGATGGCCGAAACTGAGCTCACCGCTCGCTTTCGCATCGGCGGCGTGATCACCACCGTCGATGCGGTGAATGGCGCGGCGACGCTCGCCCGTCACTCCGAAGCGGCGAAGCAGATCGCCGTCGCGGATCGTCTCTTGATCACCAAGACCGATCTCGTCTCGGACGAGGCGCTTCGCGAACTCCGACACAAGTTGGGGCATCTGGCGCCTGCGGTCGAGCAGGCCATAGCCTACAACGGCGAGGTGGACCTCGACCTGCTGGCGAGCCTGCCTGCCGACGCCGCGGCCGATGTGATCCGCATCGCCGGCCGGTTCGAAGCGGCAGCGCATCACGATCACGACTGTGGTCCGGATTGCCATCATCACGATCACGGCCACCACGACACGCACCACGGCATCCGGTCCTTCAGCTTCGTGATCGACAAGCCGGTGGCATGGAACGCCTTCGCCCGCTGGCTCGACTACGTCGCGGCGCTGAAGGGTGAGGACCTGCTCCGCTTCAAGGGCCTGGTCCATGTCACGGAAGAGCCGGAGCGCCCGCTTGTGCTGCATGGCGTCCAGCATGTCTTTCATCCGCCGTCGCGGCTCGACCGCTGGCCATCGGCCGATCGCCGCACCCGGCTGGTCTTCATCGTCCGCGACATCGAACGCGAAACCATCGCGCGCACGCTGGTGAAGTTCGCGGCCATCGACGCGGCCAGCATCGCCGCGCCGGTGCTGGCCGCCGCCTGACCGAAATACGCATGACAAAAATGGGAGAGTGAAACATGCATTGGAAATCGAGACTGCTCGCGGCGGCACTGGCCGGCATCGGCCTTGCCGCCATGGCCGGCACCGCGTCGGCCGCCGGCCCGACCTGCAAGGGTGGCGCGATCAAGGTCGGCGCCGTGTCGACCATCACCGGCCCCGCCGACTTCTCTGAGGTGCCGAAGGCGACGCAGGCCGCCTTCGATGCGGTCAATGCCGCCGGCGGCATCAACGGCTGCAAGATCGATTATACGATCGCCGACGACAAGGCCGATCCGGCGGTGGCCGCCCAGGCCGCGCGCGACCTGATCGACAACAAGGAGGCCGTGGCGCTCGTCGGATCGGCCAGCCTGCTCGACTGCGCCGTCAACTCAGCCACCTACAGCCGCAAGAAAATCCTTTCGGTGCAGGGCTTGGGCGTCGACGCCGCCTGCTTCTCCTCGCCCAATGTCGCGCCGGTCAATGTCGGCCCTTACACGCTGTCTACGGCGATGGCCTACTACGCCGCCAACGAGTTGAAGGCGAAGAAGCTCTGCGCCTTCTTCATCATCATCGGCGGCACCCAGGAGGCCTATAAGAAGGCGATCGAGAACTGGGAGAAGATCAGTGGCCAGAAGGTCCATCTGATCGACCTGACGCTGCCCTTCCAGGGCGATCTGACACCCTACGTCATCAAGGCGCGTGACGCCGGCTGCGACGCGGTGCTGACCAACCAGGTCGAGCCGCAGGTGGTGCAGTTGATCAAGACGGTCGATGCCCAGAAGATCACCGGCATCAACTGGCTGTTCCTGGCGCCGGGCTACACCGAGCAGGTCGCCAAGGCGCTCGCCGACACCAAGCAGCCGATCTATGTCGGCACCGAATGGGAGCCCTACACCGAGAAGAACTCGGCTGCCAACGCGCAGTGGATCGCCGACATGCAGAAGGCGAACCGGCCGCTCACCGCCTTCTCGCAGGGCGGCTACCTCGCCGCCGAGCTTTTCCTCAAGGTGGTCGCCTCGATCGACGGCGAGGTCACGCGCGAAAGCGTCGCCAAGGCGCTGCATGACATGCAGCCGCTCACCAACCCGCTCGCCGGCTCGCCATATGTCTTCGGCAAGGCCAAGACGCATTCGCCGATGCAGGCCACCAAGGTGATGAAGCTCGAGGCCGGCGCCTGGAAGGTCGAGACGCCGGACTGGGTCGTGCTGCCGCAGGCCAAGTAAGATCCTCACGGGCGTTGGCGCCGCCTCTCGCTGCCGGCCTCTCTCTCCGGAGAGAAATGTCCGGCAGGACGAAGAGAGGCGGCGCCGACCTCGACAGGT
>JBFLWR010000204.1:0-3201 GCA_040755925.1 Pseudomonadota bacterium
CGCCACCTTTGCGGCGGGGGCCTTTGCTGCTGTCTTCGTCGCGGCCTTGGCCGCGGGTTTCTTCGCAGTCTTTGCTGCAGCCTTTGCCATCTCTGTTCCTCCCTCTGGCCGGTTCAGTACGGATTTTTCGGCGCCCTGTTTTCGGACAGGGTCGCGCGCGACTGCTCGACCAGCGCCTGGATGGCGTCGGCGAGATGGACCTCGGCGATGTTGTAATCGCCGCTCGCCACGCGGATCTTGTGCGCCGCCATCAGCACGTCGGCATGGGTGAAGCCGGCCGGCGGCTCGAAGCGATAGGAGGCGAGCTCGATCAGCAGGCCCAGCGGATCCTCGAAGTAGATCGAATCCATGAAGCCACGATCCTTGACGCCGCTGTGCTTGATGCCGCGCTCGTCGAGCCGGGCGACGGCATGCAGGAAGGTCACGCGCGACACCGAGAATGCGATGTGATGCACACACCCGATATCCGTCGGCGTGCGACGCTTGGGCGGCGTGCGGCTCTCGTCGGTAAAGACGGTGATCAGCCGCCCGTCGCCCGGATCGAAATAAAGATGGCTCTCGCTTGCCTTGTCGAGATTGGGCTGCTCGAAGATGAAAGGCATGCCGAGCACGCCCTCCCAGAAATCGATAGAGGTCTGGCGCCCGGCGCCGACCAGCGTGATATGATGAACGCCCTGCGATTGCAGCTTTTGCATTGGCTCCTCCCGGGATGCCTTGCCTTCTGCCGGACGGATTTCGAAAGCCTGGTCGCGAGTCATATCGCGCGCAACAATCGCCGCCCGGATTTCCCCTGACTATTCTCCGCGCTTTCTCCAGCGCCGGCTAGGTCTGATTGAGAGAATGCTAATGCAATATACGGCGCTGCGCCAGAAGCGCGGCATTGACCAGCCGACCTGTCCTGGAGACCCCGCGGCCGGAACCAATGCGGGCGGCGACGGTTTACCCGACGAAAGGACCGCAAAGAACGGAATACGGAATAATGGACATGTTGGAGCTGGAACTGGCAAGCGCCAGGCAGCGCGTCAAACGAGCGGAGTTGTCACTCAAGCGTGCGAAGGAAATGCTGGACGAAGACTGTGGCGTCGGCATCAATCTCGCGCTTTGCGATCGGATACGGTCCGAGCAAAGGCGAGTAGTTGAAGCCAGAAGGCGTCTGATGAAGATCGTCCCCGCCAACAACAATCGAACCTTGCTCAGCGCCACCGCCTGGGCGACGAGGGCTCGCCCGGAACGTCTCCGTTCATTGAGGAAATAGCCCGCCGAGAACCATCGCCTTCGAGCGACTGCTTCAAACCAGTCGGCGGCGTTCGAACCTTGTGACAACCATCCTCAGTGATTGGTTGGCAGACGTCGCCGGGAACGGTCTGGCCGCAGCCAGCCCCAGGGAGTCTCTGAGCCGCCTCAGGCTGTTCAGGAAAGTTGTCGACCGAGTTGTTAGTCGGCCTTCAGACTGGCTGCCGGGTACCTTGACAGTTGCTTGGTACGCCCAAGGGGAATCGAACCCCTGTTCCCGCCGTGAGAGGGCGGTGTCCTGACCGCTAGACGATGGGCGCGCTCAAGAACCGGCTACATAGGCTGACGGCCGGGAAAAAGCAACCGAGCAGATCCCGGAAAAGTGTCGTACTGTTTTCCGACAGAAATCTGCGACTACGACAAAAGACCCGAGCGGGCATTCGTTGGCTTGCCAAGGAATGCCCGCTCGGGGTTTAGGCTGCTTCGCGCAGTTTGCCGAACAGCCTGCTTCGGCCCTGTCGTTTCGGCTCGATCAGGTCCCAGAGATTGCCGTAGAGGTCGGCGAAAACCGCCACCGTGCCATAGGCCTCGAAGCGCGGCGCCTCGCGGAATTCGACGCCCCGGGCGAGCATCGCCTGATGGTCGCGGGCAAAATCATCGGTCTCGAGGAAGAGGAAAACCCGGCCGCCGGTCTGGTTGCCGATGCGGCTTTCCTGCGCTTCGCTGGAAGCTTCGGCGAGCATCAGCCTCGCGCCCTGCCGTTGTCCCGGCTGGACGGTCACCCAGCGTTTGCCGCCGCCGAGATCGACGTCCTCGGTCAGTACGAAGCCCAGTCGCTCGACGTACCAGGCTATCGCCTCGTCATAATTCCTGACGACCAGCGCAACCGTCGCAATGGCTCGGTTTCCGGCGAAACCGCTCATTTGTTGCGGGCTCATTTGTTACGGATTGGGAACTGACCGATCACGCGGCGCTCGGCAATGTCGTAGAGGAAGATGGCGCGGCTGCCGTCGGCGAGTTCGGCGTCGATCGACAGTCGGTTCCCCGACAGCGACTGGCTGATCACCTTCGCGCCGACCGGCAGCACGATGTCGCCGGCAAGGGCCGCGCCGGCTGGAACTTGGACGTCGGCGGCCGGCGCCGTACCCGGCGCCTTGTTCATTTTGTAGACAAGCGCCGCGATCACCACCATAACGGCAAGGAACAGCAGGCCGAGATTGATGCCCATGAAGCGGACGAGCTTCCGGCGCACCTTTTCGGCTTCCGGGTCGAGCGGCTTTTCCCCGCCTTCAACATCTTCTTCGGCGACAGGCCGGGCCATGGCTAAACAATCCGCAACGGTTTCTATGAGCGCTCATAACCAACAGGCCCCCAATTTGATAGGGGATGAATCGATGGAAAGCGAAGCCGTCGTGCTGGACACCGGCGCCGACGCTGCCGGCCAGCGCCTCGATCAATGGCTCGCGGCCCAGCTCGGGCCCGACATGTCGCGCAGTCGCGTGCAGGCCCTGATCAGGCAGGGCGCCGTTTCCATAGCCGGCAAGCCGGTCGAGGAGACCAAGCGCAAGATGGCGGCCGGCGAGCGCGTCTCGGTGGTGATGCCGGAGCCGGAGCCGGCCGAACCGCGGGGCGAGGACATTGCACTCGACATCCTCTACGAGGACGATGAGCTGGTCGTCATCAACAAGCCGGCCGGGCTGGTCGTCCACCCCGGCGCCGGCAACTGGACGGGCACGCTGGTCAACGCCCTGATCCACCACTGCGGCGACAGCCTTTCCGGCATTGGCGGCGTCAGGCGGCCGGGGATCGTCCACCGGCTCGACAAGGAAACCAGCGGCGTCATGGTGGTGGCCAAGACCGACCGCGCCCACAAGGCGCTCTCCGAGGCCTTCGCCGACCATGGCCGCACCGGCGACCTCGAACGCGCCTATCTGGCGCTGGTCTGGGGCATTCCGCAGCGGCCCACCG
>JBFLWR010000205.1:0-2664 GCA_040755925.1 Pseudomonadota bacterium
GGCCTTGCCGGGCTGATCGCCAACACCGGTCGCGGCGACCAGGCGCCGGTTCCCGCTGGCGCCGGCCTCGCCGACCAGATCGGCGCCATGAACATGGTCTACGGCATCCTGTCGGCGCTCTACTATCGCGAGAAGACCGGCAAGGGCCAGAAGATCGAGGTCAACCTGCTGGCCGGCCTTCTGGCGCACCTCAACCAGGAATATGTCGCCGTGCTCAATCTCGGCGAGGATTTCGTGCGGCCGAATTCCGGCATCGGCCATCCCGGCATGCAGGCGCCGTTCGGCATCTACGAGACGAAGGATGGTGGCTACGTTTCGATCGCCATGAGCCCGTTCAGGACGCTCTACGAGGTGCTGGAGGCGCCGCAGCTTGCCGTCTATGACGACCTGAAAACCCTGTTCGACAAGCGCGACGAGGTGTTCGAGAAGGTCAACGCCGAGACGAAGAAATTCGGCACGCAGGATCTGCTGGCGCGGCTTCTCAAGGCCGACATCTGGTGCGCCGAGGTGAAGGACATCCGCCGCGCCGCCGAAGACCCGCAGGTCACGCATATGGGCATGATCACCAGCTACGAGCATCCGCGCGGCGGCAAGGTGCGGGTGGTGGCGCCCGCGGTCAAGATGAGCGAGACGCCCGCGACCATCGAGCGGCCGGCGCCGCTGGTCGGCCAGCATGGGCGCGAGATCCTGGCTGAGTTCGGCCTGTCGAAGGATGAGATCGCGGCACTCGAGGCCTCCGGCGACATGACCGTGGACGCGGCTTGACGATGACCGCCTATCAGACACTCACGGTCGAAATCCAGGGCCGCGTCGCGGTCGTCACCTTCCGGCGCGCCGACCAGCTCAACGCCATGAACCGGTTGATGCAAGGCGAGATCACCGAGGCGTTCGAGGCGTTGTCGGGAGACGCGGGCGTCGGTGCGATCGTGGTGACGGGCGAGGGGCGCGGCTTCATGGCCGGCGCCGACATCAAGGAATACGCCGCGCAGACCGCCGCCGAGTTCGATACGTTCCAGGCTGCCGGCATGCGCATGTACGCGGCGATCGAGAACAACCGCAAACCGGTGATCGCGGCGGTGAACGGCTTCGCCCTGGGCGGCGGCATGGAGCTGGTGTTGTGCTGCGACATCGTCATCGCCAACCAGTTCGCCAAGCTCGGCCTGCCGGAGATCAAGCTCGGGCTGATCCCCGGCGGTGGTGGAACACAGCGCAGCGTCGCCAAGCTCGGGCGCAACCGAGCCAATCTGCTGTTGATGACCGGCGCCATCATGCCGGCCTCCGAATTCGTCAGTGCCGGGCTGGTCAACGAGATCGTCGATGTCGAAAAGCTGATGCCGCGCGCGCTGGAACTGGCCGCGATGATCGCCGCCGAGCCCGCCGCCGCCATCGAAGGCCTGAAAGCCCTGACGGCGCACGCGGTGTCGGGCGATCTGGCTGAAGGCCTCGCCATGGAGCGCAACATACTGGGCGGGCTCTACCGCAGCGAGATCGGCCAGCGGCGCGTCAAGGAATTCGCCGAGAAGAGCGCCGTGAAGAAGGTCGGTTCATGACGGGCGACGACTACCGCGGCCTGGGCTGGGCGCATGGCGCGCTGACCGTGCAGCGGCTCGGCGCGATGCTGGCGCCGGTCACTTTCCTGCTGCGCGATGGCCGGCAGGTCTCGCCGATGCATGTCGCGCCCTGGGCGAACGAGCCCGAGACCGGAGCGCTGCCGGGCATCCTGCGCAAGCTGCGCGGCGAATGGCCTTGCGTGCCGTTCGGTTACTCTGTGCCCGTCGAGGGATGGCCGGAGACCTGGGCGCGCGTCATGGGGCCGCCGGCGCCGGACGAGGAGGTCCATGGCCACAGCTCCAACCACGACTGGACCTGGCGCGACAGCAAGCATGGATCGCTGTCGCTGGCTTTGACCTACCCCGAGGCAAGCCCGGTCGAGCGCGCCGAGCGGACCGTGACGCCCGACCCATCGGCGCCGGCCATCGACATTGAATTCAGGATATTCGTGCGCCGCGCCTGCCGCTTGCCGATCGGCCTGCATCCGGTGTTCCGGCTCCCAGCCGAGACAGGCGCCGCGACGCTGGAACTCGACGGCTTCGATGAAGGCCGTACCTACCCGCACGATGTCGAACCCGGCGCGGAGCTGTTTGCCCGAAGCAAATCCTTGACCGATCTGACCAGCGTGCCCGCGCGCGCCGGCGGTACAGTCGACGCCTCGCGCTTGCCTCTGCCCGTCGACACCGAGGAGTTGCTGCAGATCGAAGGGCTCGACGGCTCGGCCGCGCTCGCCAACCACGCGGAGGGCTACCGGGTGAAGCTCAGCTGGCAGAAGGAGCATTTCCCGAGCCTCCTGCTCTGGTATTCCAATCGCGGACGCAAGGCGTGGCCCTGGAATGGGCGCCACGTCGCCATCGGCATCGAGCCGATCTGCTCGCCCTTCGGGCTCGGCCCGGCGACCGCGCTGGCCGACAATCCGATCGCGCGATCCGGCATCGCCACCGCGCGGGAATTCTCGACAGACGAACCGTTCGTGACCCGCTATCGCATCGAGGCTTCCGCGCTGTGACAGATCCCGGCTCAGTCTCCCTGGTCAAATCGAACCGGCCGCGCTTCACCGATGTCGAAGGACTGGCGACGATGGTGGGACACGGCGATGTCTTCGGTGTCGGC
>JBFLWR010000206.1:0-2438 GCA_040755925.1 Pseudomonadota bacterium
GCGCCGCGTAGCTGTGCATGGCGGGCGTCGTCGCCCAGGGCAGTTTCTCGCCGGTCCAGGTCTCGATGAAAGGCGTGAACCAGCTCGGATCGTCGAGCATGGTCGGCCGCAAGTTGACGAACCAGTCGAGTCCTTCCGGCCGGGTGAACATCCAGGTCATGCAGTAGCCGCAGAAATAATGCTTCGACGCGCCGTGCAGCCCGCCGACCACCGGCTCGCCTTTCGTTACCTCGAAGCCTTCGGCGGGAATGGCCGCGCTCAGCGAATAGGCGCTCGACGACATCGACTGGCAGCCGGTGCAGTGGCAGGCCATGGTGAGCAAGGGCCTTGCCGAAATCCTCAGGCGCACACGGCCGCAGCGGCAGCCGCCTTCGGCAGGAAGGGAAAGTGTGGGCATGATGGGCTCCTTGGGTTTGGGGGCAGGATATTTCAAAACTCCGAATGCCGGCGGGACAGCGCCCCCCTCTGTCCTGCCGGACATCTCCCCCACTTGGGGGGAGATTGGCAGTTTTGGCGCGTCGCTCAATTTTGCAGCGTTGGTGATTGGCGAAAGCCGCGATGAGGGCTGATCTCCCCCCTCGTGGGGGAGATGTCCGGCAGGACAGAGGGGGGCGCGAAGGATCGCGACGCCGGGCAATCAACCATCAACCAGCCCCGCCGTCGTCACCAGCCGCGCGCCCTGCCCGACGAAGGCCTCGTTGTGCCGCGCGATGATGGCCGGCGCCTTCTCGTCCTGGGAATCCACCGTCGAATGCGCGTCCGAAACCACAGTGACGCCGAGACCCTCCGCGATGGCGCCCTCCACCGTGGCCGCGATGCAGAAGTCGGTCTGGGCGCCGATGAGCACGACGTCCCTGGCGCCCTGCCCGGCCACCCAATCGGCAAGTGCTGTGTTGGAAAATGCATTGCGCACGGTCTTGCCGAAGGTCGGCTCGTCGGCGGCCTGGCCGAGCTGCTGCCACACCCACCAGCCGGCAGCCCCGGGAGCCAGCGGGTCGCCCGCCGGTCCATCGTGGCGGATGAAGGCGACCTTGCGGCCGGTGCGCCGCGCCCAGTCGATCAGCGCGCGGGCACGCTCGGCGATGGCGTCCGCGTCATGGATGGGCGGCTCGAGAAGGCCATCGAACATGCCGGTCTGCAGGTCGATGACGATGAGCGGAGCGGCGGCGGAAGGAGCGGTGTCGGGCATGGGCGCCAAGATAGCGGCGGCGGGGGATGGGTCAAGGATTGGGCATGGCCGGAAAAGCAGCTACCGGCACAAACGGCCTTACAATTTTCAGACTATTTCAAAGCCCTAGCCAAATCCGCAAGCAGCTCAAGCTGGAAGGCATAGCGCCGTTTTGTTATGGCGCGAGCGCCATTACTTTTCTCACGACATCAGGGGCATCGGGCCCTTCAGCGCCTCGGCCAGCGCGTCTCGGAACACCGCGATTGGGCGCGCCAGCCTCCCGGCGGGCGGCCGGTGGAGCAGCCAGCAGCGCACCTGCGGCCTGAAGCCGGGGCAGTCGACGACCTCGACCGCGTCGCGCCACGGGCTGCCGGACAAGGCGCCCGGCGTGACGACGCCGATGCCGTGGCCGCGCGCCACCAGCGACATCCTGAGGTCCGCGCCCTGTGCCTCCACGCCGACCTGGAACGGCAGCCGCGCCACCTCGAAACTGTGGCGAATGAAGGCGCGGAAGCCGCAGCCGGTCTCGTTGAGCACCCAGGGATAGCGCGCGAGATCGTTGAGCTCGGCGGGCTTTGGAACGCCGAGACCGGGTGAGGCCACAAGCAGCACCGCCTGCGCGCCGAGATCGTCGCCGACGAGCTCGGGCGGCGGGGCGACGCCGTCCGCGAGACAGACGGCAACCGCGTCGATTTCGCTGTGCAGCACCTGCTCGACCAGTCGCGGCGACAGGCTGGAGGTGATTTTCAGCGTCAATTGCGGGAAGGCAGTGCGCAGGCTGTCGAGCGGCTCGGAGAGCGCGCTGGTCGACAAGTAGGGCATAATGCCGAGCCGGAATTCGCCCCTCACCTCTCCTGCCGGCGAGACGCCGGCCTTCAGATCCTCCAGCGAGCGCAGCACGCGGCGGCCGTGCTCATACGCCTCGCGACCCGAAGCGGTCGGCTTCAGTGGCTTGGACTGGCGGTCGAGCAAGGGGGCGTTCAGGCGCTCCTCGAGATTCTGGATGCGGCGCGTGACGCCGGGCTGGGTGAGATTGAGCCTGGCCGAGGCGCCGACGATGGAGCCGGTCTCGACGACGGCGACGAAGGCTTCGAGATCGTGTATGTTCATGCGCATCTCGCATAATCATTATCAGGTCAATTCAATTGTAGCATTATCATAACTTCGAATAAAGTCCCTGCTGGATATGCGAACAGCGAGGATTTCCCCATGAACGGAACAGACAACGCCGAGGTCGACACGGCCGGCTTCGCCGAACGGGCGCCGATAC
>JBFLWR010000207.1:0-9582 GCA_040755925.1 Pseudomonadota bacterium
CTCCGCGCGGTGCGTGGCCGCTCGCGCGAGCTGGTGTTCAAGCCGGTCTGGTCGCGCTTCGCCAGCCATGTTCTGTTGCGGCCCGCACCGGAGAAACTCGCGGCCATCGCCCCCTCGCCCGCCATGTCGTGGGTGGCGCAGCGCTTCGTCGAGGGCGATGAGATCAGCGCCTATGCGGTGGCGCGCGAAGGCAGGCTCAAGGCATTGGCGCTCTATCGCTCGGCATATCGCGCCGGCAAGGGCGCCGGCATTTTCTTCGAGCGGGTGGAGAACGATGCCGCGAGTGACTTCGTCGAACGCATCGTCGCCGCGACCCAATGGACAGGGCAGATTTCGTTCGACCTGATGCGCGAGGCAGATGGAAAGGTGCTGCCGCTGGAATGCAACCCCCGCGCCGTCAGCGGCCTGCATTTCTTCCACGATCCGGCGCGCTTTGCCGACGCGGTGCTGGGGGACGGGCCGGAAGTCCCGCCCGATGTCGCCGCGCCGCAAACCGCCCGGCTGGCGATGTGGATCTATGGCCTGCCTGCCGCCTTGCGTTCCGGCGGTCTCGGCCGCTTCCAGCAGGCAATGCGCGAAGGGCGGGAGTTGCTCGACTGGCCCGGCGACCATGCGCCGGTGAAAGCGCAATGGCCGGCGCTTGCCGAGATCGGTGCCGCTGCGCTTCGCCAGTGCATCAGCCTGCAGGCGGCATCGACGCGGGATATCGAGTGGAACGGGCCGGGTTAGGCCTTCACGCACCGAGTGAACCGGGATCCACAGGCTTAGCGTAGAGTTGCAGGCCGAGTGCCTTGGTGACACCTAGCAGTGTGCTGAGACGTGGGTCGCCCTTTTCGCTCAGCGCCTTGTACAAAGCCTCCCGGGTGACGCCGGCTTCTTTGGCCACGGCCGTCATGCCGATGGACCGTGCCACATCACCTAGCGCGTGGGTAATAAGCGCAGGGTCACCATCTTCGAAAGCAGCCTCGATATAAGCCAAGCGATCTTCCGGCGTCTTCAGATGGTCGAGAATATCAAAGCGAGTGGTTTCGAGAGGCATCGTCATATCTCCTTTGCCATCTGTTTTGCTTTCGAGATGTCCCGCCTCTGGCTGGATTTGTCGCCTCCGCAGAGAAGAATCACTACGGCGTTTCCAATCTTCACAAAGTAGACCCGGTAGCCGGGACCATGGTCGATGCGAAGCTCGCCGATGCCGTCGAAGTATTTGACGTCACCAATGTTGCCGATCTCGACCCGGCGAATGCGAGCAACGATCCGTAGGCGCGCCGCCGTGTCGCGAAGCCCCTCCAGCCAATTGGTGAAATCAGCAGTCTGTCGGACCTCGATCATTTGTGAACTATAATTCACAGGCATCGGCAAATCAAGTTTCCGTGAACTTTAGTTCACAATTCAATCTGGTGCACCCTCGCCTCGTCCGCCGCGGCCGGCATCTTGCCCTCCATGATGGCCGCGATGTCGCGGCGCAAGAAATCGAGCGGACCGATCACCGGCAGCGCCGCAGGCGCGAAGCGGGCGTTGTCGCTTGCCGATTTCAGCACCCGCCTGTCCTGGTGAAGCGCGATGGTAAAGAGCGGCTTGAAGGCGAGCGCCTTCAACTCGCCGAGCAGGCCCTGGCGCCGGCCGATCAGCCAGCCTATCCCTTCGACCGTATGCTCGTCGGCCTGGCGCAAATGGAACGTGGTGGCGAGCACCAGCCCATCGTTGCTCCAATATTCAAGCTCGGCGATACCGGGGTAGCGGAAGCGGCCGATGGTTTTCGCCCGCTCGCCCTCCAGGAGCCGGCTGATCAGGCCCTGCTGACGATCCTCGCCGGTGTAACAGGCCTCGACCCAGCCCTCGCCACCGGTCACCTCGACCCGCACAAGATGGCGCCTGGAGGTCAGGCCGCGCAGCAGGCCCTTGTGCGTGAAATGAGTGTGGGTGGCGTCGAGGATGTTCTCAGCGGCATCGAGCACCGTCGACTGGGTCGAGCTGCGCACCCGCCGCACGATGATATCCTTGTCCTGCATGCAATGGAGATAGGGCTCGCCCTGCGGCGTGCCGGAGGAGACGAAGACGACGCCGTCGCGCTCGATCGTGGCGTAGCGGCGCACGCGGTAATGCGGCATGGCGCCGACATGGCCGGGAATGGCGGTGCAGCGGCCTTGGCCGTCATAGCGCCAGCCGTGATAGGGGCATTCGATCTCGCCGCCGACGACCTTGCCGGTCGAGAGCTCGACCAGCCTGTGTGGGCAGCGGTCGAACAGGGCCGCAATGCCTTGCGCCGAGCGGAACAACACCAAGGATTGCCCGTCGAGCAAGATGCGCTTTGGCCGTCTGCCGATGTCGGCCGACAGCGCCACGGCCTGCCAGTGATCCTTCCCGCTCACAGTTCGAACCTCCTGAGCAGTGGAATGCCTATCCGCGCCAGCAGGCTCTCCATGATGCGGATCGCCAGTTGCCGCCGAGGCGGGAGGTGGCCGGCATGGACGGCGTTGTACTCGATCGCGGCGACAGCGCCACGCCGGCGCTTGAAGCCGGCCGCGCCGGCGCTCATGTTGAAGAACAGGCCGTGCTCTGTCGCATGGTCCTGCGCCATCGCCATCACCATGCGGTAGAGCCCCTCCCCGACCGGCAGGCCGGTGTCGTAGCCGACGATGGGCTGGGTTAGCGTGCCGCCATTCTCGAACAGGCCGGTGACCGCGACCAGTTCGCCGCCCGGACGGCGCAGGCCGGTAAGGCTGATGATGCCGCGCCGGTGCATCTCGCCGATATAGCGGGCCGTGTAGTGCGGGTTGAGCGGCGTGTATTTGTCCAGGTAGAGCATGTCGTATAGCGCTTCGGCGCGCGTATAGTCGGCCTCGGTGAAGTCCGCATCGCCGACATGCTCGAAGGCTGTCGCGCGCAACCGGGCGCGGTCGCGCTTCATGTCGCGCGTCATGGCCGGAGCGGCGCCGCGGTCGGCGAATATGTAGATCTGCCGAGCCGCCAGCATGCGAAACCCTTCCGCCTTCAGGGCGGCAATGGTGGCCGGATCGGCGATCTCGTTCAGCGAGCGGATCACGATGGCGCGGTCCGGGAAGCGCGCGACCAGCGCCATGCGCAGCGCGGAGACCGTCTGCCGATCAAGCAGCGGTACGGGATTGGTCGAATAAAGCCAGTTGTTGACCTGCACCTGATGGTCGAGACCGCTTGCCCTGACTAGAGGCGCGCAGGCGCCGATCAGCGCCTTCAGCGCGCGCCGCAGCAGCGGGCGGGCGGCGAAGTTGCGCGTCTCGTCAATCGCATAGTCGATATAGGCGCTGGACGGGCAGCAGATGTAGCAATTCGGCGCATCCCCGGCGTCGTTGAGCGTCAGCGGGAAGGTTCGGCTGGCAACCTCGAACGTCTCGACCGTGGTCGCCAGGTTGGCGACAAGATCCTGCACCGGCATCTCGCTGAAAAGATTGACGAAAGCCTGGACCTTGGCCGAATTGTTCTCGACCCTGTCGGCCTGCTGCAAAGGCCTTTCGATGGTGGCTGCCCGGCTCACGATGCGTGCCCCAGCCGGCATTCGACGCGGCGCAGCTTGCGGCCGGTTTCCAGTGGCAGCGGTACGCGGACGAGAGTTACCGTCGGATTTGCCCTTCTTGCCTCGAGCAGCGTGCGCACCGCCTGGCACGCGGCGACAGCCGCGTCGTCGTCCAGGGTCGGCGCAAGCGTGAGCTCGATCGCATTCGGCGCGGTCTGGATAAGGCGGAAATCGTCGATGCGGCGGTCGGCCTTGAGCACGGCGTTGCGCAGCACATCCGGCGTGACGAGGACCGGGCCGTTCGGGGAAGCAAGGCGGAAGACATCGTCCATGCGGCCGACGATCTCATCGACGCAACGCAGCGGCGAGCCGCAACGGCAGGGTTTTTCCGACAATCGCAGCAGATCGTTCATGCGATAGCGCGCCATGATCTGGGTCTGGCGGCGAAACGCGGTCACCAGCGGCGTCACCAGCCCCTCGCCCGCCGGTTCGAACTCGAAGAAGACCGAATCTTCGGCGAGATGCAGCCCGCCCCGCCGACAGGTGACGGCGAGCAGGCCTTCGGTCGCCATGTAGATCTGCTCGAGCGGCAGGTGGAAGAAGGCTTCGATCACTGGACGGTCGACCGGGTCGAGTGTCTCGGCGGCCGAGAAGACGCGCCTTGGCCGAAGGCGGAAGCGCTCGGCCGCGAAATGGCGCAGGATCTTCGGCGGAGCGATGATCACGGTGGGGTCGAAGGCTTCGAGCGTCTCACGCCAGCGCTCCGGCCCACGCGTCAGGTCGAAGAAGGCGAGCCTGACCAGCCGCGATTTGCGGGCGCTGTCATAGAGCCCGGTATTCTGCGGCAGGATGACGGCGACGCGCATGCCGCGCCACAGAAGGTCGGGCGTCGCCTTGGCGAAGATAGCGCCGAGCCAACGGTATTTTTCGGCCTCGGAAATGACGAACAGCCCACGATTGCCGGACGTGCCTGTGCTGGCGCCGACAGTGAGCGGGCCGATACGACCATCGCGCTTCAAAGCCGCCCAGCCTTCGCCTGCCGTGAGCCCGTGGATGTTGAAAGCCTCGAAACGGCCCATCAGCAACGCCTTGTCTGTGACCGGCAGATCGGTAAGCCGCGCCGGCGCCTGTCGATAAAAAGGCGCGCGGGACAGGTCGCTGTCGAGGAAGCGGCGCAGCGCGGCCGCCTGCCAGCGCTCGAACTCCGCGCGGCTTTTCCGTGAGACCCAGTGAGTCAGCGCGAAGGAACCGACAGCTTCCGCCAGCCCGTTCATCCGGCTCTCACATCGCTTGGTGGGAGGTCGTAGGCGGTCGGTTCCGGATCATGGCAAAGCATCACCTCGCCGCCTGTCGCAAGGAAGCGCCGCAGCATGGCGCTGGTCGACTCAATTGCCTGGGCATCCTCGGCGATCAAAGTCGCCGGAAAGCCGGGCGTGCGGCTTTCAGTTAACGCCCGGATCAGCCATTGCACATCCACGGCATAGAGCAGCGGCCGTTCCAGCTTGCCAAACAGCAGGCCGAACTGGCCGTCGGCATGTCCCGGGAGATCGACAGCGATGACGCTGCCGTCGCCGAACAGATCGGCGCCGCCGGGAACACCTCCGTCGGCCTCGGCCCGCCGCTTTGCCGACAGGCCATCAAGCCTTGCCTCGAAATCCGCCGGGAAGAGCTCAGTGAAGACGCCATGGCGCAGATTCTGCATCGGCGTCCGCGCCTTGACCCGCGCCCAGGCCGCGTCATTGGCGATGAAGCGCGCCCTGGGAAACAGCGACAGGCCGGAAATGTGATCGGCGTGGAAATGCGTGACGATGACAGTCCGGACATCATCCGGCGAAAGGCCGAAATGCTTCAACACCGGCAGGACCTGCTGGGCGGCGTTGAGCTCGGGCTTCAGCAACGCGCCGTAGAGCCGCAGCATCCGGCCGCGCCCTGCTCCCGTCAACGCCTTCGGCGTGTAGCCGGTGTCGACCAGAACGGGTCCCGCTGTCGGGTGGAAAATCAGGCCGTAGCGGACGCGCAGCCGCACGCTCCGCCAACTGCCGCCGCGCAGGATGAGCCGTTCGGCCGCACTCACCCAAGCGCTGTTGGCGAAAAAGACTTTCACGCCCCGCCTCCACCAGCGAAGGTCCGGTCAAGGCCCTCCTGGAAGGAAACCTTCGGCGTCCAGCCGAGGATGCGTTTCGCCCTGGAAAGATCAAGGCTCTGGGCATAAGCGAAGAGGCCGAGCCCGTAGCGGGTGACCGGCGGCTCGGGCCGGCCAGGCAGCCGGATCGCCACAGCTTCCATCAGCCCCGCCGCCAGCATGGCCGGCATGAGTGGCATCGGCCGCCAGCGCGCATCGATGCCGGCGCGGGCGCAGGCCTCGTCGGCGATGCGGCGCACCGGCAGCACCTCGCCGCTGGAAATGTTGAAGATCTGGCCCTCGGCTTCTCGGGATGCCGCCAGCGCGGCCATCACCGCATCGACCACATCGTCGACATGGGTGAGATCGATTGCTGCCCGGCCATCGCGAAACAATGGCAGCGGCCGGCTCTTCGCCGCCTTGATCAGGCGCGGCAGCAGCGCGCGGTCGCCTTCGCCATAGATGCCGCGCGGCCGCAGCACCACGGGGTGGATGGCGAGCTGGCCAAGCACGATCTTTTCCGCCTCGCGCTTGGTGCGTGCATAGTAATTGACCGGCTCCGGCAAAGCCGCGTCCTCGGCGAGGCCGAACTGGTCGCGAAAGGCGAAGCAGACCGACGGGCTGGAGATATGAACGAAGCGGCTGACGCCTTGTCGCTTCGCGAAATCAACGAGGTTCCGGGTCGCCGTGACATTGGCAGTCACGAAATCCGTCAGCCGGCCGAAAGGCGAGGAGAGCGCGGCGCAGTGGATGATCCGTTCGACCCTGACCAGCCTGGGGTCGAGCCCGTCGTCGAGCGGCTGCGCGAGGTCGTGGCGGATGATGCGATGGCCGGCGGCTTCGAGCGCCGCGCAGCGTTCTTCGTCACGGCCGAGCCCGAGCGCCAGCATGCCGGAAGCGGCCAACCGCCCGAGCATATGGGAGCCGAGAAAACCGCTGGCGCCGGTGACGAGCACAGCCATCGTCAAGCTTCCAGCGCCATGCCGCCGAAGGAGACGCCGGCCGACGTGCCGAGGAAAAGCAGTTTTGTGCCGGGCGCCACCCTGCCCTCGCGGCGCGCGACATCGAGCGCGAAGGGCATGGAAGCCGCTATCTGGTTGCCGAAGCGGGCCGAGATGTCGACCAGTTTCTCCGGCGCAAAGCCGGTCTGCCGCGCCATGTGGGCGAGCGCGAAGGGACTGGCCTGATGCGGCACGACGAGGTCGACATCGTCATGCGTCCAGCCGGCGCGCTCCAGCAGCGCCGAAACGAAGCCGCTGAAATGGCGTGAAGTCAGGCGGAAAAGCTCCTTGCCGTCCATGTGGAAAAGGGCGTGGCGGGCAAACTCTTCCGGGTCCTTCTGGAAGTCGAAACGCGTGCCGCCGGAGCCGATACCGCAGGCCTCCCAGGCCGACGGATAGGTGCGCATCAGGCTGGCCGCCACCCTGCCCTCGCCCGGCCCGGCCTTGCGCAGCACGGCCGCTGCCGCGCCGTCGCCGAACAATGCCGCGATCTCCGGCGCGTCCTGCCACGGCAGAGCACGCGAGGCGACTTCCGCCGAGAAGACAAGCGCCGTCTGGCACTGCCCCGCATCGATCATGCGGCCGGCGGTCTCGAAGGCGGTGAGGAAACCGAGGCAGGTGCTGTTGACGTCGAAAGCAGCGGCCGAGCCGTCGGCGAGGCCGAGGCGCTGCATGAGCAGAGGCGCCGTCGCTGGCAGGGGCTGGTAGGGCACGCCGCAGCCACCGATGATCAGATCGACTGAACTGGCTTCGACCTTTGCGTCCTCCAGCGCAAGCCGCGCCGCGGCATGGGCAAGGTCGATCTGCGATTCGGCCTCGCAGACATAGCGCTCGACGACACCGGTTGCGGTTTCGAGCGCGCCCTGCCCAAGGCCAAGCTTTTCTTCAAGGGAGTGCGTGGCCACGCGCCCAGCCGGCACCGCCCTGCCGGTTCCGACGATCCTGATGCGCATCCTCTCCCCACCGCGTGAGCTCGCGACTATCTAACCCAAAAGGCGGTCGATAGCGATGTTTGCAAGCTCATGCGGCTGGGCCGATTCCGATCAGCCCTTGCTCAGGAAACGCGTGACCGCCTCCATGAACTCCGCCGGGCGCTCGACATTCAGCAAATGAACACCGGGCAGGAGCAGCAGCTCCGCGCCGGGGATCGCCGCGGCGATTGCCTCGCTGTGGCTTGCAAGCGTCACCTTGTCGCCCTCGCCGCCGATCACCAGCGTCGGCGCGACGATCAAGGGAACAGAGCGGCGCAGGTCGCTGTCACGCACGGCGGCGAAGCATCCCGCCAACCCTTGCGGCGACATGGCGAGTATCGCCGAGCGGAACCCGTCCACAGTTTTGTTCGGGCCGGCGAGCATCGAGGCCGGGAACCAGTTGCGCATGAACATGTCCGCCGTCGCCGACAGGTCGCTTGCCGCGAGCACGTTGCGGATCTGCTCGTCGAAATAGGATGCCGGCCCCAGGTGCGGCGAGGTGTTGGAGAGGATCAGGCGGTCGATGCGCTCCGGCGCATGGATGCCCAACCATTGACCGACGAAGCCGCCGAGCGAGAGCCCGAGGAAATCAACGCGGGCAATTCCAAGGAAATCGAGCAGCTCGAGCACGTCACGGCCGAGGCGATCGAGCGAGTAAGCGCCGGCCGGGGCATCGGAACCGCCATGGCCGCGAAAATCGTAGCGCAGCACGCGGAAGGATTTGGCGAGTTCGCGAACCTGGCCATCCCACATATGGAGCGTCGTGGCGATGGAATTGGAGAGCATGAGCACCGGCCGGTCTTCCGCGCCGTCGAACCGATAGGCGATGCGGTTGCCGTCGCCGGCCGTGAAATAGAGCAAGTCGGTCATTTTTGGTCCTCATTTCTGTCTGGCGGAGGGCTTCCTGCCGCGTTCAATGAGGAAAAGTTAGGCGTGGCGCCTATCATATAAAATTACTATGATTTGACTATCTCTGTAGGAAATAACGACAGTGGACGGCCTCAAGCTACACGACCTCAGATGTTTCGATGCCGTCGTCGGCGAAGGCAGTTTCCAGGCAGCTGCCGTAGCTTTGAACCGGACCCATCCATCCGTCTTCGCCGCCGTCGCGAGGCTGGAAGCGCAGCTCGGCCTCACGCTTCTCGACCGCAGCGGCTATCGGGTAGGACTGACGGAAGAAGGCCGCCTGTTCCATGGCCGCGCGCAACTGGCGATCCGAGAGTTGGAGCAGTTGCAAGCCTTTGCCGGCCAGCTCGCCAGTGGCGAGGAGACCGTCTTGCGCGTAGTCATCGGCGACGTGTGCCCGAGGCCAAGGATCCTCGGCCTGCTCAGCCGCTTCTTCGCCGAGCACAAAAGGACGCGCCTGCATCTCGAATATGAAGCGATCAGCGGTCCGAATGAGCGGCTGATGGATGCCGAGGCCGACCTGATCTTCCATCGCGCCAACCCGTCCGATCCGCGGCTCGAGCGGATCGATCTCTGCCAAGTCCGTTTCCTGCCGGTGGTCGCGCCGGGCTTCCTGCCCTTCGGCGAGGGGCGCAACATCACGCCGGAAGCGATGGGGCCCTTCACGCAATGCGTGATCCGCGATACCGCGCGACGTCCCTCTTCCGAGAACTTCTTCGTCCTCGACGGCGCGCATTCATGCTCGACGCCGGACCATATGATGAAGAAGGAGCTGATCCTGCACGGATTGGCCTGGGGCCATTTGCCTGAATGGCTGATCGAGGACGAATTGCGCGACGGACGGCTGATCTCGATCGCCGGCAGGCACATTCCCGGGCGCACCGAGACAGTCGCGGCGGTGCGTCGGCGCGACCGGCAGCATGGGCCGGTGGCCGACGCCTTGTGGCACTATCTCCAGATTGGAGATTGAGACGCGCTCGGCGAGCCCGAGCCTACGCCTTGCGCTCCCAGCGCCGGTCCGGAGTCTGCTGCCAGTAGGTCACGGCGTGGCCGGCTTCCTTCATCGTCTTCCAATGGCCGCGCGCGCCTTCT
>JBFLWR010000208.1:0-12177 GCA_040755925.1 Pseudomonadota bacterium
CTTCTTGTTGTTGAGTGGGCCGGATCTTGTTGAAACTCAAGGCCAGGCCCCCTATCGGCTTGAGGCCAATCCAGTCCCGTCCGAATTGGCGCTTGCCGATCAATGTTCGGCCCGGAAGGTTTTGCCGAGATCGACCGCGTCCCCGAAGTAGTGCCGGAACACATAGAACAGCGGATTCCACTGCGCGGTGTCGATGTGGTTTGTTCCCGGCACGACGATGCTGCTGTGCGCGTGAACGCGCCGCACGTCCACCTCGATGATAAGGTTCGTCGAGGCTGCGCCAGGCTGCTTCGCGCTGCGATGGCAGGTCAGCAACCGCGCTTCGAACTGCAGCGGGCATTCCGCGATCCGCGGTGTCGGCATCGACTCGCTGGGCTGGACGGCAAAGCCGCCCAGGGCGAACTTGTCGGCCTCATGGACGAAACCCATTTCCGCCTTGTAGGCCGGGACCGGATTCACCCCGGTCGTGCGTGCAATCCGTTCGACATTCGGCCAGAGCCCCGCCGATGGAAAGTTGAGGGTGCACTCGCCATCCCTCAGCAGGTTGATTGCTCCCTGTGTCGCCGAGCTCAGGCCGATGACCACGCATGAGCCTAGGGCCCATGCCGACGACAAGGGCGTTATGTTGGCGGTGCCGTCATGGTTGCGGGTAACCATCAGGACGACCGGCGTTCCAAAATAGAGAACGGATGGGGCTATGGATTGGTGGTGCGGCAACATGAGCAGTCCTTCGTGATGTGCAAGGACCGCACCCTAACGAGCTTTGGCTCGGTGACGTTTCGGCCGTGATCGAACGATGCATGCGAACATGAAGGATCGCACTACCGGCGGGGGCGGCCTGATCACGCTTCAGGGAGCGGGGCGCCCACGGCTTTTTTGCCATAGGTACGGATGATAGATTAGCTGTCGCTAACGAAACAGTTTGGCGGAGGAGCAATTGTCATGCGCATGATGTTGAAGATCACCGTTCCGACCATGGAGGGCAACAAGGCGCTCAAGGACGGCAGCATGGAGAAATTCATCGAGCACAGCCTGTCCGAATTGAAGCCGGAGGCGGCCTATTTCACCGCCGAGAAAGGTCAGCGGACGGCCTATTTGTTCGTCAACGTGAAAGACAGCTCCGAGATGCCGTATTACGTGGAGAGGTTCTTCCTCGCCTTCAATGCCGCTGTCGATTTAGTGCCGGTCATGAATGCCGAAGAGCTCAGGAAGGGCCTGCCGAGGGCCTTGGCCGGAATAGGATAGACTTCACGCCGGACGCGAAAGCCGCGACGCTTTCTTGACGATCCGCCAACTGCGCCGGTGGACATTGGAGCGGCTGCGCGCTAGACACGTTGAGGCATTTTTTCCTGTTCCGAAGGAGAGCGGATTTGCTCTCGCACGACCGCGTATGGGCCGCCATCGACGCTCTGGCCGAGCGTTATTCGCTCTCGGCTTCCGGCCTGGCCAGGCGCGCCGGCCTCGATTCGACCGCTTTCAACAAGTCGAAGCGCCTGTCGTCCGACGGACGGCCGCGCTGGCCATCGACCGAGTCCCTGGCCAAGATCATTGAAGCGACAGGCGCCTCGCTGGAAGAGTTCACCGGGCTGGTCGAAGGCCGCATTGGCGCTTCCGCTCAGCAGCGCAGGGCCGTGCCGTTGCTGGGTTTCGCCCAGGCCGGCGCCGGCGGCTTCTTTGACGACGCCGGCTATCCGGCGGGTCAGGGCTGGGACCTGGTCGAGCTTCCGGCGCGTGCGGAGGAGGCGTCCTACGCGCTGAAGGTCCAGGGTGATTCCATGCTGCCGCTCTACCGCAATGGCGACGTGCTGATCGTCGAGCCGGGCTCGCCCGTCCGCAACGGAGACCGCGTCGTCGTCAAGACGACGGCTGGCGAGGTGATGGCCAAGGTGCTCGACCGGCGGACCGCAAAGTCGATCGTGCTTGTCTCGCTCAATCCCTCCCACCCCGACCGCGACATCGCGCTGGGCGACGTGGAGTGGGTGGCGCGCATCGTCTGGGCCAGCCAGTAGGTTCGGGCTGGTGCGGTTCCTTCACATCGTCCTCACGGTCCTGGCGATCCCGCTCATGGCGGCGCTCGTCGTCGCCGGCGGCCGCGCGCTCAAAGGGGGTGAAAGCGTGGTTGCCGTCGACCGGATCGATCCAGGCGTCGACGCGATGCAGCAGCCGGATCCGGATGCGGCGCCGCAGGAACCGTCCACCTCGGCAATCACCCCGCCTGACGCTCCGCAGCCGCCGAAGCCTGTCGTGCACTCAAGGGCGATCGACCCTGACGTCGTGGCCCCGCCAGGCGCGCCTGATGAAGAACTGGAGAGGGTCGAGCCGCGCGCGCCGCTGAGCGACATGGCGCTGGCCGGTCCGCCCAAGCCGCGCAAATCGAAGATGCCGGACGGCCAGGACGGCACCAAGCTGGTCCAGCCTGTCGCCTCCGCCGCCGGCGTCATCCAGGCCAAGGACTACTCCGTCACCGTCTCGGGCATTGACGTCGTCCAGAACGACGAGACCTGCAGCGACGAAGGGAAGCCATGGGCTTGCGGAACGCGGGCCCGGACCGCATTCCGTGCCTTCCTGCGCGGACGCACCGTCGTCTGCGCCGTCCCTTCTCAAGGGCACGCCGCCGCTTCCACAAAGTGCTGGATCGGCAACAAGGATGTCGGCGAGTGGCTGGTGGAGAATGGCTGGGCCCGCGCCGCGCAGGGCGGCCCCTATGTCGAGGCGGGCGACAAGGCGCGCGCCGCCAGGAAAGGCATTTTCGGCGCCGCCCCCGATCTTGGCGGCCTGCCGGCCCTGCCGACCGCGACAGAGCCGGTGCCGAACGCGCCGGAGTCGATCCTGCCGGCGGAGGACGGCGCCGTTACGCCGCCAACTGACCAGCCAGCGCCCGCTCAATAAGCGCGCGCGTCTCGGCGATGCCATAGAGCGCGGCGAAGGAGCCGAAGCGCGGCCCGCGTTCCTGCCCGATCAGCACCTGGTAGATCATCTGGAAGAAGGCTACGGAAACGCCGGGTCCGCCTTCCGGGCTCTGCTTGGAATGGTCCTGATAGCGCTCGATCCGACGCGCGACGTTGAGCGCGGCGTTCTGGATCGCCTCGCTGTCGGCGCCATGCGGCAGCGCGCCCAGCGCTTCGGAAAGCTTCGCCAGCGCCTCGCGCTCCACGTCGTCGGCGGCGCGATAGACCTTGGTCGGCTTCACGAAGTCGTCGAAGTAGCGGATCGCATAGCCGGTCAGCCGGTCGAGTTCCGGATGCGTCGCCGGCGTCACGCCCGGCGCATGCCGCGAGATGAAACCCCACAGCACGTCCTTGTTCTGCGCGTTGGAAGCACTCACCAGGTTGAGCAGCAGCGCGAAGGGCACCGGCAGGTCGATGGCCGGCGGGTGGCCGTCATGCATGTGCCAGACGGGGTTGCCGAGCCGCTCCTTCCAGTCCTGTCGCGGGTAGGCGCCAAGGAAGGCGTAATACTCGTCGACCGCCTTCGGGATGACGTCGAAATAGAGCTTCTTGGCCTGCCGCGGCCGCTGGTACATATAGAGGCCGAGGCTCTCGGTCGGCGCATAGGTCAGCCATTCGTCGATGGTGAGCCCATTGCCCTTCGACTTCGATATCTTCTGGCCTTCCTCGTCGAGGAACAGCTCGTAGACGAAGTGCTCCGGCGCGCGTCCGCCGAGGATGTTGCAGATGCGGTCGTAGATCGTGGCGTTGGTCTGATGGTCCTTGCCGAACATCTCGAAGTCGACGCCGAGCGCTGCCCAGCGCATGCCGAAATCGGGCTTCCACTGCAGCTTCACCTTGCCGCCTGTGACCGGCAGGGTCGTTTCGGTTCCTTCGTCGTCGAAGGTGATGGTGCCGGCCTTGGCGTCGACATGGCTCATCGGCACATAGAGCACGCGCCCGCTCTTCGGCGAGATCGGCAGGAACGGGCTGTAGGTCGCCTGGCGCTCCGGCCCAAGCGTTGGCAGCATCACCGCCATGATCTCGTCATAGCGCTCGGCGGCGCGCAACAGCACTTCGTCGAAGCGGCCGGACTTGTAGTATTGGGTGGCGCTGGCGAACTCGTAGTCGAAGCCGAACGTGTCGAGGAAGCGGCAGAGCATCGCGTTGTTGTGGTCGGCGAAGCTCGCATAGTCGCCGCCGAAAGGATTGGGCACCGCCGTAAGCGGCCTGTGCATGTAGGGTTCGAGCGCGGCGCGGTCCGGTACGTTGTCCGGGATCTTGCGCATGCCGTCCATGTCGTCCGAGAAGCACAGAAGCTTGGTCTTGACCTTGTCCCCCGTCAGCACGCGGAAGGCGTGCCGCACCATGGTCGTGCGCGCCACCTCGCCGAAAGTGCCGATATGCGGCAGGCCGGAGGGGCCGTATCCGGTCTCGAACAGCACGGTTTCGGGAAAGTCCTTGCCCTTGTAGCGGGCGATGATTTTCTTCGCTTCCTCGAACGGCCAGGCTTTGCTTTCGGCCGCGGCCGCCAGCATCTCGGGATTGAGATCGATGATGTTTGATCCCGTCATGTCAAAGTTCCAGTCATGGGCCGGCTATCGCGGCAGGTAAGATTTTCAGCGTCTCTAGGCGCGACAGGCCGGAGCGTCAACGATTTGCGGCGGTTTTCCTTGCGGCGCCTTCAAGGCGTTCCTACCTTCGGGCACCATCATCAAGGAGTTCTGAATGCCTTCGCTGACGCCGCACGAAGCCCTGATCTATCTCATGGTCATCACCTCGGCTTCCGACCGCGACATGACCGACGTCGAGCTGGCGCGGATCGGCGACGTCGTCCGCTCCTGGCCGGTCTTCGTGGACTTCAAAAGCGACAGGCTGATTGCCGTCGCCCAGGCGTGCCAGAAGGCGCTGCACGACAAGGAGGGGCTGGAGGGCGTTCTCGCGCGCGCTGCGGAAGCGCTGCCGGAGCGGCTCCGCGATACCGCCTATGCCGCCGCTTTCGAAGTCGCCGCCGTCGATCTCGAAATGCGTATGGAAGAGGTGCGGGTGCTGCAGCTTATCCGGCTCAAGCTCGATCTCGACACGCTGACCGTCGCGGCGATTGCCCGTGCGGCCAAGGCCCGCCTGCGCACGCTGACCTGAGATTGGTCAGGGCGAGGCCGAATCAGAAGAAGCTGACAGGGAAATACCGCAGGTAGAACTCGGCGAAGGTGCCCTTGATCGAGATCTCCTGCAACGCATAGTCGAAAGCCGCCGCCAGCGCCGGATCGCCCGCCCTGGTGGCGATCGCCATGCCAGAGCCCAGATATTCCGGCGCCAGGTAAGGGCCGCCGGCGAAGCGGCAGCAACCCGCCGCGTCGGAGCCGCCCAGCCAGAAGGAAAAACGCATGCCGTCGCCGAAGGCGGCATCGATCTTGCCGGCCTTGAGGTCCGCATAGAGGTCTTCCGGCTTGTCGAAAGGCACGACCTGCATGGTGCTGAAATAGTCGCGCAGCATCCTTTCATGCGCCGAGCCGCCGATGACACCGACCCGCTTGCTGCGCAGCTTGTCGAGGATAGGCTCGGCGAAAGCCTTGGACTTCGGCATGATGAAGCGCGCCGGGAACTGCAGGTAGGAGCGCGAGAAGGCATATTTCTCGCGGCTTTCAGCGGTAGCCGCGATGCCCGCGATGATGGCTTCGCCTTCGCCTTTCTGCAGCGCGTCGTCGAGTTCGTTCCAGGGCAGCGCCTGGATCTGGCATTTGTCGACGATGCCGAGTTCCGCGCAGATCGCCCGCGCCAGGTCGATATGGAAACCGGACAGCCGGCCTGAGCCGTCCATGAAGTTGAAAGGCGGAAAGTCGGTGGTGGTCAGGAAACGCAACCTCGGCAGCGCGGAGAGGTCGGGCTTGGGCAGGCGCTCCTTGGTGTCCCAGAACACGGGCACCTGCGGCTCGGCGGCTTGAGCCGGGCCGACGAGCGACGATGCCGCCATCAGCGCCGAAACCAGGGCCAGCGTTATCCACCGGATTGTCACAATAAGGCTCCGCCCTGTCATGTCTCTTCGGCTTTTCGTACGAAATCGGCGCGGGCACAATTGTTTTTGATTTCAACTGTCCAAATTAGGCGTATGCTTTAGCGTTGTTGCAAGTCGCCACGCGGATGCCGGGCTCGGGGGAGATAACCGGCGTCGCAGCGGAACTTGCAATCCGGGGTTGATGGCGAACGGCGCTTCGAGCATCTACAGTCCGGCAACAAAA
Organism: Pseudomonadota bacterium; assembly: GCA_040755925.1. Lineage (GTDB taxonomy): Bacteria > Pseudomonadota > Alphaproteobacteria > Rhizobiales > Rhizobiaceae > Mesorhizobium. The sequence continues at coordinate 6,167 of JBFLWR010000208.1, forward strand.
AGCAGAAGCAACATGGGGTAGATGTTGCGATGGGTCACTTTGATCGAACTCTGGAATATATAGACCAGCTGCAGCATGCTGGCACCGCTGCCGCGGTGTGCGAGAAGCTGCTCGGCGTCACCTCGAATTTCGGGCTGACCGCGCTGATGGCTGGCACGGTGCCGCAGCCAGGCACGCCGCGTGGCCAGCAGAAGCAGCATGTGCTTCTCTGCGACTGGCCGGGTGAATGGCTGGAGCGCTACGTGGCGCGCAATTATGTCGACCACGATCCGGTCGTCGGCCATATGAAGCAATTGCAGGCGCCCTTCCAGTGGCGGGAGGCGTCCGAGAACATCATCATCGACAAGAGCAGCGACGAGGTGATGGGCGACGCGCGTGAGTTCAAATTGCGCGATGGCCTCGCCTTTCCGCTGGTCACGCTCGATGGGCAGATCGTCATGGTTTCGCTGGGCGGCGAGTCCGTCGATCTTTCGGAAGCGGAATTCGGCATGGTCTCGCTGGTGTCCACCTACGCCATCGGCCGCGCCATGCAGCTGCATACGATGGCCGGCAGGACCATCGATCACATAGAATTGACGCCGCGTGAACGCGAGTGCCTGCAATGGGCGGCCGTCGGCAAGTCCGAGTGGGAGATTTCCCAGATACTCGGCATCTCGGAGCATACCTCCGAGAAACACCTTCTTAACGCCAAAAGCAAACTGGGCGCCGCCAACCGCGTGCAGGCAGTCGCCGAGGCGATTAGACGCGGCTATATTAGCTAGGTCGGCCGCGCCGGCCTAGAAATTCTTGCCTACGCGTTCGCGTAATATTTTCGGGAAAGCCCGGCCGTATCTTCCTCTTAAGCCTAGGAGACGGCTAATGCTATTTTCCCTTACCACTCAGGAATTGATGGAACGTCCCGACCTCTGGGAGGCGGTCCATCGTCTGCGCCACAGGATCTTCGTCCAGGAGATGGGCTGGACCGATCTCGACCGCCCGGACGGCCTCGAGATCGATCAATTCGACCATGACGAGGCGGAGCACCACCTCGTCATCCGCAATGGTGAGCTCGCCGGCTACCAGCGCATGCTGCCGACCACGCGACCCCACTTGCTGACCGATGTGCTCTACGATCTCTGCGAAGGTCAGTCGCCCTCTGGAAAGAACGTTTGGGAGCTTACCCGTTATGCGGTCGCCCCAGGCTTTCGCGACGGCAAGCGCGGCGTCTCGACGGTCGGCACCGAGTTGATTGCCGGCTTCGTCGAATGGGGCCTCAAGCGCGACGTCAACCAGGTCATCATCGAGTTCGAGCCGATGTGGGTGCTGCGGGCATTGCAGCTGCACTTCCTGGCGACGCCGCTCGGCTATCAGCGCACCTATGGCAACCAGCAGGTCGTGGCGACGCTGCTGACCTTCACCGAGCATACGCTGGACGTTGTGCGCCAGCGCCGCAACCACTTCCTGCCGGTGCTGAACAGGGGCTATCCCGGTCAGCTCGGCCTGAAGCAGGCTTCGTAACGATGGAGGTCGATATGAGCTTCCATCCCGAACCTGAGCTGCTCGGCCATACGCTGGTTGTAACCGTGTCCTCGCATGACGGCCGCCCGGTGCTCGACAGGCACGCCTATGCCAGTCTGGCGCACACGTTCCACGAAGCCGCGGTCAACGACGAAGTCCGCGTCGTCGTGCTGCGCGGGCTTGCGGGTTGCTTCTGCCTTGGCGGCGACTTCTCGGAGTTTCTCGACGCCACCAAGCACCAGCAACTGATCGCTGCCGTCACCGACATGTTCCGCATGCTGGCGACCTTCCCCAAGCCCGTCCTTGCCAGCGTCGATGGCGATGCCGTCGGCGTCGGCTGCACCATCCTGTTCCACTGCGACATGGTGATAGCCTCAAGGGGAAGCACTTTCCGGGTGCCCTTCGTCGATTTCGGCCTGGTGCCGGATGCGGCGACGAGTATCCTGGCCCCGCAGAAACTCGGCTATGCGGGCGCCTTCCGCTTCTTCTGCCTGGGCGAGACGCTGGGGGTCGAGGACGCCAAGGCGTTGGGACTGGTAGGCGAGGTCATCGCCGAAGGCAGCGCCGAGGAAGCTGCCCTGGCGCGTGCCAGGCAACTCGCCAAGAAGCCGGTGGCGGCATTGTTGCAGACGCGCGGTCTGCTCAAGGGCGATACGGACGTGCTTTGCGACCGCATCGACCATGAGATCACGTTGTTCCAGCAGGCTCTTCAGGACGACACCACATTGAAGCGGCTGCAGCGGATCGCCCGCCTGGCCGCCTGACGTCGCCACAAAACTCAGCGCCGCGTATCCGCCAGATGCGCGGCGCTGTAACGTTTGGGGCGCCTGTCGGCGGGTCCGCGGACCTCATTTTTCCAAGAACGAAGGCCCTTCGCCGATGATCTTCTTGTCTTCCTTGCCGATGGCGTCGAGGTCGCGCCCGTCATAAGGCAGCGACAGGAGGATGCGTTGCATGACCGCGAGCCGAGCGCGGCGCTTGTCGTTGGAGCGCACGATGATCCAGGGCGCAAACTCCTTGTGCGTGCGTTCGATCATGAGGTCGCGGGCCTTGGTGTAGTCGTCCCACTTGTTGATGCCGGCGATGTCGATCGGCGAGAACTTCCAGTTCTTCAGCGCGGACCAGCGACGGTCGTGGAACCGTTCCAGCTGCGTCTCGCGGCCGATGTTCAGCCAGAACTTGAAGAAGTGGATGCCTTCGTTGCAGATCATCCGCTCGAAATGCGGCGTCTCCTCGAGGAATTTCTCATGCTGTTCAGGGGTGCAGAAGCCCATGACCGGTTCTACGCCGGCGCGGTTGTACCAGGAGCGGTCGAAGGTGACGAACTCGCCCGATGTCGGGAAATGGTCAACATAGCGCTGGTAATACCATTGCCCGAGCTCCGGCGTCGTCGGTTTCGTCAGCGCCACGTTGCGTGCGGTTCGCGGGTTCATGTACTGCCGCAGCACGAAGATCGTGCCGCCCTTGCCGGCCGCGTCGCGCCCCTCGAACAGCGCCATCACCCGCTTGCCCGTCGCCTGCAGCCACGCCTGCACCTTGACCAGCTCTATCTGCAGTTGCAGCAGTTCCTTCTCGTAGTCCTCGCTCTTCATCTTCTTGTCGTACGGATAACCGCCGGCGGTCAGCTTGTTCGCCTCGATCCAGTCCGGAAGCATCGGATTGTCGATATCGAACTCGCGTTCCTTGCCGCCGATCTTGATCTTGATCGGCCCCGCGGCGGGCGCCGCTTCGGCCTTTTCCTTGGCTTTTTTCATCCGGACGAACCTTTCCAGTTTGCGGACTCATGCTATGGGAGCGACGCAAGCACGCTGTAGCATGTTGATTTTGCGCATGAACATCTCGGAAAATCGATCTTGATTTTCGGAGGCGATGCGCCGGCCGGGCAGTCTCGGTGGCCGGCAAAGTGGAATGCGGGGTACGCAAGCCTATGGTGGAGACGAGCGCGGAACGGAGCACGAGGTGGCCCCTCACGGCCAGGCTGTGGCACGGCCGCTGGTTGCTCGTCGCCGGCATAATCGCGGTCCTCGCGGTCTACGGTTTCGCCGGCACGTCGGTCTATGTACCGGTGCTGGCGCTGGCCGTGCTGATTGCGGCGGCATTGCTGCCCGTCGACGTCGAGCGCCAGCCCGCAGGCCCCGCGGCGGCGATAGAAGCAAGTGGGCTCCAGCGGCTCTCCGGCGAGTATCTCGCCGCCGCCGTCGCCGACCCGCTGATCATTTTCGATCGCACCGCGACCATCGTCCATGCCAATGCCGCCGCCTTCGCCGCCTTCGGTGGACTGGCGCCGGGCATGTCGCTGTCGCTCAAGTTCCGCGCGCCCGAGATGCAGGCCTTGCTGGACGGCATTCTTTCGGGGGAGGTCGCTGCCGATGCCGTCGACTACACCGAGAAACTGCCGGTGGAACGGACATACCGGGTGAGCGCATCCTCGGTCGGCCACGCAACCGATCTCTATGTGCTGGTCTTCAAGGACCAGAGCGAGACGCGCCGCATCGACCGCATGCGCGCCGACTTCATCGCCAACGCCAGCCACGAGCTGCGCACCCCGCTCGCCTCGATCGCCGGCTTCATCGAGACCTTGCGCGGGCCGGCGCGCAACGATCCAGCGGCCCGCGACCAGTTCCTGCAGATCATGCAGAACCAGACCGGGCGCATGGCGCGCCTGATCGACGACCTGCTCTCGCTGTCGCGGCTGGAGATGAAGCCCTACCTGAAGCCGGGCACCGAGGTCGATCTGCGCCAAACCATGGACAGCGTCATCGACTCGCTGGCGCCGCTGGCCAGCGAGAACGGCGTCGTCATCGAGCGGGAGTATGTCGATGGTCCGCTTTCCGTGCCGGGCGATCGCGACGAGCTCTTCCAGGTCTTCGAAAATCTCCTGGAAAACGCCTGCAAATACGGCCAGTCCGGCGGGCATGTCACCGTGTCAATCGCCCGTGGCGAGGCCAGCCAGCCGCCGGGCATCGACGTCACCATCAGGGATTATGGGCCAGGCATTGCCGAGGAGCACATCCCCCGCATTACCGAGCGTTTCTACCGGGTCGATGTCGAGAACAGCCGCACCCAAAAGGGCACCGGCCTTGGCCTTTCGATCGTCAAGCATATATTGACACGTCATAACGCGAGGCTGTCGATCAGGTCGGAAGTGGGCAAGGGCGCGGCGTTCACGGTTAATTTGCCGGCTCGCTGATTCTGTAAAGGTTGCCAACCGCGTTTTTCTTCTTTCTGTCATCCGGCTCGCGTATCAGCGGCAGATTGAGGGAACGAACAAGCCGGTAGAAACCGGGAAGGCATCTCCATGCAGTCCGTCCATACGATCAGTGCCTATGATGAAGAACTGAAATTCCTGTCGAAGCGCATCGCCGCGATGGGTGGCCATGCCGAGCGCATGGTCGAGCAGGCGGTCGCCGCGCTGGTCAACGCCGATCAAGGCCTGGCCCAGAAGGTGATCCAGGACGACCTGGTGCTCGACGAGGGCCAACGCGAGATCGATGACAAGGCGATCGTGATCATTGCCAAGCGCCAGCCGATGGCGACGGACCTGCGCGAAATCGTCGGCGCCATCCGCATCTCGGCCGATATCGAGCGCGTCGGCGACCTCGGCAAGAACGTCGCCAAGCGTGTCGCTTCGGTCGACGGCCGGCAGCCGAACAGCCTGTTCCGCGGACTCGAAGCACTAGCCAACCTTGCGCTGACGCAACTCAAGGAAGTGCTCGACGTCTATGCATCGCGCTCGGTGGACAGGATCGGCTTCGTGCGTGACCGCGACGACCAGATCGACGCCATGTACACCTCGCTGTTCCGCGAGCTTTTGACCTACATGATGGAAGATCCGCGCAACATCGCGCCCTGCACGCATCTTCTGTTCTGCGCCAAGAACATCGAGCGCATCGGCGACCACGCGACCAACATCGCCGAGACTATCTATTACATCGTCACCGGCGACCAGATGCCGGCCGAGCGGCCGAAGGGCGACAACACCGACAAGGTCGTAGCGCCGGGGATCATGCCAGCGAAGTGATTGGAAAGAGGGGGGTGAGGCAGTGTTGCTTGGGGATCACCCACGGCGGCGCCTGAAAGGCGCGATCTTCACCCCACTCCCTTAACTACTTGGCCCGCCGCCGCTCCGCAGCCGGCTGGAACGCGACGCGGGAATGATATTTGCAGTAGGGCCCGGTTTCGGCGGCGTCGTTGCCGCAGAAGTTGAAGTCTTCCGACAGCGGGTCGCCATTCGGCCATTTGCAGGTGCGCTCGGTCAACTCGACGAGTTGCAAGTGGCGCGAAATCGGCACGACGACGTTCTCGACCGGGCGGATGTAATGACGAGCCACCGGCTCCGCATCGAACTGCACCTGCAGCGCGGTCGCTCCGATGGTGGCCGTGACATGGCGCGTAGCGCTCGCGGCGCGGGCCACCGATTTCTGTACGGAGGCTCCCTGCACCGCCTTCTTCTGGCGCGCCGGGGCGGGGGGGGCGCGGCCCCCGGCCGCCCCCAAAAAAAAAGGCACCCAGGA
>JBFLWR010000209.1:0-12390 GCA_040755925.1 Pseudomonadota bacterium
GTCACCGGCGCCTCGCCGGTGACCGAGACCAGCTTGAAATCGAACGATGTCTCGCCGGAAATGCGGTTGGCGGCGCGCAACGGGTCGACGGCAGACGCCACGCACATGATGGACGCGCCCGAGAACACCAGGAACGTCACCTTCAGCGTTTCGCGCTCGGGGCGAAAGATGGTCGGCTTTTCGCTTTTGATCATGAGCGCTTCGTAAAACGCAAAACAGTTTCCGGCAAGTCGCGCAATGCTGGCGTCTTGTTCTTACTGGGAGGAGAAAACGATGCCGCTCGCGATGAACCGTGAGGTCTTCATTACCTGTGCCGTGACCGGCTCCGGCGGCACACAGGACCGCAGCCCGCATGTGCCGCGTTCGCCCAAGCAGATCGCCGATTCGGCGATCGACGCGGCCAAGGCGGGCGCGGCGATCGTCCATTGCCATGTGCGCGACCCCGAGACCGGCAAGCCGCGCCGCGACGTGCATCTCTACCGCGAGGTGACCGAGCGCATCCGCGACGCCAATGTCGACGTGGTGCTCAACCTCACCGCCGGCATGGGCGGCGACATGGTGTTCGGCTCGCCCGAAGCGCCGCTGCCCTTGAACGAAAAGGGCACCGACATGGGCGGCGCCACCAACCGCATGGAACATGTTCGCCAGTGCCTGCCGGAAATCTGCACGCTGGACTGCGGCACGATGAACTTCGCCGAGGCCGACTATGTCATGACCAACACGCCCGGCATGCTGCGCGCCATGGGCGGCATGATGACGGCGCTGGGCGTCAAGCCGGAGATCGAAGCGTTCGACACCGGCCACCTGTGGTTCGCCAAGCAGCTGGTCGAGGAAAAGGTCCTCAATCCCGACGCCTTGGTGCAGCTCTGCATGGGCGTGCCATGGGGTGCGCCGGACGACCTCAACACCTTCATGGCGATGGTCAACAATGTGCCGTCGACCTGGAACTGGTCGGCCTTCTCGATCGGCCGCAACCAGATGGCCTATGCCGCAGCCGCGGTGCTTGCCGGCGGCAATGTGCGTGTCGGCCTGGAAGACAATCTCTGGCTCGACAAGGGCGTGCTGGCCACCAACGCGCAGTTGGTCGAACGCGCCGCGAGCATCGTTACCAATCTCGGCGCGCGCGTGCTTGGGCCAGAGGAAGTGCGCAAGAAGCTGAACCTCACCAAGCGGGCGCCGATCGCGGCGTGATTTGAGGGAGTCTGAGATGACAACCGTCAAATTCACCGCGATGAAGGATGGCGACAGGGAAGACTACGAATTCCTGACCGCCCATGAGATCGACTATGCCGGCAAGACCGGCGACCGGCTGCTCGACGCCCTCGTGCAGCTCGACGAGGGACTTTCGGGCTACAAGATCACCCGGCTCGGCCACTCGCTTCAGGCCGCCACCCGCGCCTGGCGCGACGGCGCCGATACGGACTGGATCGCCTGCGCGCTGCTGCACGACATCGGCGACATCTACGCGCCGTATAACCACGACGAATATGCCGCTTCGATATTGAAGCCCTTCGTGCGCGAGCAATGCACCTGGGTGGTCGAAAAGCATGGCGATTTCCAGCGCCTCTATTACGCGCATCACCTCGGCGGCAACCGGCATGCCCGCGACCGCTTCGCCGGCCACCTCTATTTCGACGATTGCGACCAGTTCTGCGAGCGCTGGGACCAATCGAGCTTCGACCCCGACTACGAAACCCTGCCCATCGAATTCTTCCGGCCCTTCGTGCTCGAAGTCTTCGCGCGCAAGGCATACGACCCGGCCGTGATCCGCGCCGGCGAGCGCGTGGCGCTTACCAACCCCGATACAGCCAAGACCAGAACCGGAGCCTGACCATGAGCATCATCAACAAGGCGGCCGCCATCGGCGGCGGTGTCATCGGCGCCGGCTGGGTGGCGCGCCTGCTGCTTAACGGCATCGACGTGTCGATCTTCGATCCCGATCCCGAAGCGTCGCGCAAGGTCTCGGAAGTGATTAAGGGCGCGCGGCGCGCCTACAAGCAGATGCTGCCCGGTGGGCTGCCCAAGGAAGGCAAGCTGACCTTCGCCAAGACGATCGCGGAAGCGGTGGCGGACGCCGACTTCATCCAGGAAAGCGTGCCGGAACGGCTCGACCTCAAGCACAAGGTGCTGGCCGAGATCGACCTGCACGCGCCGGCCAACGCCATCGTTGGTTCTTCCACCTCCGGCATCAAGCCGACCGACATGCAGGTGGCTATGAAGAAGCACCCGGAGCGGCTGGTCGTCGGCCATCCGTTCAATCCGGTCTACCTCCTGCCGCTGGTCGAGATCGTCGGCGGTCAGCAGACCTTCCCAGAGGCGATCGAAGTCGCCAAGGAACTCTACGCCTCGATCGGCATGAAGCCGGTGGTGGTGCGCAAGGAAATTGAAGCTTTCGTCGGCGACCGCCTGCTCGAAGCCGCCTGGCGCGAAGCGCTGTGGCTGGTCAAGGACGGCATCTGCACCGTCGAGGAACTCGACGACATCATGCGCTATTCCTTCGGCCTGCGCTGGGCGCAGATGGGCATGTTCCAGGTCTACCGCGTCGCCGGCGGCGAAGCCGGCATGCGCCACTTCATGGCGCAGTTCGGGCCGTGCCTGAAATGGCCATGGACCAAGCTGATGGACGTGCCGGAGTTCAACGACGAGCTGGTCGACCTGATCGCGACGCAGTCCGACGAACAGGCGCACGGCCTGTCGATCCGCGAGCTGGAACGCATCCGCGACGACAATCTGGTCGCGATCATGGACGCGCTGTCGAAGCAGAACAAAGGCAAGGGCTGGGGCGCCGGCGCGCTGCACAAGGATTATACAAAACAGCTCGCCAAGCTGGCGGCCAAGAAACCGACCGCCTCCAAGGCCGCCGAGAAGGCCAAGGCAGCCAAACCGGTGAAGAAGGCCGAAAAGCCGAAGAAGAGCACGAAGAAGGGCTGAGCCATGCATTTCGGTCTTTCGGAAGAACAAAAGCTCATCGTCGAGACGACCCGCGCCTTCGTCGAGAACGAGCTTTACCCGCATGAACGCGAGGTGGAGCGCACCGGCGTGCTGCGCCGCGAACTGGTCGACGAGCTGAAGGCCAAGGCGATGGAAGCCGGGCTTTACGCCGCCAACATGCCGGCCGATGTCGGCGGCGCTGGCTTGGATACCGTTAGCTGGCTGCTCTACGAGAAGGAGCTCGGCCGCGCCAACTACGCGCTGCACTGGACCTGCGTGGCGCGTCCCTCGAACATCCTGCTCGCCGGCACGCCGGAACAGCGCGAGAAGTACCTCTTCCCCTGCATCCGCGGCGAGAAGTGGGATTGCCTGGCGATGACCGAGCCCGGCGCCGGCTCGGACCTGCGCGGCATGAAGGCGACCGCCGTGCAGGACGGCTCCGACTGGGTGCTCAACGGCACCAAGCACTTCATCAGCCATGCCGACATCGCCGATTTCGCCATCGTGTTCATGGCCTCGGGCGAAGAGGACTCGCCGCGCGGCAAGCGCAAGAAGATCACCGCCTTCTTCGTCGACAAGGGCACCGAGGGCTTTTCGGTGCGCGACGGCTACCGCAACGTCTCGCATCGCGGCTACACCAACTCGATCCTGGAATTCGACGATTGCCGGCTGCCGGCGAGCCAGGTGCTCGGCGAAGTGCACAAGGGCTTCGACGTCGCCAATTCCTGGCTCGGCGCTACCCGCCTGCAGGTCGGCGCCACCTGCCTCGGCCGCGCCGAGCGCGCGCTGTCGCATGCCATCGAATATGCCGCGCAGCGCCAGCAGTTCGGCCAGCAGATCGGCAAGTTCCAGGGCGTTTCCTTCAAGCTTGCCGACATGGCGACGGAATTGAAGGCGGCTGACTTGATGGTGTTCGAGGCCGGCTGGAAGTACGATCAGGGCACCGTCACGGATCAGGACATGGCGATGGCCAAGCTGAAGGCCACCGAAATGCTGGCCTACGTCGCCGACGAAGCAATCCAGATCCATGGCGGCATGGGGCTGATGGACGACCTTCCCCTGGAACGCATCTGGCGCGACGCCCGCGTAGAGCGCATCTGGGAAGGCACGTCGGAGATCCAGCGGCATATTATTTCGCGGGCGTTGCTGCGTCCGTTCGGGGCTTAGTGCATGATCTCCAATGGCCGGAACCCGGTTCTTGGAAAGATCGCGCTCAAACGAAAAGATGACCATGCATAAACTCGAACGTCTCCTGCGCCCGAAATCGATCGCCGTGTTCGGTGGGACGCAGGCCGCCGCCGTCGTGGCGCAATCGATCAAGATGGGCTTTGCCGGCGAAATCTGGCCGGTGCATCCGACAAAGGACGAGGTCGCCGGCCGCAAGGCCTACCGCTCCGTCGCCGACCTGCCGGGAGCGCCGGACGCCGCCTTCGTCGGCGTCAACCGGCACCTCACCATCGAGGTCATCAAGGCGCAGGCCGAGCGCGGCGCCGGCGGCGCCGTCTGCTTTGCCGCCGGTTTCCTCGAGACAGAGGCCTATGACGAGGACGGCGAGCGTCTTCAGGCCGAGCTCGTCGCCGCCGCCGGCGAGATGCCGATCATCGGCCCGAACTGCTACGGCCTGATCAACTATGCCGACGGCGCATTGCTGTGGCCCGACCAGCATGGCGGCATCCGGCTCGCCGAAGGCGGCAAGGGCGTCGCCATCATCACCCAGTCGTCGAATATCGCCATCAACATGACGATGCAGAAGCGTGGCCTGCCGATCGCCTTCCTGATGACGGCCGGCAACCAGGCGCAGACCGGTCTCTCCGAAATGGCGTTCGGCCTGATCGAGGACGAGCGCGTCACCGCGCTCGGCCTGCATATCGAGGCTTTCGATTCCGTAGCCGGCTTCGAACGGCTGGCGGCGCGTGCCCGCGAGCTGAAGAAGCCGATCATCGCCATGAAGGTCGGCCGGTCGGAACAGGCAAGGCTGGCGACGGTGTCGCACACGGCTTCGCTTGCCGGCTCCGACGCTGCCTCCGGGGCGTTCCTGAAGCGGCTCGGCATCGCGCGGGTCGATTCCATCCCCGCTTTCATCGAGGCGCTGAAACTCCTCCACATCACCGGGCCGCTGCCCGGCTACAAGCTTTCATCGATGAGCTGCTCGGGCGGCGAGGCCTCCGTCATGGCCGACAGCGCCGAAGGGCGCTGGGTGCATTTCCCGACGCTGACCGACCAGCACCACGCCCACGTCAAGTCGACGCTTGGACCGCTGGTCGCGGTCGCCAATCCGCTCGACTACCATACCTTCATCTGGAACAATGAGCCGGCGATGACGGCCACCTTCACCGCCATGGTGTCGGGCGGCTTCGACCTCAACATGCTGGTGCTCGACTTCCCGCGCCCCGACCGCTGCTCCGACACCGACTGGTGGGCGACGCTGCGCGCCTTCGAGGCGGCGCTGAAGACCAACAAGGCGCAGGGCGCGATCGTGTCCTCGCTGCCCGAGAACCTGCCCGAGGAATACACCGCCGGCCTGATGGCGCGCGGCATGGTGCCATTGTTCGGCATTTCAGAAGCGATGGACGCCGCGCAGGCCGCCGCCTTCATCGGCTGGGCCTGGCGCGAGCCGCAGGCACAGCCGGTCGACACCAGAGCGGCGGGCGCTTCCGAAGGCGGCCATGTGACCCCCGACGAGGCCGAAGCGAAGGAGCGGCTGATCAAGGCCGGCCTGCCGGTGCCGAAGGGCGAGCGGGCATCCAACGCCGTGGAGGCGGTGATCTCGTCCATGACGCTCGGCTTCCCGGTGGCGCTGAAGGCGCTGGGCGTGACCCACAAGTCGGAAGTCGGCGCCGTCAGGCTGAACCTCAAGGACGCCGAATCCGTCAGCGCCGCCGCGCATGACCTGCTGCCGCTCGGCACCGGGCTTTATGCCGAGCGCATGGTGCGCGATGGCGTCGCCGAACTGATTGTCGGCTTCACCCGCGACCCGATGTTCGGCGTGGTGATGACGCTCGGCACCGGCGGCGTGCTGGTCGAGCTTCTGCGCGACAGCGTCACCCTGATGCTGCCTGCGACGCGCGACGACATCGAGGCGGCACTGCGCGGATTGAAGCTCTATCCGCTGCTGGAAGGCTATCGCGGCCGGCCGAAAGCCGACGTCAAGGCCGCCATCGACGCCATCGCCGGCATTGCCGACTTCGTGCAGAAGAATGCCGGCGAGATCGAGGAACTCGACATCAATCCGCTGATCGTATGCGCCGAGGGCAAGGGCGCCTGGATCGCCGACGCCCTGCTGGTGCTTGGAGAAAAGAAGAATGGCTGACGTCATCACCACCCGCCGCGAAGGCGCGATCCTCGAAGTCACGCTCGACCGGCCGAAGGCGAACGCCATCGACCTCAAGACCTCGCGGCTGATGGGCGAGACCTTCAAGGCGTTCCGCGACGATCCGGAACTGCGCGTCGCCATCGTCAAGACCGCCGGCGACAAGTTCTTCAGCGCCGGCTGGGACCTGAAGGCGGCGGCAGCCGGCGACGCGGTCGATGGCGATTACGGCGTCGGCGGTTTTGCCGGACTGCAGGAACTGCGCGACCTCAACAAGCCGGTGATCGCCTGCGTCAACGGCATGGCGGTGGGCGGCGGCTTCGAGCTGGCGCTCTCCTGCGACCTCATCTACGCCTCGGACCATTCGTCCTTCGCGCTGCCGGAGATCCGCGCCGGCACGCTGGCCGACGCGGCGACGATCAAGCTGCCCAAGCGCATCCCCTACCATATCGCCATGGACCTGCTGTTCACCGGCCGCTGGATGGATGTTGCCGAGGCGCATCGCTGGGGCCTGGTCAACGAGGTGCTGCCCAAGGACAAGCTCGAGGATCGCGTCTGGGAGATCGCGCGGTTGCTCGCCAGCGGCCCACCGCTGGTCTTTGCGTCCATCAAGGAGACGGCGCGCGTCGCCGAGGCGCTGACCTTCCAGGAGGCAATGAACAAGGTGACGCGCAGGCAGTTGCCGACGGTCGATATCCTCTACGGGTCGGAAGACAATATGGAAGGGTTCCGGGCGTTCGCGGAGAAGCGCGACCCGGTCTGGAAGGGCAGATAGTCTCGCAGCCGATGGCGCAACCAGCATGACCAACTACAAGACGCTCATCGACGCCGAGACCTGGGCCTTCATCGAGAAGACCAATTCCTATTATCCGCCCGATACGATCGACTATACGATCGAGCAGCAGCGCGCGATCTACGACCGGATGTGCCGCGAGTTCTTTGCCGGCTACCCTAAAGAGGTCACAGCCGAGACGACCGCCATCGACACGCCGACAAGCAGCGTGCCGATACGGGTCTACCGCAACGCATCGCCGAACAAGGGCGCCATGGTGCTCTATATCCATGGCGGCGGCTTCATCCTTGGCGGGCTGGACAGTCATGACGACGTCTGCGCCGAATTGTGCGCGCGCACCGGCCACGATGTGGTGTCGGTCGACTACCGGCTGGCGCCGGAGCACGTGCATCCCGCCGCATTCGATGACGCCATGAACGCCTTCGAATGGGCTTCGAAGACCTATGTTTGCCCTGTCGTGCTTTGCGGCGACAGCGCCGGCGGCAATCTCTGCGCGGCCGTCGCGCACGCCACGCGCGGCCACGCCAAGAGGCCGATAGGTCAGGTCCTGATCTACCCAGGCCTCGGCGGCGACCGCACGAAAGGGTCCTATGTGACGCATGCCGAGGCGCCGATGCTGACCATGCGGGACCTGGAGTTCTACAAGCACGTCCGCACCGGCGGCGTCGATCAGGCCGGCGACATTACCCAGTCACCGCTCGCCGACGCCGATTTCGCCAACCTGCCGCCGACGGTGGTGATCACCGCGCAATGCGACCCGCTGTCGTCCGACGGCGAAGCCTATCGCGATCGCATCCTCGCGGCCGGCGGATATGCATTCTGGTTCGAGGAGCCAGGCCTGGTGCATGGCTATCTGAGGGCCCGGCATATGGTCGGCCGCGCTCGCGCCAGCTTCACCCGCATCGTCGAGGCCGTGTCGGTGCTCGGCAGGGGCGAATGGACCTGGTGACCACCCTAGCCGGCAAAGACTTTGCTCTCCGCCTCGCCTCCGCCGCAATGAACCTTTCCTCTCTGATCCGCGACTGACGTTCTGATGCCGCGAGGTGCGGCCCGGAGGAAGGCGTCGATGATCAGAATCCCGGAGGTTCCGAGGGCTCCCGAAACAGCAGGCGCGCAGCGCGACCACCGCCTTCGAGAGGGCGTCGACGCGCTCGGCTTCCGACTGGTTCCGTTGACCCTACCCAGGAGCCGGCGTATCGTAACCAGGAGGAAAGCAGACAAAACAATCGGGGGAGAACGTGCCGCAACGCCGCGCCTTGCCCTGATTGGCGCCGCAAGGCCGGACGTTTCTCCAACTGGCTTCGGGGGGAGTTCAATGTCTTGCGACCGCGGCTCGTTGATATCCCCCCGCGCCGGCCGTTTTCGCCGCGCAATAGCCGCAAGCCTTGGAATCCTCGGCCTGGCGCTGTCCGCCAGCCTCTGGCCTGGCGGCGCGGCCGAGGCCCAGCAGACCCAGATCATCTATCCCGGCTCGATGGCGGTGACCGGGTTCCCCGGCACCTTCATCCCCGGCCTCGACTCTCCCGATTCCGAAGGCCTGCCGCCCGGCGTCAACCCGGTCGACGAAACCTTCATCGACACCTCGCGCGCCTCGTTGCGCATCTTCGACGTCTCGCATCTGGGCGGGCCGGCCTCCGGCCAGCTCGTCTACACGCCACCGCCCTTCAAGGTGAGCGCCAGCCAGATCGGCGAAGTGTTCGGCCTTGCCTATGACGATGGCGTGCGCGACGGCGTGCCGTCCGGCATTCCCAACCTATACGCGGCCGCCACCTCGCTGCACGGCATCGAGATCGTCGCGCCCGACGCAAGCAATGGCGGGCGCCCGCAGCGGCAGCGCCACGGCACGGCCGGCGCGACCTTCATGGACGGCCAGTTCGGCGCGCGAAACGGTGGTGGACCGGGCACGATCTGGAAGATCGACGGCATTACGGGAGCAGTGTCGAAATTCGCGGATATCGAAACCAACAGCGGGCCCGGCATCGGCCAGCTCGCCTTCGATCCCGCTCACCGCGAATTCTTCGCCTCCGATGTCGACACGGGGCTCATCCATCGCATCGACATCGAGGGGCACCTGATCGACACATTCGATCATGGCGTTGCCGGGCGTCCCGCGCACGGCCTCGCTCCTGTCGCCGACGACGGCGCGGTGATGGATATCCGGAGCGCCGCCTTCAACAGCGAAGACCCGGGAACCTGGGGCTACACGCAGGACCAACGCCGCGTCTGGGCCGTCGCCTATCATGGCGGCCGGCTCTACTATTCCGTCGGCGAAAAGGCCGAGATCTGGTCGGTGGGCCTTGCGAGCGACGGCGGCTTTGCCCGCGATCCGCGCTGGGAACTGACGGTCAAGGCCGACCAGGACTACGCCGTCACCGACATTGCCTTCGACAACAAGGGCTTCATGTATCTCGCCCAGCGCGGCCCCTTGGAAAACCGATACGATTACAGCAGCTTCGCTGATTCCGGCAAAGGCGAGCTCATCCGCTACCGGCGCAAGGACCTAGACGATCCGACGACAGAGTCGGCCTGGGTAGAGGTGCCGCAGGAATACGCGATCGGTTTCCCGCAAGGCAATCGGCAGTCCGCCGGCGGCGTCGATCTGCAGTATCGCTATGACGCAGACGGCGACCTGGACACCAGCGTGTGCGCCGACACCGTCGTCAACACCGGCGACAAGCTGCGCGAGAACTCGGATCTGGCGCAACGGCTCGCCGCCGGCGGGCCATTCGCCGTGCATGGCGTGCAGCTGACGCCGAGCGGCCTGGTCAAGCCGGCCAACGTGCCGCCCTTCGGTTCATGGTTCGTCGACTTCGACGGCTTTTTCGAAGACCCCGACGTCAAGGGCCATGTCGGCGACGTCAGGGTCTGGCGCCCCTGCGACGGCCACGCCGGCTACTATGAGGAAATTCCCGGCGGCTACCTGCCGCCGATCTATCCACCGGACTTTCCGCCACCCGGCAACCTGCCTCCCTGCCTCGATGTCGAGGACGTGCACTATTACTGCACGCCCCGCGGACTCCGGGCCGATCTCACTCTCCATGACCACGCCGGCTTTGGCGGCGATGCGATCAAGGCCCAGTCAGAGACGCCCGGCGTCGGGGTGACAACCCCGATGTCGCATGCGCCCGGCAAGCCCTACAGGATCGATATCACCGGCCATAATCCTGGCGACACCGTCAATGTCGGCCTCTGCTTCTATCGCAAGTCCGACCAGGACAAGGGCGGCTACTACCCTTGCTGCAAGATGACGCTGCCGCTCAGAACGCCAGCCGTCAGTTGCGAACGCTGAGGGAGGGACAGATGAAAAATCCCGCCCTTTCCCGCATCGCGCCGGACAGCCCAAGAACCGTCATGGAGACGATCATGAAACCCCTGTCATACGCCAGGCGCGGCGCGCGCTGGCTGATGGCGGCCGGTATCGCGGTCGCCATGATGCCGGCCCTGCCGGCGCTTGCCGAAGGCACGGCCCCGGCCAAGACCGATCAGGCCGCCAGCCCACAACCGGGCGCCGAACCCGACCAGTCACACGCCATCGACCCGGAACTCGGGCGGATCGTGCCCTTCTTCACCAAGAGGGGCGGCCAGAGAAGCTGTGACCGCGTCGAGTATGAACTAAGCTTCGGCCTGCGCGGCGACCCGAAGGACTTCGACAAACCAAGCGTGGCCGCGTTGCTGAAAGCGACACGGCTCGACTTCAAGGACCAGTTGCCGCACGGCCTGCAGATCGTCAGCGTTGATATCGCCGGCGACGGGACGGGCGCTTCCGGCGCGCAACTGCCCGGCGCCACGATCAGCACATCGGCCGCTCCGAACGATACGGCGACCATTTCGGATTTCCGGATCAGCGCCGCCAGCCTCGTGGGCGCCGGCGCCGCGGGCGAACGCGTCATCACTTTCCGCATTGTCGCGAAGATCGATCCGGCAGCCTTTCCGGCGCCGGCGATGGTCGACAATCAAGGCCAGATGATTGTGGCGCTCAGGGGCGGTCCAGCAACCACCATCCCGTCGCAGGATCCGGGCAAGCCCGGCGGAGACCTCCTCACCGGCGTGAAGACCTCGATCAAGATCGACCTGACCGAATGTCCTCCGCCGCCGCCGCCCCCGAGCAAGGAATGTTTCAAGCTCGAGCGCGGCACGGTCGATTGCGTGCCCGGCGGCGGCGCCTTCATCTACCACATGCCGGTCGGCCCGGAGATGGGCGGCAAGTGGGTGCAGGTGTCGACGACCACGCCCGGCATCACCATCGTTCCAAGCACGCAGCAGGTGCCGAATGGCGGCGGCGTGCTCAACTGGAAGATCATCGGCGCCTCGCCAGGCGAGACCATCCACCTCGTCGTCACCGGTATCGAGACCTATGCCGGGCCGAAGGAAGGCTGGGGGCTTTGCTGCACGCAGACGATCGACATCGTCATCCCGCGCGACCTCAAGTGCCCGCCGAAGGAGAAGGAACCTGACCTCAAGGTCGAGAAGCATGCCGACGTGCCGCGCTGCACGATGGCCGGCGGCTGCGACTTCACCATAACCGTCACCAATGTCGGCGACGCGCCCTACACCGGCAAGATCGTGCTCGACGAGGTGACGACGCCGGCGGGCTCGGTGCTTACCTCAGGGCCGAACGCGCCCTGGGTCTGCGCACCCAGCACCACGCCGATGACCTGCACCTATCCGGTGACCACGCTCAACCCGGGTGCGTCGGTCGACCTCAAGCTCGGCTTCAAGCCGGCGGCCGGATGGCAGGGCAACGCCCTGAACAATTGCGCCACCTATGACTACCAGGCCAGCGGCAAGCCGCTGTTCGGCAGCCAGCAGAATGATCGCGGTTGCGCTTCGATCCCGATCTGCCAGCGCGGCGACCGCGATCCACAGTGCCAGCCTCCGGTCGAGAAGAAGGTCGACCTGCTGCTGAAGAAGCGCGCCCGCTCGGAGGCCTGCACGGCCGACGGCGTCTGCAGCTTCGTGATCGACATCATCAACAACGGCAGCGTCACCTATAGCGGACCGTTGACGGTGGTCGACAATTACCCAAGCGGCGCACCGACTTCCTCGACCTTCGGCCCGACGCCGCCATGGACATGCGGACCGGGCGGCCCCGGCCAGTTCCGCTGCGACAATGCCGGCATCTCGCTGCCTCCCGGCGCCTCGACGGCGATCCTCGTCAAGGCGGTGGTGCCTTCGGACTACCGGTCTGACACCGTCGAGAACTGCGCCGAGGTGAAGCCTGTTCCTGGCGAGACCGACCTCGCCAACAACAAGGCCTGCGCCACGGAACGCATCCGCCATCCGAATGGCGGCCGGCCAGGCCTGCGCATCACCAAGGTGTGCGACGGGTCGCTCGCCGGTGCCGCAACGGTTTCCT